>CAXBPH010000101.1:0-22144 GCA_963977445.1 uncultured bacterium | reverse complement strand
ACTTCGTTTAATTCCGAATTCGATGACTGGTTTTTATTGAGGTTGAGCCCTATGACGGGGACAGTTTTCGATTGCAGCGGGTCGTGATGTATTGGAATCGGGTTGTCAATCAATCGGTAACTGTACCCAGAGACCTATCCACTTGAAGCAAAGAAAAGGAGGGACTCGAAAGTCCCCCCTCCGGGAAAATGTTTTTTTGGGATGTACTTTTATTTCTTCGCGGGGTAGACGCCTTCCACATTGCATTGCACCGTGTATACGCTGGTGAGTGCGGTGATGTAGAGGGTCTTTCCGTCTTCACCGCCGAAGCTACAATTCTTGGGCTCTTCGGGGACCTTTACCGATTCCAGCAGTTTGCCATCGGGGCTGTAGACATTCACCCCTTCCTTACAGGTGGCCCAGATATTGCCCTTCACGTCCACCTTGATGCCGTCGGGTTTTGGGAGGTGGCAGAGCAGGCGTCCGTTGCCGTAAGTGCCGTCTTCGCCCAGGGTGTAGGCCATGATGTCGCCAAGAATGTCAGAGGCTTCATGGGCACCTTCCGTGTCGGCCACGTAGAGAGTTTTCTCATCGGGGGAGAGGCACAGGCCATTGGGCTTGACGAAATCTTTGCTTACGAGGGTTACCGTGCCCGTTTTGGGATCGACGCCATAGGTACCGCTGAAGCCGAGCGCCGAATTCTCAATGCCCCCTTCCAGGCCATAGGGCGGGTCGGTGAAAAACATGACGCCGTCACTGCGGACCACCACATCGTTCGGGCTGTTCAGCTTTTTGCCATCATACTGGTCGGCGATGACGGTTATGGTGCCGTCTTTTTCCGTGCGGGAAATACGACGCCCCGTGTGTTCGGCTGCGATGAGCCTGCCTTCGTGGTCCAGGGTCAGCCCGTTGGAATTGCCGGTTGGTTCACGGAAAACTTTTCCGGTGCCGGTGTAAATGCGATTGGCGGGGATGTCGGAAAACAGCAGGGTGCCATCGGCGAGC
This sequence comes from uncultured bacterium, assembly GCA_963977445.1. GTDB lineage: Bacteria > Hydrogenedentota > Hydrogenedentia > Hydrogenedentales > JAEUWI01 > JAEUWI01. Next base: position 21,160 of record CAXBPH010000101.1, on the reverse strand, counting down.
CAAATGGGCCCTTCGGTAAATTTGTAGCCGGTGGTCAGGGAAGTAACGGTGGCCGGGTCGTGAAGGCCGCCCAGGGCGACGGCTGCGACACCGAAAAGTATTGCGGACAACATGAAATTTGCTCCTTCGTTGGTGAGTGGTGCTTGGTTGGCCTCAATGCTAACAGGGCCTGTCTATGGGGTCAATACGGTACAGTTTCTTTTCTGAAGCCGAATCGATGTTCATTTCGGGCAGCCCTATTTCGCGGGCAGGACGACAACTTCGGCGGTGATGGAGTTGGCGATGAAGCAATGTTCATGGGATTTGTCGTGGAGCGCCGCAATCGCCTCGGCATCGGGTTGCCGTTCTCCGCTGAAGGTTATTTTCGGACGAAGCTCGATGCGGGTGATGGCGAATTTGCCCGCGGCGTTTTTGTCCAGATGCCCCGTGGCAGCGTCCTCGTAGCTGTCGACGACATAACGCTTTTTCGCGGCGATGGCGAGGAAGGTCAGCATGTGGCAGCTCGACAGGGCCGCAATGAGGGACTCTTCTGGATCCACGCACGCAGCATTCCCCACGTATTCCGGTGCGGCGGAAGCGTTGAGCTGCTGGCCGTTGGGGAAGGCAATGGTGTGATCACGGCTGTAGGTGTCGTAGACAAAATCGTCGGTGCTACGGGTCCAGGCAATGGTGGCGTGGTGTGTTGACATGATTTTTTGCTCCAATTCGTGTTTCAGATTGACCGGGGTCAGCATAACATTGGGATGCGGGGGAAGTCGCCCGTGGAGTTGGTAACGTTTTCCCCGACCTTGGGTGGAGGTCGTTCACTTTAGTAAGCTTGTGAGACAAGAGCTCCTCCAATTCAACGAAAGTAGTTTTCATGTCCCACGACCCAGCCGATAGCCCCTGGATGGTTTCCCTCCACGGCGGCCACTCCGGTGCCTATTGCGACCACGCCGAAGGTGCCCTGGAAGCACTTGTCCAACGTGCGGTTGCCCAGGGCATGTCGACCTATGGCCTAAGCGAACATGCCCCCCGGCTCGACCCGGAATTGGTGTACGCCGAAGAAAAGGCCATGGGTTGGGATGTGACCCACCTCGAAAAACTCTTCGCCGACTACGTGGTGGAAGGGCGCCGATTACAGGCGGCCTATGCCGACCAGATTGAATTGCTGGTAGGATTCGAAATCGAAGTGGTGCCCGTGGACCGTTACGCGTCTGTGATGCAGGGTTTTCGGGAGCGCTACGAACTCGACTATATCGTAGGCTCCGTCCATTGGGTCGATGGCATTATTATCGACTACACCCGCGCGTGGTTCGACGACGCCGTCGCGGCGTGTGGGGGGCTGGAGCAACTGGCCCTTCGTTATTACGACACGGTGGCCGAAATGATGGTCGCCCTGCGCCCGGAGGTGTTGGGCCACCTCGACCTGGTTCGTCGCCATGGTGGGGAGGACCCGGCGTTGGAGACCCCGGCCGTGCGGGACCGTGCAAAAGCGGTGCTGGCGCTGGCGAAAGAACAGGGTGGAATCCTCGACATCAACACGGCGGCCTACCGAAAGGGCCTTGCGACGCCCTATCCGGCACCCTGGCTTCTGGAAGCCGCGCGGGATCTGGGCGTGGCGTGTTGTTTCGGGGATGATGCCCACCGTGCCGGTGAAGTGGGTGCGGGCATCCCGCAGGCCCGTGAATATCTGCTGGGCCACGGCATCAACGAAGTAACCGTGCTCCGTCGTGGGGCCGGTGGTCTGGAACGGCGGAAAATCTCCCTGACGTGACGGGGAGCACGGACTTCATGAACGACGACGCCATGACGAATGTCCTTCCCCTTTCGGACACGGATGCTTTTCGAATTCTTCAGCTCACCGATTTTCACTCGGACCAAAGCGAATTTGAGAACGAGCGGACCCGTGCGGATGTGCGGGCCATGGTTGCCCGGCACCGACCCCACTTTCTGGCGGTAACGGGTGATATCTGGTGCGGCGATGGTCATGCCGACGCGGCACCCATGTGGATGGCGCGGGAACTGGAATTTCTCGCTTCCCTGGAGACGCCCTGGGCCTTTACCTGGGGTAACCACGACTATACCGCCGATTTTGCGGCCTCCCAGGCCCTGTTGGCGGCTACGGCCCGCTATGGGGCACCAAAAATGACCCCCCGGGGCGAAAGTCACCTCGCCCTCACCCGTAGCGACGGCACGGTGGCGTGGGACGTCTTTTTTGTGAATACCGGAAGCCGTTGGCAATTGCCAAAGGACCTGGCGTGGCTTCGGGACCGTACCGAGGCGCTCCACCAGGAACGGGGTGCCCTGGTGCCTGCGTTGGTCTTTTTCCACATCCCACTCCGGCGTTACCAGACTGCGATTGACGAAGGGCGCGCCCAAGGCATTGCCCTGGAGGACGTGCTCTCCTGGGGAGACGAGGCCGATACCGGGGCGGACCTGATAACGGCGCTGGGCAATGTTCGGGCCTGTTTTTGCGGGCACAGCCATCGGAATGACTGTTATTTCGAAGAGAATGACGTGATTTTTTCCTATGGTCGGTCCACGGGCTATGGGGGCTATGGCGACGACGTGCGCAAGGGCGCCAAGCTGATTGAGCTGTCCTGCCATAGCGACACCATCGATTTCATGACCGTATTCGGCGACGGCAGCACCTGGCGCCCCTGAGGGCGCTGAAAATGCGCATAGTATTCGGTCCGGGGAAGGGCTCCATCCGTCGGGTCAGGGGCGTCCTTATTTCGCCGAATGGGCCTGAAAAAGCGAGCTATCGGGTTGGTCATATCCATGGCTCGTTTGAAAGGCTCCGGGGTTGCAGCCTATAATTACGGGCTTTACATAGAGGTGTTTTTTTATGATTCGAGTTGGCATTATAGGCGCGACAGGATATGGCGGTCGGGAGCTACTCCGGCTGCTTCTTCCGCACCCGGGCGTTCAGGTGGTTGCGGTGGTCTCGACCAGCGCCGTAGGTAAGCGGCTTGATAGCCAGTTGCCCGCGTTTCGGTCTCTCACCGACCTGGTCTTTACCGAGTTTGATCCCGAAGCCCTGGCGGCATCATGCGATGTCGTCTATATCGGTGTGCCCGGAAAAGAATCCATGGCCCCCGTGCAGGCACTTCGCGCCGCAGGGGTTCGCGTCATTGATATTGGTGCCGACTTCCGACTTAAGAATACGGACCTCTTCAAGGAATACTACAAAGAGACCCACACGGCGGCTGAGCTGCTTGATGAAGCGGTCTATGGTTACGTGCCCGGCTGGCGGGATCAGATTCCCGGAGCCAATCTCGTTGCGGTGCCCGGGTGTTACCCCATCAGCATCATCACGCCCCTCCGTCCTCTCCTTTCGGCCCCGCTGGATGATGCGCCCATCGTTATAAATTCGGTCTCGGGTGTCTCCGGGGCGGGGCGTACCCCCAGTGCGGCACTCCATTTTCCAGAGATGAATGAGAACTTCAAGGCCTACAAGGTGGGGGTGCACCAGCACATCCCGGAAATTGAACAGGCCCTCGATTTTAAGATGACCGTGCAGTACACGCCCCACATCACCTCCATGACCCGGGGAATACATTCCACGATTGTGATTCGTCCTACGGAACCTTTTGACCTGGCAGGGTATTATGCCGCGTACGAAAGCGAGCCCTTCATCCGGGTCCTTGGCGAAGGGGTGCTTCCGGAAGTGCAATATGTCCGGGGTAGTAACTTCGTCGACTTTGGTTGGGTAACCGACAAGCGGACCGGCAATATCGTAATCGCCAGTGCCATCGACAATCTGGTGGGTGGCACCGCCGGTATGGCCGTGCAGTGTATGAATCTTATGTTTGGTTTGGACGAAACGACGGGTCTGCTTAACGGAGCCTTTGCCCCATGAAGATTATAGACGGTGGAGTTTGCGCCCCCCAGGGCTATCGCGCTTCGGGCGTGGTTGCTGATATTAAGGGCAAGGGCCTCGGCAATCTGGATTGCGCCCTCGTGGCAAGTGATTCGGAAGCAACTATTGCGGGCACCTTTACCACCAACGTGATGAAGGCCCCGCCCATTCAATGGACCCAGGGCGTGTGTATTCGTGGCGCGGGCCGTGCCATATTTATTAACAGTGGCAACGCCAATGCCTGCACCGGCAGTATCGGCGTCCGTGATGCCCAGGCCACGGCAGAGCACCTTTGCCTCGGCCTGGAAATACCCACCACGGAAGTGGCGGTGTTGAGCACCGGCGTTATTGGCGTGCCCCTGCCTATGGACCGGATCCTAAAGGGGGCAGACGGCTGCATGGCCGCCCTGTCCGCCAGCGGAAATGGCGATTCAGCCCGGGCCATCATGACGACAGACACGGTGCCCAAGGAAATGGCCCTGGAGATCACCCTGTCGACGGGCCCCGTCCGCATTGGTGCCATGGCCAAGGGTTCGGGCATGATAGCGCCCAATATGGCCACCATGATTGGCGTGATTACCACCGATGCCCGTATCGGAGCGGATGATTTGCGGACCGTGCTGTTGCAATGTGTGGAACGCTCCTTCAATTGCATGTGTATCGACAACGATATGAGCACCTCAGACGCCGTTTTGTGTCTGGCCAATGGCCAAGCCATGGAATCGGCGCTGGAACCCGGCACAGACGATTTTGAGCGCTTTAGCGAGGCCCTGGAGCAGCTGTGCGTTGCCCTGGCGAAGGTGGTGGTGCGGGATGGGGAAGGGGCGACCAAGTTTGTGGAAATTAACGTCACCGGTGCCGCGAATGATGCCGACGCCAAGACCGTGGCCCGCAGCATTGCCCATTCTCAGTTGTGCAAGACCGCTTTTTTTGGCGAAGATGCAAACTGGGGACGGATCGCCTGTGCGGCGGGTTATTCCGGCGTGGAATTCTATCCCGAGTGCCTGAGTATCTTTCTGGGTGACCTGGCGGTGGTGCTGGAGGGGTTGCCGACCCTCTTCGATGAAGCCCTCGCCGCGAAGATCATGGCCGAGACGGACCTGTTTATTAATGTGAGTCTGGGCGAAGGATCGGGATCGGCCACCTTCTGGACCTCTGACCTGAGCCACGAATACGTATCGATTAATGCCGACTACCGCACCTGATTCCGGTTGTTCCGGAAAGAAGCGTGTGCCGCCTGTCGGGGAAAAAGCGAGAAGCATGGAAGAATACATTCAAAAAGCAGCCGTACTCATCGAAGCCCTGCCCTACATCCGGGAATTCGAGGGCAAGACCGTGGTTATCAAATACGGTGGCGCGGCCATGCTCGACCCGGCCCTGCGACGTAGCACCGCAACCGATGTGGTGTTGATGAAGTATGTGGGTATGAACCCCGTGATCGTTCACGGCGGTGGCCCGGCGATTAACGACACCTTGAAGCGGTTGAACATTCAACCCACCTTCAGTCCCCAGGGACTCCGCATTACCGACGATGCGACCATCGAAGTGGTGGAGATGGTGTTGGCGGGCACGGTGAACAAAGACATCGTCAGTCTGCTCAACACGGCCGGCGGTAACGCGGTGGGTATTTCGGGTAAGGACAGCAACCTGCTCTTCGCCCAGAAAAAGGTGCCTGCCGACGGTTCCGATATCGGGCACGTGGGAGAGATTACCCAGGTCAATACGAAAATTATCCAGACCCTGACCTCGGCGGGGCTGGTGCCGGTGATCGCACCCGTTGCGACCGACGCCGAGGGCGGCACGTGGAATATTAATGCCGATACGGCTGCCGGTGAAGTGGCGGGGGCGCTGCGCGCCGAAAAGCTGGTTTTCCTGACCGATACCCCCGGCCTGTTGCGGGACGTCAAAGACCCGAGCTCATTGATTCACCAGTTGCGGACGGATGAAGTGGCGTCACTGACGGCCTCCGGTGTCATTGCGGGGGGCATGATTCCCAAAGTAGAAGCCTGTATCAATGCATTGACCGCCGGGGTGCGGAAGACGCATATTATTGACGGTCGCGTATCCCACAGTCTTTTGCTTGAAATATTTACCCGCCAGGGTCTTGGGACCCTTGTAAGTCATTAACCCGCGTGCCGCGTGAGCGGTCTTCAATCCAGTTCATAGGAGTAGCAGGCGTGCCTGATTCACCGTTCTTGTCATTTGAGATTATTTCGCAGGGTGGCATCTTGATGTGGCCCATCATGTTTTGTTCCTGCGTTGCCCTGGCCATTATCTGGGATCGCTTTCGGTTCTTGCGTCGTGCCACCATCGATACGCGCGAGTTCATGGATACCATGCGCCAGATCCTGCGCCAGAATCGAATTCAGGAAGCCATCAATATCTGCGACGAGACCGATGCGCCCGTGGCCCGCATTATGAAGGCGGGTATCCTCAAGCATAACCGCAGTAAAGAAGAAATTCGTGAAGCCATCGAAGATGCGGGCAATCTCGAAATGCCCCATCTGGAGCGCCACCTTTCGGCGCTGGCTACTTGCGCCAACATTGCGCCCCTCCTCGGGCTGCTGGGTACGGTATCCGGTATGATCAAGGCCTTCGCGCAGATTCAGAATAAGCGCGGTCAGGTGAACCCTTCCGATTTGGCCGAGGGTATCGGCAACGCCCTCGTGACCACGGCGGCCGGTCTGGCAGTGGCGATTCCGATTCTGGTGGTGTATAACTGGTTGGTGACGCGGGTGGATAATATGGTGGTGGAAATGGAAATCAGTTCAGCCGAATTGGTGGAACTCCTTACCCGCAACCAGGGCGAACGCGAGATCTAGGACCATGAAATTCAAACGCAATAACAAGCGCAGAATCGTCGCCAACGTGGAAATGACCCCGTTGATTGACGTGGTCTTTCAGTTGCTCATTTTCTTCATGCTTTCCTCGACGTTTGTTGTGCAGACCTCTATTCCCGTGGAAATTCCCGAGAGTGAAGGCACCAACACGATGGAGCACAAAGAACTGGTCATCTCCCTGAAGCCCGGCGTGGGTGGCCCCGACGATGGTGGCGAAATCTACGTCGACGAGGTCTCGATCGGATCCTGGGATGAACTTGCGAGCACGCTGGCGGAATTCAGTGAGAAAAAGCCCGATGCGGTGGTCCTGCTTCGTCCTGATACCCATGTGGACTATGGCCGATTGGTCAAGGTGCTGGGCTTTGCCAGCTCGGCGGGTATTCAACATTATGGATTCGCCGCCCAACCGCCCGCAGAGCAGTGACGCCTATGGGAGCACCGACGCCCACGGGAATCTGGTACAACCGCTTTCGTAAACGGGAAGAACAGCGCAGTTTTTATTGGGCGTTGTTGGCTTCAGGCCTGTTCCATCTTTCCATGGTGACGGTGTTCAGCATTGTCATTTATTTCCCCCGGGAAGATACGGTCTTCTATGACTTCGAGATCGTGCCACTCAGCGCGGCGGACCCTGCGTCGACCGTCGCTGCGGGGGCGGCAGAAGGGTTGCCCGATTTGGCGGGCGGCGAGAAGCTGGCGCTCCGTGGAGCCCTGCCCGCCCTGGAGCTGCCCACCCTCGAATTTGCCGAGCTTGCACGCCTTCGGGTGCGCCAGGCGGGGGTCCAGTCCCTTTCGCGGTATGAAGATATCTTCAAGGACGAGCCGAGTGACAGTTGGGGGCGCTTCAGCCGGGGCCTGACGGGTATGACGCGGTCCTTGTCGAAGTTGCGCCTTTCCGGTGGAGACGACTACGACGATGACCATCTGTCATCCGTTCTGGAGGGGGAGCACAGGCCGCCGAAGCCTATTGTCCACCGTCCGGCGGAAGGATTCGAGGCACAGTTGGTCTGGTCGTCGGCACCCCGTGATCGCCAGTTGCTTTTTTCGCCGCCTATCGAGGCCCTCTGGGGGAGCGATCCGGCTTTGCTGCAGCGGCCGGTGGAATTGATAATTCAGGTGAATGCGCTGGGTCGGGTGGTGAATGTTTTCAGCCCCACGGTGGATGAACGTGAACTGGTCGACGCCATTCAGATGACCGCGCTCCAGTATCGTTTCGAGCCCCTCGAAGTGGATGACGGAAAGAATCAGACGGCCACCCTTCGGATTCAGCGGGAAGATAGTGGGGTGACCCCATGATCCAGATATCGTTGTCCGCCGCACTCATCGTCTACAGCGCCATCGTGCTTACCGGTGCCCTGGGGATATGGGTCTATACCGAAATTACGACCCGACGGGCCTACCTGGTGTTGGAAAAGCAATACCTGTGGCGTTGTGTCTATTGCTCCTATACCTACCTTGACGCCGACGCGATGAAGCACTCGGAGTGTCCCCAATGTCGCAGTATCAATTCATTGGAAGATAAACGGGCCCGATTTGTTCCGCCCTCGCCCCGTCTGGCTAGGAGCGATCAACACGAGGTGCGTGAGGAAGGCCGCCACAACTCGTCCAAAAGCAAAAAGAAGGGGGCACGGTCACGGGGGCCACGGAAACGGAGCCGTTAGGCCCAGCCTTTTCTTCGTTATTGGTGGCAGGTGGCTTAAAAGCCGAAGAGGGACAGGAAGCGACCCCAGAGGCCGCCCTTGGGCACGTTGACTTCGCGGGCACCGGATTGCAGGGGCGCGCGGGGTGGCTGATCAATCACACGAATCGTGAGGGCCGTGACATTATCTGAGCCCCCATTGGCCAGGGCCATATCCACGACTTTCCGGGTGCCGAGTTTTAAGTCGCCATCGGAGAGGCAGGTCGCGATGCCTTCATCATTGACCATGTTGCTGAGGCCATCCGAGCAGATTAGGATGGTGTCGCCGGGGACAATACGAACGGCGAAGAGGTCGACTTCGACTTCCGCCTTGATGCCGACGGCGCGGGTAATCAGGTTCTTGAAGGAGCTGTTTTCCGCTTCTTCTTCACTGAGGACGCCCATACGCACCTGCTCCGCAACAAGGGAGTGGTCTTCGGTGATCTGGTGGATGCCGGAGCGCTCCCGGAGGAGATAGACGCGGCTGTCACCGACCTGGGCGATATAGGCCCAACCGCCATCGATGAGGACGACCGAAACGGTGGTGCCCATGCCGGCATAATCGGGGTTAATCTCTGCTTCTTCAAAGACGCGCTGATTGGCATCTTCGAGGGATTCTTCCAGGGCAAGGGGGATGGAGTGTCTGGGGCCGGTGTAATAGGCCGTGTGCATGGCACGGAGGGACATGCGGCTGGCGAATTCTCCGGCGCTGGCGCCACCCATGCCATCGGCCACGGCAAAAAACAGGCCACGCTCATCAATGAGCACGGGGTTTTTCGGGGCGCACATGAGGCAGGAATCTTCATTCTTCTGCCGCTTTAATCCCACATCGCTGAGGAGATGGGCCTGGAGATAATCGCCATACCACGATGCTTCAAAGTTTCTACCATCGGGCGGGCCGGCCACGGCACCTGGAATCAGGTCATTCAACGGGCATCTCCCTTCGTGCGGCGTGTATCGCGCCGCGCTCCCAGGTGCTGTATACCTGTGTAGAAGCGTCGGTATGCTTCGCGACGATTTCAGCCAGTATACACCACAAAGTCAATCGATGAAGGAGGTAACAATGTTGTCGTGTCATCCCGTTGGTGACCATTAAAACCTCCGTGGTATAGCCCTGACCCTCGCTATGGAGCATCGCACATCTAAATATATTAAAGCAAAAAAAGCTGGGCCGGGCAAATAGGAATTCGCCCGGCCCAGCGTAGTTACTTCTTCTAGTTTTTACCGCGGCCTGAGACGCCCTTGGTGGACTTGATGCGCTTGGCTTCGGGCACATTGGGGCGAAGTGAACGAGAGGCTGCACCGGCACGCCACATTTCACTATCGCGCAGTGCGGCGAGCTCTTTGTCGAGCTTCTCTTTGTAGTCTTTGCCGCCGGTGGAGCGGAGTACGCGTTTGCACTCTTCACCGTTACGCACGCGCTTGTAGAGATCTTTGAAAACCGGGAGGGTGGCTTTCTTGAACTTGGGCGCCCAGTCGAGGGCACCGCGCTGGGCGGTGGCGGAACAGTTGGCGAACATCCAGTCCATGCCATTTTCGTCAACGAGACGAATCAGGCTCTGGGTGAGCTCTTCAACGGTTTCATTGAAGGCTTCTGCAGGGCTGTGGCCGTTCTTACGGAGCACTTCATACTGGGCTTCCATCACGCCGGAAAGGGCACCCATGAGGATACCGCGTTCGCCGGTGAGATCACTGTACACTTCGTTTTCGAAGGTGGTGTGAAAGAGGTAGCCCGAGCCGAGAGCGATACCGAGTGCAATACAGCGATCGGTTGCGTTGCCCGTGGCATCCTGGAATACGGCGTAGCTGGAGTTGATGCCCACACCGGCGAGATAGTTGCGGCGCACGGACGTACCGGAACCTTTGGGGGCAACCATGATTACGTCAACATCTTCCGGGGGAATAACTTTGGTGTGCTCTTTATAGGTCACCGAAAAGCCGTGGGAGAAATAGAGGGCGTCGCCAGCCTTGAGGTATTTCTTCAGCGTAGGCCAGTAGGATTTCTGGGCGGCGTCGGAAACGAGGTACTGGATGACGGTCGCACGTTCCAGGGCTTCTTCGGTGGTAAAAAGGTCGACGCCTTTTTTCCAGCCGTCTTTCTGGGCGCGCTTCCAGCTTTCTTTGGAACCTTCGCGAAGGCCAACGATAACATTGAATCCGTTATCGCGCATGTTAAGCGCCTGGGCCGGGCCCTGCACGCCATAACCGATCACGGCGATGGTTTCGTTCTTCAAGACTTTTTTCGCCTTGGCAATCGGGAATTCTTTCCGCGTAACGACGTTTTCTTCCACGCCGCCAAAATCGATTAGCATGTTGATTCTCCAATTAAAGTCATATTTTGGCCCGCCTCCAACAGCGATAGAAAACGTGTTGGGACATTGGCGTCGGGCCGTGTTTGGATTGAGAGGCTACCCCCCATGGGTGGCCTGCAAGCGTACAAAGAAAATGCGCACAACCCGCATATTGTAGTGACCTACCGAGAATAATGCAAGAAAACGATGAGGTCGAGTGCGCGCACCCCGTGAATGGAATGGCGGTGCGCCCTGCTGACGTGGCCTGCGAGACGTTGCGCGCCAGTTCCTATTGGCCCTGGGTGGCGTAGACGATAGCCCCTACTACCAGGGCACCCGCGAGGACGGCGAAGGTAATCTTGACCCAGCTCCAGGGGCGTTCGCCCTGAACTTCGCCGGTGCGTCCATTCACGAGGAAGCGGTAGATTTTTTTGTGGTATCGGTAGGCACTGATCCAGATGGGCAGGAGCACGTGCTTAAAGGTGATGTTGTGGTAGTCGGTAGCGACCTGGCTGATGCGCTGCTCGTCGCCGCCAATATCCCGCCGGATGGTCTGGCGAATGACGGGGTCCATTTTGTATTTGGCCTGTCCAAAACCCGTTTCCAGATTGACGCGATAGCTCTCGGCCTTGAAGCCACTGAGATATTCATCCTGGTAGGGTTCCAGGTTGCCGAGGTCCCAGGGCTCGAGGGCATCCGTCTCTTTTTTGGGTAGCGATTCGCTGGCCAGGACGAGGACATCATCAAAGGTATTGCTCACCCGACCACGGGCGGGATACCACCGTGTTTTTCGGACTTGCTCCGTGCGCCGTTCGGTCTTGCCGTTTACCGTGACCGTGCGGGTTACCGTGTCCCAATAATATTCGCCCCGGCTCCCGGTGTAGGCGCTGACGGTGCCGCAGTCATAGGTCCAATAGGGCATATAAACGCCCTGGAGGCGCTCCGATTGCTTGCCCCGTTTTTTGAGGGCATTGGGGGCAAACCAGAGGCCCTGGATCCAGTCATGGAAGGCGATACGGGCTTCTTCGCTGCGTATCTTGAAGGGCAAGAGGGCCTTGGGCTTGAGCTGGCGGGTGGTGGTGCCGGTTTTTACGACGGGCGTGCCGCAAAAGGGGCACTCATCGGCGCTCACATTGGGATCGAGGGTGGCGGAGGCTCCGCAGGAGCCACATTTTACTTCGTAGCGCTCTTCCAGCTCTTCGCCGGCCATGGCTTCGGCGAGGACGCGATGGTAGTCCAGTTCCTCGATCTGCTCGACGACCCGATCAATAACGTTTTCATGGCCGCAATACGGACAGGTGAGGGCGTCGCTACCCGGTGCAAATTCCAGGGAGGCTCCGCACTGGCCGCACTCAAATTGCTTGTCCTGCATTGCCCAATTCCTCCCGGTGACGCCTTCAGGCCCGCGCCCGTGTTGGACGATGTCGTGGTGCCGACAGTTTGATGACGAGTAGCTCAAGGGCCAGCATCTGATCCACACCGGTGCTACGGAGCATGAGGTGGGTTTCGGTGCACATGGCAAAGGCGCGCTTCAGTTTCGCCACGCCCAGTTTCTGCGCCAGCGGCAAGACTTTCTTCGCCACAAACGAGCTTTTCAGTGATGCTTCCGTTTCCGGCATGGCCCGATAGGCGCTGTCCAGCAGCCAATTGATGAGGCCCATGATTTCGTCGGGGCTTTTCCCCAGATCGTTGAGTTGAAACAAGGTGCTCAGTGCTTTGCCGGGATCCGATGCCGCAATGGCGTCGGTCAATGCCCAGACGGTTTCTTCCGCCACGTCGGCACAGGCGGCCACCACATCGGCCTGGGTGACCCGGGGCGCGTCGCCCACATAGCTCACCACCAGATTGATGGCGTTGTTGATATCGCCCAGGCGGCTGCCCCCACGATGAATGAGTTCGTTTACGGCATTGCCGTCAATATCTTTTTCTTTGTCGCGAATTTCCTTGCGAATCCAGCTGCCGAGGGCGCCATCGTCCAGTTGGGGGCATTCTACGATAGCCCCGGCTTTCTGGCACGCCTTGTAGAGCTTCTTACGCTTGTCCATCTTGGAGGCGATGAGGATGAGCAGGGTGGATTCGGAGGGGTCGGCCAGGTAGCTAATGAGGGGATAGAGGGCGGAATTCTTTTCGCCCGACATGGCGTCGTACTTATCCGCATTGCGAATCACGATAACCCGGCGTTCCACCAGAAAGGGGAGGGTCTGGGCTTCGAGGACGATATCACCGACCTTGGCTTCGTCGGCATGAAACACCCCCAAGGCCATATCGCGCATGGAGGGGTCGACGTGGGTTTCTATGATGCGTGCGACGGCCCGTTCGGCCAATTGGGGCTCCCAGGCTTCTTTTTGGTAGGGGGCTTTTCCCGGGGCAAACAACAAGACGACGGGGAGTGGCTTGTTCCCTATTTGTTCCAGCAGTTCGTTGACATGCATAGCCTGCTAACCTCGTCTACCCGCAAGGGGCCCGTTCATAGCGTGGTAAGGGCGGCCACCGTCGGGCGGGGCGTGCCATAGTCCCTATGACTGGGGCCAGGGTTCCACGGTGCGATAGAAAATATCCGACGCCAGTTGCTCCAGGGCTTCTGCGGCGGCACGATTTTCTTCATCACTGGCAAAAGAGCGAACCGTTGGCAGGAAGACTTCGGCGTTGCCACGGAGGCGGTCGGAAGACTGCCCTGCGGCGCGGGTGTAATAACTGGTTTCGCCTGCCATGAGGCGCTCTTCCCACAAGACTTCGCCACTACGGAGATCGGTTACCCGAACACCGGCCGAAATCACGAGGAGATACTGGGTGACTTCATCATTCCGGTCATAGGTAAGGCCCTTGAGGCTGTAATCCAGAATAACGCCTTCCAGGAGAAGATCGGCCTTATCGGGATGGACCACATCGAGACGGGTGTCGTGGATGAACTTCCGGGTGACCGCATTGGTCAATGGGGCCTGGAGGTCATACTCGCGACTTTCGTCAAAGAAAGGCGTAACGGCGATGGTCTGATATTTGGGATCGAGGGTGCTCTGGGTCGAATAGCCACACCCGGTAAGGACGCATGCGCTCAGCAGATACATTGCGCCATGTATCAATCGGAGCGTCATTGTACCGTCACCGTGTCGGCTTCGGGACTACCGATATGGCGTATACCCTGGTGGGCATCCAGCCAGACACGGGCATCGGTTGCCGCGTCGCTTTCCGGATACTTTTCGACGACCTGCTCATAATAAATCTTGGCGGCCCCGAAGCTCCGGCGCTTTTCGTAGAACTTGGCGTTGAGCAATTGCTGTTGGGCAATATGCTCCTGCATTTCTGCCTGTTTGGTACGCAGACCGGCCAGACGCTCGTCATCGGGATAGCGGTTGCCAAAGCTGTCGATAGCATCGATGGTCAACTGGCTGGGGGTCTGGTCATATTCCGGAGGCAAAGACATGTCGTAGTAACACATGGCGAGGCCATAGCTGGCTTCATCGACCCAGTCGGAACCGGAATAGTCTTCAATGACCCGGCGATAATCGAAGGCGGCTTCGAGATAGTTTTCCGTCGTGTAGCGGCACAGGCCAACCTGGTATTGGGCTTTGGCGGCATTGGCCGTGAAGGGCTGGTTCTCAATTACCATGGAATAGACTTCCACGGCGCGCTTCAAGGGGCGTTTTTTCCACAAGGTCCAGCGCTGCTTGATCTTTACCTGACCCCGCTCAAAATAGAGGTCACCGATCTCATATTGCTTGTCGATGGCTTCGTCGTAGTGATCCGTTTCGGGATGGACGACTATGAGGTTCTGAAATTCCTTCGCGCCATCGAGCCACTTGCCCTGTCCCATGCGGATTTCACCGCGAAGAAACTGGTTGTCGTCGAGATATTCACTGTCTTCATAGAACTCAATGAATTTTCTCGTCTCGCGCCAGGCCTTGTTGTATTCCCCTTCGAGCATGAGGCTCCGGGCATATTCCACCTGGAGCTGGGGCGTTTCTTTGGGCAGGCGCTTGAGGTTAACCCAGCGACCCGTCTGCGGGGTCCAGGTCCATTGGGCGAATACGTCCTGGCTGCCCAGGCAGCATACGAGGGCAACAAGCAGGATTATGCGGGTATGCAATGGCATACGAAGTCTCCGGTATTTTCTCGACGTCAACAGATAGTACACGGTCGCTGCCACCGGGCAGCGGGCCGAAAAACGACAGCCCAATCGGGCGGTTATCTGCGAAAAATCGGTCCTCGGAGCTACAGGTAGCACCCTCGGGCCGCAATCGTCTATTTCTACACTACGCGATACTAGCAGGGCCTCTGCCGTGAAGGCAACTTGCTCACCGGGTATTCTGGGGGCGATTCAGCGCCCCAAACTCCGCCAATACGTCGGGGAAGGTGGGCAATCCGGCCCGAAACGGGGTCCAGAACCACCCCTGAGGGACGGGGCAGGCGCCTGAATAAGCGAAGGTAGACCCCTGTCAAACCCAGCTCGTTCGTTGAGTTCATATACGCAAGCGCCTGCAGCAGGCAACCGATTGTCCTGGAGAATGTCCGAGATGAATCTTCACTAATTTAGACCGGCAGGGTCCAGCCGTTGTGGTATTCCGTGCTGAGCAGGGCCGACGCCTGGGGATTGTCCTTTATCGTGCCCGTCGTCGCATTATATTCCACCTTGGTGCCGGTGCGGAGGGCGATATTGCCCATGAGCACCATCTCTGTAAAGGGCCCGGCATAGTCAAAGTTTGAACAGGCCGGATCGCCTCCCTTACAGGCGTCGATCCAGTTGTTGTAGTGGGAGCCCTTGACCCGGGTCAGGGTTTCATCGGGCAGAGTGTAGCCGTCCATACGGGATTCCGGGAGGAGACGGGTATTGCCGCCATAGGTGCCCGTGGTCAGCACGCCCTTACTGCCCACCAGGAAGGAGCCATTGTCGCCATCGCCGAGCTTTTCGGCGTGGGGTATCCCCTGGGGCCGTTCGGGCATCTTGCCGCCGTCATACCAGAAAAAATCCACCGCAGGCAGCCCGGCGCGCTCGGGGAAGCTGTATTTCAACACCGACGCCGTGGGCACGAGGATATCGGTCTTATTTTCTTCCAGAATGGACTCTACCGTGAAGGAAGGGGCGTCGCCCAGTTTCAGGGCCCAATAGGACGAATCCATGATGTGACAGGCCATATCACCCAGGGCACCACAGCCATAATCCCACCAGACCCGCCATTTATTGGGATGGAGAATTTCGCTGTAGGGCCTGCGGGGGCCGCTGCCGAGCCACAATTCCCAATCCATATCTTTCGGAATGGCTTCACCCGCTTCCAGTGCTGCCGGATCGCGGTGCCAGCGATCGCCCGGCCGATCGGTCCACGCGTGGGCCTCCCGGACCTCGCCAATGGCGCCATCCCAGAAAATCTCGCAAAAACGGCGTGTTCCGCTGCCCGAGTGGCCCTGGTTACCCATTTGGGTCGCCACCCCCGTTTCCCGGGCGACCCGGGTCAACATCCGGGCTTCCGCCACGGTATGGGTCAGGGGTTTCTGCACATAGACATGTTTCCCCATCATCATGGCCGTGTAGGCGGCGGGAGCGTGGGTAAAGTCCGGGGTGGAAATGGTTACGGCGTCAATTTCGGGCATGTTGTCGAGCATGACGCGAAAATCTTTGAACTGCTTCGCGTCGGGCTGTTTATAGAAGGCTTCGCCGGCCCGATCCCAGTCTACATCGGCCATGGCGACCACATTTTCCTTGCGGCAGTTCATAATGTCGCTCAGGCCCTTGCCACCCACGCCGATACCGGCCACGTTGAGCTTTTCGTTGGGGGATATTTTTCGTGGCACTACTTTCGCATCGTTGGCCCGGACCACCGCAGGGGTCAGGGCAATGGCGGTGGTCGTAGCGGCCAGAAAAGCGCGTCGGGTGAGGTCGGTGTGTTTCATGGAAGCTCCTTTTTAATTGGGATAGACCTATTCTATTGGACGGGACCGGGGTGGGTCCAAGTTTCAGAAAAAATGCCTCGGGGGGGCCGCGGTTTGCGTTTGCAGGCGTGGGAAGTTGACTACGTACTCCACACACGAACCGACGTTGTCGGATCGCCCTCCTACGGCGCGTCTATGACGTGGCACGGAGGAAGATTTTTTTTAAACGTAAACCTTGGGGTGCCACGGACAAGCCCGCAAGGGCTTGCCCGTGCAGGCGTGGGAAGTTGACTGCGTACTCCACACACGAACCGACGGGGTCGGATCGCCCTCCTACGGCGCGTCTACGACGTGGCACGGGGGTTGACTATGTATCCGCTTCGTTCTCCCTCCACGCGCGTCATTCTTCCCTGCCATGTCGACATATACTATAGAAGCTGTTGATGCGGCATGAACCTGAGGGAGAACTACGAACGATGTCACAATCCGATGCAACACTATTCAACAAATGGCGTAGTAGCAGAGATGCCGATGCCTTCGCGGAGCTCCTTTAGCGGCACGCCGTCATGGTCTATGGGGCGTGCCTGCGCGTCGTTAAGAACCCGGGTATCGCGGAAGAGGTCGCCCAGGAATCTTTCCTGGAGTTGATGAAGGGTCCGGGCGGCGTCCAATCTGTCGGGGGCTGGCTACACACCGTGGCGACTCGCCGCGCCTTGGACCGCGTGAAGGCCGATATGCAGAGATTCGTATCGGCCGATAGGCATTACGGTTGCGGCAGTCCAATCGGGGGCATCGCGTGTCTCGTGGATACACGCGATGCCGCTGATCGTGAGGACAGGGTCCCCCGTGTCCATTAAATTCATCAAATCGGACCGGGTGTGACGGGTTTGTGTTTTGCATCGGACTTCCCGGAAGGAGATTCAGGCTTCGTCCGACAGACCGATCCATACCCATTCGTGGGGGCCCACGACGCCTACCGGAAGCGGTCGGCTGAGGCTTGTTGCCAGACGGTTTCCCAGCGGGTGGGGGCGGTTCCGGTCAGCAATTCATGGGGCTTTAGGTATTCATACAATTCGGCGTAGCTCCTGGTCGTGGTTTCCGTTACCCGCTTCATCAGCATGGTGGGATCGAGTTCCGAGGGGTTGTCGAGGCCCAGGGCGGCGATGAGCTTCTGGAAGTCGGCCACGGTATTTTGCTGGAAGTGGTAGACACGCTGGGCCTTGTCTTCCACCACCAGGGCCCGTGTTCGCTTTGGATCTTGCGTTGCTACCCCCACGGGGCAGGTGTTTGTGTGGCATCGTTGTGCCTGGATACACCCGATGGCAAACATCATGGCCCGGGCGGCGTTGCAGTAATCCGCGCCCTGGGCGATACGCTTCGCCATTTCGAAGGACGAGTTTACCTTGCCGCTGCATCCTATCTTGATGCGTTCGCGCAACCCGCACCCGACCAGGGCGTTGTGTGCGAAATGGAGACCTTCGGTTAAGGGTGTGCCCACATGATCTTCGAATTCCTGGGGCGCGGCACCCGTCCCCCCTTCGGAACCGTCAATGATGATAAAGTCGGGATAGATCTCCCGTTCCATCATGGCCTTGCAGACGCTGAGAAATTCGGACTCGCGGCCAATGCACAATTTGAATCCAGTCGGTTTGCCACCGCTGGCTTCGCGCAGGCTTTGGACAAAGTCCAGCAGACTGCGGGGTGAATCGAAGGCCGTGTGATAGGGTGGTGAAATGCATTTCACTCCCTCGGGAACGCCCCGGAATTTTGCAACTTCCGCCGTCACCTTGGCGGCGGGCATGACGCCGCCCAATCCGGGTTTGGCCCCTTGAGAAAGTTTGATGGAGATGCACTTGACGGCAGGGTGACCGGCTTTTTCCCGGAAGGTTTCGAGGTCGAACTTTCCCTCCGGGGTCCGGCAACCGAAGTAACCACTGCCAATTTCCCAGACGAGATCGCCCCCGTGCTCAAGATGGTATTTTGTGAGCCCCCCTTCCCCTGTGTCATGGGCAAAGCCGCCCATCCAGGCACCCTTGTTCAGCGCGCCGATGGCGTTGCCACTCAAGGCGCCAAAGCTCATGGCGGAAACATTCAGCAGGGCCATATCATAGGGCTGGGTGCAGTCGGGGCCACCTACGGTTACCTTGAAGGGCTTTTCCGACTGGGGTCGGGGCGCGATCGAATGGACAAACCATTCATA
Source organism: uncultured bacterium (assembly GCA_963977445.1). Taxonomy (GTDB): domain Bacteria; phylum Hydrogenedentota; class Hydrogenedentia; order Hydrogenedentales; family JAEUWI01; genus JAEUWI01. Next base: position 2,448 of record CAXBPH010000101.1, on the reverse strand, counting down.
GCCCAAATCGTAGACTTCCAGCTCCGTCCCGAAGGGCTTCTCTTCGTGGGTGTTTTTGGCGCGCTCATAGACCAGAGCACGGGAATTCCGGCTAAAGGGACTACCGTCAATGTCGCTTTCTACAAAATACTGGCGAATCTCGGGACGGATCTCTTCGAAGAGCCACCGCAGCCGCGCGGCGAGCGGATAGTTTCGCATGAGGCTGTGTCGCGTCTGCAATAAATCCCAGCATCCGAGCAGGGAGCCGGGAACCAACACCACGAGAGGTGCCCACCACCAGATGGACGTGAGTGCACCGGCGGTTGCGAATCCGGCGGTTAACACGATGGTAAGCAGGAATGCCGTGTAGCGCATGACAAAATTCCTCATCCCGGCGAAACCGGGTCTGTTGGCGGGGCATATACCGTGAGGTGCAAAAGATGCTTCAGGTGGAAGCGTGCCGGATTATGGGGGGATATGTCTATGCATTTAAACAGAAGGCAATACGGGGATCAAGGACCCTTCCCTGTCAACGTTCCACTTGGTGTCGACACGGGCAGCGGCGGTGTAGTCCCCATGCAAACGGCCCCACGAGGGTTGCTCGCGGGGCCGTTGGAATTCAGTGGGGTATCATCATGCCGCTAGCAGGGCAGTTCCCAGCCTTTGCGGTATTCCTTGCTGACGAATTCGGCGGGGTTGGGCACGTTGGTGACCATGCCCTTTTTGTTGTCCCAGTGCATCTTCTGCTCGGTGCGGAGGGCCAGGTTGCCGAAAGCGACCATTTCGGTGAAGGGACCGGAATAGCTGAAGTTGGAAGCGGCGTCGTCGCCACCTTTGCAGGCCTGGATCCAATTGAGATAAGGATCTTCGCCTTCGATGCGCTTGATGGTTCTTTCGGGGCGCTTGTAGTCCACCATTTTCTCGTCGGGAAGCAAACGGGCTTCTCCACCATATTCGCCGGCAGTAAGGATGCCGTTGTCACCGATGAAGAAGGAGCCGTTGCGGCCGTCGCCCAGTTTCTGGTCGGCGGGAACACCTTCAGGGCGCTTGGGAATCATTTCGCCATCGTACCAGAATACATCGACGGGGCCCATATCAGCACGGGCGGGGAAGCTGTATTTGATGACGGAGGCGTTGGGGGCTGTCTGGTCGTTCTTCCCGGACTGGGCAATGACTTCTACAGTGTAATCTGGTGCTTCGACGAGCTTGAGGGCCCAGAAGGTGGGGTCCATGATATGGCACGCCATGTCGCCCAGGGCACCGCTGCCAAAATCCCACCAGCCACGCCAGTTGAAGGGGCAGTATTGGTCATTGAAGGGGCGCATGGGGGCGGTACCGATCCACAGGTCCCAATTCATCGTGTCGGGTACGGGCATTTCGTCGAGGGGCTTATCGATACCCTGGGGCCATACGGGACGGTTGGTCCAGACGTGGGCTTCTTTGACCTGGCCGATAGCGCCATCCCATACCATTTCGCACATGTCGCGAACGCCATCGCCGCAGTGACCCTGGTTACCCATTTGGGTTTTAACACCCATTTCGCGGGCCGTGTTGGTCAGGAGACGGGCTTCCGCCACCGTGTGGGTGAGGGGTTTCTGGACGTAGACGTGTTTGCCCAGCTTCATGGCCGTGTAGGCGGCTGGTGCGTGGGTATGGTCGGGGGTCGAAACGGTGCAGGCGTCGATTTCGGGCATATTTTCGAGCATTTCGCGATAATCTTTGAACTGCTTGGCATCGGGAAGTTTGTAGAAGGCTTCGCCGGCGCGGTTCCAGTCGGCGTCGCAGAGGGCGACGATGTTTTCGCCGTGTTTGTGGCAGGACATGATATCACTCATGCCTTTGCCGCCGGCACCAATCGCGGCGATATTCAGCTTTTCGTTGGGGGAAATTTTTCCGGGAACGACTTTGGCGTCGTTGGGGGCGGCCATAGCGGTCGCGGCGACCGTGGTGGTCGATGCCGCGAGGAAGGCGCGACGGGTCAATGAGATTTTTTTCATCGTTGATCTCCTGCGAGGCCATCCACCGGGGCGAATGGCTGAATTGAAGTTGGTGCGTCGTGCGCCGTGGCTACGTTAATCCGCGTTTCCCCCGGCGTAAACTGCGCTCAAACGTTTGGTATGGCAACCCACAAGAAGTTGCCAAAACGATTCCCACAGGATATACAAAAGACAGGCCCACGTCAACCGCGCATTTGGCCACGCGTGCCGCCAGGCGTTTTCCGGATAAAACTCCCGTCTCTTGTGAATGAGCATTCAATGTACGCGGAAACTGCATTTGTGAGTCTGTTGGCGGCCTCTTTCACCTGTGCCACGGGCACCACAGGGGGTTGACCATTCCTGGTCGACACAAGCGGAACCAGATTCTTCGCCCCCCATGGGGTCATTGCAAAGCGACTTTAATGACCAAAGAAAAACCCTGTGGGATGATTGGCTCCCTGGCCAACATTGAGTGCCCTCTGAAAATTTGCGT
>CAXBPH010000100.1:0-22145 GCA_963977445.1 uncultured bacterium | reverse complement strand
ACACTAATTTACACGAATATTATTGACCACGGATAAATCGGATAACACGGATGCTTAGCGCCGGAAATCTATCGAAAGTCGCCCCTCGAACAATCGATACCGACGCGACCGTAATTGGGTAATCTTATTTGTAGTTTATTTTGTTTTATCCGTCTCATCCGTAGTCAAAATCGGAACTTTTCTCCAGCCTTGGTCTGTGACTGTAACCTTGAGAATGACATTGTGTTACAAGCTCTTGCGAAGTGTGTTCTTTCAAAAAACAAGAAAATGCCGGATAGTAGTTCAGAAGGGAAAGACGTGCTGCCAGGAAGGTGTCTCGGCATACCCCAAGCACCATCGATCTCGCGAACGTGGGTAGGGGATTTCGGGGTGCCACGGTCAAGCCCTCAGGGCTTGCCCGTGCAAACTTTGGTACGCTGAGGTTGATGTAAGCGCACCTTATTCAACGCCCACACGACCTTATATTTCGTCGACGCGTTTTTGCCGACTTCCAGTCCCAACACGGGCAAACCCTGCGGGCTTGATCGTGCCACCCAGACAACCCCTTCACGCCAGTACGATTAACGTATCTGCCCAAGCAATTTTCGAAAGTCCCCGAATGGGGAGAGGCTGTGACGCGCCAACATTATCTGGACCAACCCTTGGGGCATCCACGTACGCACCATCCGTGTAATCCGTGGTCAACACCCCGTGGTCACCCACTCTGCGACCAACCCGACCAAATCACCCTCCTTGGCCGCGCTGGACAGAAACAGACCGAGATGCCAACTCATATGCCAGGTGCTTAGATTGTAGAGCAGGTCCACGCGACCGTCCCGGTCCAAGTCGCCCGCCCAGAGGAGGCGGAGACCGTGCGTACCCGTGAATTCGGGGTATTTCGCGAGGGACTGAATGGAAGGGTCTTCTCCCTGCCCTTTGGAAATGCGGAGTTCATAAGTGCGACGCACAATGAGCATGGAGTCTGGCTTCGATTCTGCCGTACCCAGCGCCGTGATAAATACCCGATTGTGAACGTCCGCTGGATTGAGGGTTATTTCGCAATCCTGACCGGGATGGAGAAAGGGCCAACTATCACCAGGGGGCTTGACCGTCACCACGGGGCCTGCCTCCAAAGTATTCAGGCCACGAGCAAGCAGCAAAGGGTTCGCTTCTTTAGGGATGGCCACCTCTTTTCCTGTCATTTCACCCTCCGAATCCACCATGCCATCGAAAGCACGAGTTACGGTGATTGGAGCCGACTCGAGTTTGAAACCGTCCCCGTCGGGAAACAGGCCCCACCAATCCATTCCCGATTCAACTTGCACATCGGCTCCAGACCATACGCCGGAAAGAATGATTTGGACGGGTTCGCTCGCTGCATGAAAGGATGTCAGAGCAAATAGCGCTCCGGTCAGAACTAAACGCGTGTATGCCATAGGTCGTACCTACGTTGTCGTGCCGGTCTGTTTATTCTCTGTGTTCTCTGCGCTCTCTGTGGTCAATCAATCTCGTCCCAGACTATGTTCAACGCCTGCATCAACAGCCCAACGTTATCCACTCTCCAACCAGCCCCACGAGCTCGCCCTCTTTCGCGGCCGAAGAAAGATAAAGCACAAAGTGGGAATTGATTTCGTATTTGCTAATGTCAAGAAAGAGATCCGTCTTACCATCTCCGTCAAGGTCTCCTGCCCAAAAGATCCTCGGCCCCGAGTAGGGATCGCAAATACTAACCGATGCCACTACTTGCGACTCCCTGGTCGGTGACGTCTCAGAAATCAATCGAAGCCGATAGCCCGAGAACCCGTAATAGCTTTCCTCAAGTTTGGCGTATGTGCCGAGCGCGACCAGGGATTCTAGGTCGGTCACTCCTTCCTTAGTTTGGGTCAGGTTGAGCGCTTGCCCCGGATAGAGAAAAGTCCCCTCGGGCGGCAGGGCCAACGAGACGACGGGGCCTTCCTTCAATCTATTCGCGCCACGCACCAGGAAAAGGGGTTCGGTCTTCTGGGATATTGAAAGTTTCTTCCCGGTTCGCCCGCCAGTTTTATCGCCCATCGGGGGGGAGTCGGGCACAACCGTAACTTCCGCCGACTCGAGCACATAACCGCCTTCCACGGGAAAAAGGCCCCACCAGCCATCGCCGGGTGACATTGGCCCCTCACTCCCATGCCACGTCCCAACTTTTGCAATCTCGGTGGGCTCCGAAACAGCGTAGTCCGCCGACAAGGCAAGAAAGGCTATTGCCAGGATAGAAATTGCATATCCCATGGGGCGTTCCTCCGCTACGTTGCCAGTCAATTTATTCTTTGCGTTCTTGACGTTCTAAGTGGTCAATCAATGCCGTTGCGAGGCTGGCCGCGTCGGGCTCAACAACCCGTCGTTACCAGTTCGGCAACCTTTCCAACAAGTTCGCCCTCCTTGGCCGCACTGGACACAAAGAGTACATAGTGTCGTTTATTGTAATGGTCGGTGAAATCGAAGAGCAGATCAAAATTGCCGTCCCGATCAATATCACCCGCCCAGACCAGATGGGGAATACCGTCGAGTACAAAAGGATCAATGTTGCCCACCGCCTGCGTCGTGTTGTTCGGATGCCGACCGGTGATCAGGCGAAATTGGTAGTCGTGAAAAAACACGTTCCCCCACACGGTGTCGTCCCGGGCGCTGCCAAAGGCGGTGACCCCCATGGGGGCAACCCGTTTGTCCGGCCCCGATGACAGGCTCAGGTGTTGGCCGGGATAGAGAAAGTTGCGCCCGGCGGGCAACTCGGCGGCATCCAGGGGCCCTTCCGTCAGATTCGGCAGGCCGCGCAGGAGCAGTACCGGCCGCGTCTTCTGCGGAACGTTTACCACGCGCCCCGTCTTTTCATTATCGTTGTCCATGATGCCATCCTGTTCAATGGTCACGGTCACCGGCGCGGGCTGGAGGGTGAAGCCCTCGCCCTCCGGGAAGATGCCCCACCAGTCCGGGCCCGCCTCGGCCTTGAACTCATCCTGGTGAAACAGGCCCGTCGTCAGGATTTGTACCGGGTTTTCGGCAGGGGCGACCACGGTAAAGAGCGCGGCGAGGAGCAGGGCAATTCTCATGGGGCTATTGACTCCGACGGTTGGACGAGTTACAGATTCAGGTTCAGGGTACGACTTGTCTGCTGGTTTATTAATACGGTGCCAGGAACTTTGGTTCCCTGCACGTTGGTGAATCACCATGCCAGTATACCTGCCCGATACGCTTTTTTGGCGATACCGAAGCGCAACGCCTGCGCCCACGGGCAAGTCCGGGGGACTTGTCCGTGCCACCCCGCCGTGGGCTTTTGAAGTTCGGGACTGCTGGTATTTAGCCCATCGTCATAGGGTATTCGTTAGCCCTGCGCGGGAATGACCAACGGCCTCTTGCACCTTTTCATCGCCCCGGTTATGATGGTCCGACACCATCAACGCGTGAGGAGGTTGTATCGTGCTTCGTGTTTTTTCCTGGATTTTTGTACTTGCCGCTGCTCCAGCCATTTGGGCCCAATCGATCCCCGTCATACCCGGCGACGGCTCTGGGCCTGCTGTGGTGGTCATCCCTGATGATGGGGAAGCGGTCACGGAATACGCGGCCAGGGAATTGGTGGAGCATATCCAGTTGGCTACCCGGCGAAAACTTGCGGTAGTGAAGGAGGGGGAGGCTCCGGCATCGGGTGCCCGTATTTTTCTGGGTCCGACCAGTGCCGCCGAAGCCGCAGGAATCGATGTTCACGCCCTTCCTTCGGAAGCTGTTGTGCTACGGAGTATGGGGAAAGACCTTTACATCGCGGCAGACGATGGGCCGGGCAACCCCCTGAGCACCGGGTTATCGGAAAGTGGTGTCTTATGGGGCGTCTATGAAATTCTCGAACGAGAACTCGGCGTGCGCTGGTTGTGGCCGGGTGATCTGGGCACGGTGGTTCCCCGGCAGGCGACGCTCTTCTTTGATGCCGTGGACGAAATCCTGCTACCCCGCTATCTGCAACGCAACCTTCGGCCGAGCCTGGGGCCCAAGGGCTTTGCCACGGCGGACCCGCGCCTGGCCTTCTCGGAAGGAGCGCGGGAAATCTATGGGCACAACCAATCGGTTTTCTTGCGACGTCACCGCATGGGTCATTCGGCGGACACCTATTTTTCCCAGCGGAAATTTGGTTCAGGCCATGCCTTTGAAGGTTGGTGGGAAAAATATGGTGATGAACACCCTGAGTGGTTCCAATTGCTGCCCAACGGCAAACGGGGCCCGGAAGATCCCGAGCGGCCCCACCGGGTCAGTATGTGCGTCTCCAATCCGGCACTCGCGGAACAAGTCGTCGCTCTCTGGGCCGAAGAACGGGCGAACAATGGCAATGCCCCGCTGGGCCTTGGTGTGGGGGAAAGCGATGGGTCGGCGGCGTGCCAATGCGACGCATGTCTCGCGTGGGACGATCCGCCGGTGGACCCGACGACCGTGCCCCCGGGTCTGGAGCGTTCCTTTGAGCCCGTGCAGGCGGGGGCACGCTATGCGCGGTTTGCCCAACGGGTCCACGACCTGGCGGCGAAGATCGACCCCGAGGTGAAAATTCATTTCTACGCCTACCTCAACTACTTTTGGGCACCCAAGGCGGACCTGTCGCTGGACAAGAACATCACCATCGGCTTTGTGCCGTGGTTTCGCTGGGCGGGCTGGTTTCCCCGCACCGACGCGGAGCAGGCCTGGATTAAGGAACAGTGGACCGGCTGGCAAGACGCCGGGGTAACCGCCTATTACCGACCCAACTGGTTTCTTGATGGTTATACCATGCCCCTGGTGTATATGCACCAATTTGCCGATGCCTTCCAGTTTTATGACGACCACGGCATGGTGGCCACGGATTTCGACTCCCTCCAGGGCATGTGGGCGGCTCAGGGCCCCAACCTCTACACCCTGGCGCGTATTCACGTTCGCCCGGATGCTCCGGTGGAATCCATACTCGACGAATACTACACCGCCTTTGGTTCGGCAGAGACGGCTATCCGGGCTTATTTCGCCTATTGGGAAAACTACGCTATCGAAAACAGCCCCCGGTCGGCCGAGGCCATTCGTACGCGAAAAGACGGCATGTTTCGGCGCTATGCCCATTACGCCCAGGTGGCCGACGAGCTCTACCCGGCGGACGTTTTCGCCCCGGCTCTGGCGCTCCTGAATGAAGCCGAGTCCGCCTGCAACGATGCCGGCGACCGCCTTGCCCTCCGGCGGGTTCAATTTTTGCGCTACGGATTAGTTCACGCCAAACGCTGCACCCAGACGGCGGCGGTGATGAACGACCTCCAGGCCACCCGCGAAGAACGGGGCGCGGCCCTCACCGCCCTGGCCGAGTACCGCCGAAACATCGAGCACACCGGTGCCGCCAACATGGATCGGGCCGGAATCATCGAAACCGATAGCTGGCAAGACGTGGCGGGCTTCGAAGGCCCGTGGCGAGAAGGGGAGTGACCGGCTTCTGCGACCTGCGGGATTACCTGACGATATAGAGAAAAATGATATTTATGAACGTGTTTTCGCATTTATCCTTGTAATTTAAAAGGCTATCTTTTATATTACTAGGATGATACGTCGTAATTTGGAGAAAAAGCTCTACGAGTCGATGGGTACTTTTCCCGTTGTAGCCCTGATTGGCGGCCGACAAGTGGGAAAAACCACCCTGGCCCGCATGGTGCGAAAAGCGGGGCCGGATCACTATATTTATCTGGATCTGGAGCGACCCTCTGACTTGGCGAAACTCCAGGATCCGGAAAGCTATCTGGTGATGCACGCCGACAAAACGGTCATCCTGGATGAAATTCAGCGGGTTCCTGAATTGTTTATGGTCCTGCGCGCGCTGGTGGATGATGATCGACGTCCGGGCCGTTTCCTGGTGCTTGGAAGCGCTTCCCCGGATTTGATACGGCAGTCTTCGGAAAGTCTGGCGGGCCGAATTCGCTACCTTGAGCTCTCGCCTCTCACCCTCGGCGAGATCGAGCCCGGCGGAGAGAACGCCAATAAACTGTGGGTACGTGGCGGTTACCCCGACAGCTACCTGGCCGGCTCGGATCGACAGTCTCTCGAATGGCGCGATGCATTCACAAAGACCTATCTGGAGCGAGACATACCGGCCCTGGGAATCCGGATTCCCGCCGTCATGCTGGATCGCTTCTGGCGCATGATCGCCCACTGCCACGGACAACTCTGGAACGCAAGCAAGATTGCGGGCAGCTTGGGTGTGACCTACCCCACGGCCAATCACTATCTGGATGTGCTGGAAGACACCTTCATCACCCGGACCTTACGACCCTTTCACACCAACCTTAAGAAACGGCTCGTGAAAACGCCCAAAGTGTACTTCCGCGATAGCGGGCTACTCCATGCGCTCTTGCAACTTCAGAGCTTGGAAGACCTGCTTGGTCATCCAGCAGCGGGCTCCTCCTGGGAGGGCTGGATCATCGAACAATTGCTCGCCGAAGCGCCCGACGCCCACCGCCCCTGGTTTTATCGCACACAGGGTGGGGCGGAAATAGATCTCTTGTTGGAACGTCCGGGGAACGCCCGACCCCTCGCCTTCGAAATAAAACGTTCGACGGCACCTTCCCCCTCTAAGGGCTTCTGGAGTGCGATTCGCGACCTGGGGCTGAATGAAGGTTATGTGGTTTGTCCCTGCGACGAGCGCTATCCCCTGGGCGATGGTGTATGGGCGCTTCCCGTGCATGAGATACCATCGTTTTTCGCCCGCTTGGCCGACAGGGATTGATGGGAGACCCTTCATCAGGTGGTGAGAAAGCCTGATTGACGATCTCAGACCCACTTCCCGAATAATCTCCCACCCGCCGTTGTACATACCACTGGGGACTTTTGTAGACTGGGCGGTAACGACAACAACCCCCTACACGCGTACACGATGAGGAAACTACGATGGCCATTTGGGACAAAATTCGCGGCGAACTGGTTGATATTATTGAGTGGTTGGATCCCTCCAACGACACGATGGTTCACCGATTTGAACGTCACGGCAATGAAATCAAGCACGGCGCCAAGCTTACGGTCCGTGAAGGCCAGGTTGCTGTCTTCATCAAAGAGGGGAAGATCGCCGATGTTTTCGATCCCGGCATGTATACGCTGGAGACCAAAAACCTGCCTATCATCTCTACCCTGGAAGGGTGGCGTCACGGCTTCGAAAGTCCCTTTAAGGCCGAAGTCTATTTCATCAGCACCCGCCGCTATACCAACCTGAAGTGGGGCACAAAGAATCCCATCATGTTGCGGGATGCCGAGTTTGGTCCGCTGCGCATCCGCATGTTTGGCACCTATTGCGTCCGCGTGATCAATCCGGTGGCCTTTGTAAAAGAAATCGTGGGCACCGATGGCACCTTCACCACGGACGAGATTACGACACAACTCCGCAATCTTATCGTGGCGCGCTTCAGCGATCTGGTGGCGGAGAGTAAGATTCCTGTCCTCGACATGGCGGCAAACTACGACGAGTTTGGAACCTTTGCGACGGAGCGGCTCCACCCTGATTTTGAGGCTTATGGCCTGGACGTGAGCAATCTCCTGGTGGAGAATATTTCCCTGCCGCCGGCCGTGGAAGAAGCCCTCGACAAGCGGGCGAGCATGGGCGTCATCGGCAACCTCCATCAATACACCCAATTTCAGGCGGCCAATGCCATGGAAGCGGCTGCGAAAAATCCTGGTGGCGAAGCCGCCGGTGGCATGGGTCTGGGCATGGGCTTTGCCATGGCCAACCAGATGGCCCAGGGATTTAATCAGCAATCTCAACAGGCACCCCAGCAGGGCGCTGCGCCGGCAGGACCTCCGCCTGTCCCCGGTCAGACGACCTATTACGTGGCCGTAAATGGCCAACAGACAGGCCCCTTCCCCGTGAGTACCCTGCAACAACAGGTACAGCAAGGTGCCCTGACAAGCGAAAGCCTCGTTTGGGCCCAGGGTATGGATGGTTGGGTTGCCGCGAGTCAGGTGCCCGATCTGGCGCGACTTTTTCCCCAGGGACCGCCACCCATACCCGGCGCGTAGCCTCCGGTCGAATTATTAGCCTTTGTCGATGTATATTCACCCCTTTTGGTGGTGGGTTGGCCGCTATCGTGCTTCCGATGGCCCAGTTCTTTTCCTGGCTACCCGCCGTCCTCGATGTTTGCCTTGCCTTTCTACACGGTGATATACTTCGCCGTTTGGTGAAATTGCACACCCCTGTGGTGTGAGTTGGTCAGTAAATCAATCCAAACTACCGAGGGATTAGCCCGTGGGGAAGTACTACTGCGGTGTCGACTTCGGCACCTCGAATTCCAGCGTTGCGTTGTCCGATGGCAGCCAAGTAAACGTTCTTTCTCTCGATCCGGCCAATGTCAGCCCGACTTCGTTACCTTCCTTGCTCTATATCACCAACGAAGGTGATGCGATTATCGGACGTGACGCCGCCAATGCCTTTATCGAGCGAAATGTCGACCGTGAGGTCCTGCTTCAGCAGATCGATCTGGGCATCAGCATCGAAGGCTACGTTGCGTCTGAGCCCGACAAGGGCGAAGGCTACCGGCCCCACACAACCGACGGCAGTGCCCGTGAAGCGGTTCGTGCCCGGGCTATCGTGGAGGTGAACTCTCCCGGACGTCTGTTCCAATCGCTAAAGACCTTGCTCCGCCACAGTGGCTTTATGGGCACGGAAGTCTTCGGAACCCATTATCAGATAGAAGAACTCGTGGCCATGATTCTCCAGCCCATGAAGGCTGCGGCCGATGCGGCTGCCGGGGAATCCATTGAACACGCCGTCTTTGGTCGTCCCGTTCGTTTTTCCACACGGGATGAAGACAACGACGTAGCGGAGCGTCGTCTGCGGACGGCGGCCGATCTTGCGGGCTTTAAGGACGTGACCTTTTTCTACGAGCCCGTAGGGGCCTGCGTGGAATACGCCATGGTCGCCGAAAAGCGTCAGCGTTTGATGGTGGTGGATATCGGTGGTGGTACCTGCGACGTTTGTATCATGGAGTTTGGCGGTGCCCACGGTTTCAAGGACCGCCTGGCGGAAAGCCAGATCCTCAGTGTATCCGGCGTGCCGGTGGCGGGTGACGCCATCGACAAGGAAATTATCCGCAGCAAGCTGTTCCCGGTTTTCGGCAGCAAGGCCCGTTACGGCCCCAACAATCTACCCATGCCACAGAATATCTATAACCAGATCCTCGACTGGCAGAATCTCTATAAGCTCAATAACGAAGAGACCATCAACTGGCTCATTGCGGCCGAGTCCACCTCGACCCAGCCCGAAGCGCTACGCTCACTTCGCTACCTGATTCAACGTAATCTGGGCTACCCGGTGGCCCGGGAAGTCGAAGCGGCGAAGCGTCGATTGTCCACCGATCTCGAAACGATGATTCGCATCGACAACGAGGCCCTTCAAGTGGAAGAATCGTTGGCCCGGGAGGAGTTTTCTCATATTATCGAGGAGACCCTGGAGCTTATGCTGGCGAGTATTGAAGAAGCAGAAAAACTGGCGGGTATCACGTCAGCCGATCTTGATCTGGTACTCACCACCGGCGGTACGAGCCTGATTCCGGCCATCCGAAACATGCTGGAAGAGCGTTTTGGCCCTGAAAAGATCAAGCGCCGCGATACCTTCACCAGTGTAGCCAGTGGACTGGCCATTGTGGCCCAATACGCATAGGTTGACGTAGGGCTGAGGGTGTACGCTGCCACAGGCGGGTGAACTCCGTCTCCGGTGGCGCTGCCGATTACGCCGTGCCAGCGCCCCATCACGGCCCTGTGCTACACTTTTCCCGGAGGTTAACGCCATGAAGAATTATGGAATTGGCGAGATACTCGACGTTTTGGTTGTCGGTGCGGGGCCTGCCGCCCTGGTAGCGCTCCACGAAGCCCAGACCCGCGGTCTCCGGGCCGTGGCCATCGACAAGGGTCCCGTTTGTGGTGCCCTGCTGAAACACCCCACCTATATGCGCTGGTTTTCCACCTTTGACAAGCTGGAACTCGGTGGCTTTCCCCTGCTCATCGATGAGAAAAACCCGACCCGCCGGGAATACCTCCGCTACTGCCGCGCCTTTGTCCGTTACTTTGGACTGGAAGTGGTGACCTACCGGGAAGTGGTGGCTATCGAAGGTGCTGATGAACTCTTTAGCGTCACGGCACGGGATATGTTTGGTCGGGATACCATTTGGCAGGCCCGCAATGTGGTCTTTGCCACGGGATTCTACGACAGCCCACGTCCCCTCGATGTACCCGGTGGCGATTTGCCCAAGGTGAGCCATCGCTATTCGGAAGACCACTTTTACGCCGATCATGATGTGATGATTGTTGGGGCGGGATCATCGGCGGCGGAAATCGCGCTGGAGTTGTATCGCGCGGGCACGAATGTGACGGTGGTGATGCGGGGCGACCGGTTTAACACCAAATATTGGGTGGAGCCGGATATTGAAAACCGCATCAAGGAAGGGTCGGTACAGGCCTTCCGAAACAGTGAGATTGTCGCCATTCGAATGGACGATGTGCTCGTCCGTCAGGCGGATGGCACGGAAATCGCCATTCCCAACGACTTTGTATTGGCCATGACTGGCTATGAACCCGATACGACCCTGCTGGAAAGTACGGGCGCGGAAGTTGACCGTTCCACGGGAAAACCCGTTCTCAGCGATGCCCACGAGACGACGGTGCCGGGAATCTATGTGGCGGGAACCCTCTGCGCCGGTTGTGAATCCAACGTGGTGTTCGTTGAAAACAGTCGCGAACATGGTCCGGCTATTGTGGCGGATATACACGAAAAACAGGCGATGGCGGGAATCCGGTAGCGCTGCAATGGGCGCTGATTTTTGACAGGATTTACATGATTAACAAGATGGACTGAAGCGATAGACCGCTCGCGTACATGGCAGAGTTTGTCTTTACTCCAAGTGCTTTGAGCGTGATGGGGTCCTGCAGCAGTACTAAAAATTGAACCATCAACGACTGTCTTGAGCCAATCGTTGATGGTATAGATTGGGTCGTCATTGGAAATCACCATCCTGTAAATCATGTTAATCCTGTCTAAATAGGGATTAGGAAGACATGGGCGCGACGTTTTATATTGGACATGATTAACATGAGTTACAGGATGAATTGAAGGCGATAACCGTCTGCGTGGTCAATCCAACGTTTGCTGGCGGGTCCTCGTTGATTTGTCCATTACAAAATTTATAGCGATAAAGAATAACGAGGGAGTCATTCATGGAAGAGAGAGCCTGGACCGTCTACTTGGCGGGAGAAATTCACACAAACTGGCGCAAGTTACTGACTGATGCGACCATCGAAGCCGACTTGCCGGTGGACTACAACACACCCGTGTTGGACCACAGCGCCAGCGACGAATGCGGGGTGGCCATTCTGGGGGAAGAGTCCAATGATTTCTGGAAAGACCACAAGGCGGCCAAGCTGAATGCCATTCGCAATCGGACCCTGATGCAGGAGGCCGATCTGGTTATCGTGCACTTCGGTGATAAATACCGCCAGTGGAATGCCGCCTTTGATGCCGGCCTTGCCGTGGCCAACGAAAAACCACTCATCACCCTCCACGAGCCCGCCCTGAATCACGCCCTCAAAGAAATTGACGGGGCCGCACTGGCCGTGGCGAATACTATCGAGCAGGTCATTCAGATTCTGCGGTATGTCATTGACGGAACCGTCCCCCGCTAAAGGCGACAGGGACAGGAGATGTAGTATGCGTTGGCATATCATAGAGGGCGAAGCGGGCTGTGAATATGCGGTGACCCACGGGTGCACGGCGGTGGTGGTGGACGCTCTCCGGGCCAGCGCGACGGCGGCCATGCTGCTCGAATCAGGCGCGACAACTATCCTGGCCGTTCGGGATGTGGCCGATGCCCTGGCGGCGAAGGTCGACCAACCCGATGCACTCCTCTATGGGGAGCGGGGCGGCATTCCCCCCGAGGGCTTCGACTATGGTAACAGTCCCCGGGATGCCTGGCATGCCGACGGGAAGGCCGTCATCTTCACCACCACGACTGGCGCGGGACGTCTGGTTTCCGCCATTGGTGCACCGGCGATTCTCATGGGCACCACGGTCAATGCCTCGGCCGTTGCCCAAATTGCGTCGGGCCTGGGCCATGATGTGGTTCTCATTCCGGCGGGCCTGACCGACGATCCCGATTTTGATGCCCAGGAAGACCGCTGTGCGGCGGTGGCCATCGCCATGAAATCGGGGGGAGAAATCGGCGAAGGGCTGGAACTCTTTGAGGACTGGCGCGAACGTATCGATAACCATGGCTTTGAGAAGCTATTTGCCGGGTCACCCCATGCGGCCAAACTCCGGGCTATTGGCATGGAAGAAGATGTGGCTTATTGCGCCCAGGTTGATCTGACCAACGCCGTACCCATGGTTCAGGATGTCACCGCCCTCGGGGTCGTCATGACCAACGCCACGGAATGACCGCCAACCGCGGTCACTTCGGCATCTGCAGTAGGCATAATCCCGAATAGGTGGGCAGGCCGTTTTCAGGGCTCAAAAGGGCACTTTTGGGCCATTTAAGGGGTCTATCGCCTGTGCTGCCCGGTCGGCCGTGGAGTCAAAGCGGAAATTGCCCCTGTTTATTTGGTATACTAGCCCGATTTTTGCCGCAAACAACCCGAAATGGAATCTATCGTGATTGCCCTGCTTGCCCTGGAAGATGGAACCGTATTCGAAGGTCGCGCCGTGGGCGCGGAAGGTGAGGCCACGGGAGAATTGGTCTTTAATACCAGTATGACTGGCTATCAGGAGATCCTTACGGACCCCTCCTATGCCGGCCAGGTGGTTACCATGACCTATCCCCATATTGGCAACTATGGCGTCAATAAAGACGACGTAGAGTCCCGTCAGCCCTTCGTGCGTGGATTTGTCATGCGCGAGTGCTGTTTCGAGCCCAGCAACCACCTTTCGACCCAGAGTCTGCCCGATTACCTCAAGGCCAACAATATCCTGGCGATTGATGGGGTAGACACGCGGAAAATCACCAAGATTCTTCGGGTTAAGGGTGCCCTCAAGTGCATCATCAGCACGACGGAAACCGATCACGCGGCGCTGGTGAAAAAAGCCCAGGAATCTCCCGATATGGCGGGTGCTGATTTCGTGAAGGACGTTACCATTGACGCGTCCTATGAATATGCCGGTCACGGGGCCGGTACCTATCACGTGGTGGCCCTCGATTTCGGCATGAAAGAAAACATACTTCGCCTCCTGGATGATGCGGGCTGCCGGATTACGGTTGTCCCCGCCACGGCCGGAGCCGATGAAATTCTCGCCCACAGTCCCGACGGTATCTTTCTCTCCAATGGTCCCGGCGATCCCGGTGCCCTGCCCTATATCTACCCCACGGTAGAAGCGCTGATTGCGAGCGGAAAACCCATATTCGGCATCTGCCTGGGCCACCAGATTCTGGCCCACGCCTTGGGTGGTTCTACTTATAAGCTCAAATTCGGCCACCGGGGCGGCAACCAGCCGGTCCAGTTTCACGAAAATGGCCAGGTGGAAATTACGGCCCAGAACCATGGTTTTGCCGTGGACCCCGAGTCGCTGGACAGCAGCCAGGTCGTCGTTACCCACACCCATCTGAACGACAACACCTGCTCGGGAATGGCCCACACGTCCAAGCCCCTCTTCAGTGTTCAATATCACCCTGAATCGTCGCCGGGTCCCCACGACAGCCGCTATTTGTTCAAGCGCTTTACCGATCTTATGGATGCTGCCCGCAACAATTAGACGATTGGTTGGTGGCAGGTGGAATGCCGGGCTATATTCGAGTTTAGCGATTTGTTTCCCTGAAGGCGAGGACGATGTTGTAAAGCGTTCCCTTGGCGATTCCATGGCGTAGATGGCCCTTGTATGTCTCTTGGTGGGCCTTGTCTCAGGACTTGGACGCGCCGGAGGTGGGCAGGAA
This sequence comes from uncultured bacterium, assembly GCA_963977445.1. Lineage (GTDB taxonomy): Bacteria > Hydrogenedentota > Hydrogenedentia > Hydrogenedentales > JAEUWI01 > JAEUWI01. The sequence continues at coordinate 8,250 of CAXBPH010000100.1, read as the reverse complement.
TGCCTAAGCCCCTATAGGGAGCCGTCTTTGAGGCGCTCCGGCATTCCTGCCGGAGACTAAGTCAGCCCGCCTCGTCAGGCATGAATAATAGGTATTGAAACATGCAATTCGTGTTTGCATTACTGGACCACTGCGTGCGGGGATGACGTTGTAAGGCTTCCCTTGGCGATTCCATGGTGTAGATGGCCCTTGTATGTCTCTTGGTGGGCCTTGTCTCAGGCAGGAATGCCTAAGCCCCTATAGGGAGCCGTCTTTGAGGAGCTCCGGCATTCCTGCCGGAGACTAAGTCAGCCCGACTCGCCAGGCATGAATAAACGGTATTGAAACCTGCAACCCGTGATTGCATACTGGATCTCCGCGTGCGGGGATGACGTTGTAAGGCTTCCCTTGGCGATTCCATGGCGTAGATGGCCCTTGTATGTCTCTTGGTGGGCCTTGTCTCAGGACTTGGACGCGCCGGAGGTGGGCAGGAACGCCTAAGCCCCTATAGGGAGTCGTCTTTGAGGCGCTCCGGCATTCCTGCCGGAGACCAAGTCAGCCCGCTGATCGCCCAGGCTCGTTTTGCCCATAAACCCAAATAAAAGGCGAGGCTGCTCTCCGACCGTTGTGATCGGGAGAACAACCTCGCATTTTTTGTTTCTGGTCGTGGGCCTTGTCGCCCCGGTAATTATTTGGTGTGGCCGAGGATGGCGTCTTCCTGGAAGGTTGACAGCATGACGGTTTTTCGTACGTCGGTCGTGTAGACCACGTAGATGGTGCCGTCTTTTGCCTGGATCGCCATGGGGTAGGCGTAGGTGTTCTTCATGTCGGTGCCAATATCCCGCTTGTGGGTCCAGGTCTTGTCGTTGTCTTCAGATATGGCGATGGTGAGGGGATTGCGGTCGTTCATGTTGTCGTTGTAGGCAAGGAGCAAGTGGCCGTTCTGCAACTTGATGAAGCTTAGCGCCGCGTTGGGGTTGGGGAACTGGGAATCTTCCCCCTTACTCCAGGTCATGCCGCCATCGTGGGATTCGGCGCGAATCATGAAGCGCGTTTCGCTGGGTTCATAGTCCCCGGCCACCCGGCAGTAGGCCACGAGATAGTCATCGGTAATCTGGACCGGCTCAGGCTGGAGGTTGCCAATCTTCGAAAAGATGCGTTTTGTGGGCGTCCAGGTGCGGGTTTTCGGATCGTGGACCAGGAAGAAGGACGCGGTCTCTGCGGTCATCTGTTCCCGGTCGCTACCGGCTTCGTGATACACGGGGAGCAGGTAGTTCCCATTGTTCAACACGATGGGACGTCCCCGGGCCATGGTGCCCATTTCAAAATCGAGGACCATGGAATCGGACCAGGTGTGTGCTCCGTCTTCGGAGATTTTGGCTTTGATGCGGGTTTCGGACCAGGTGTCGCCGTAGCGCTGCACGTAGAACAGCCAGACCAGGCCATCGGGGGCCTGCCAGACGATGCCGTTGCCTTCGCCGCGAAAAGGGGTGTCGGCCAGCAATTGGGGTTCCGACCAGGTGGTCTCGCCTTTCTTCCGCCGAATGCCGTAGACTTTAGACTCGTCTTCATATTCACCACCACCGCCATAATAGGTGATGAAGAGGTCGCCATTGTCGAGTTCGGTGATACAGGCCGGGTGCTTGTATTCGCCCGGATGCTCGGTGCCGATGACTTTTTCGATTTTCACGTCGTCGTCGGCCATCACTGGTGCGGCGAAGACCGCCAGCACCAGTAAAAGACCCAACTGGGTTTGTTTCATGGGATAATTCCTTTTCGTAGTTAATTGGACGTCAAAAATACATAACAAGCATACGGGTTTAGCGCCGTACCGTGCAATGGGCCGGTGGGGGACCGTGATGGAAGGATGAATCCTTTCTCCGAAAAATGGTACCGGTGCCCGTGTGCCAATCGTATTTAAAACCCAGTTTTATCTGTCAACGCTTTCTATCGTTCCTGATTTCAATGGAGATACCTGTCTGTGCTTATTTCACGAAGCCTGCTCGCTTTCGGTCTTGCCCTGAACCTGTCTGCCCCTATGGTCAACGCGACCGACTGGCTCCTCGATGGGGAGCCCTTTCCCGCCGCGCTGACGGTGAACAAGGATACGGAGGAGATCGCTCTGTCCAATGGTCTCATCCGACGGACCTTTAAAATTTCCCCCAATGCCGCGACGGTCGGCTTTGATAATCTTGCGACGGGAGAGGCCATCCTCCGCGGCGTAAAGCCCGAGGCCCAGGTGACCATTGACGGGCTGGACTACGCGATTGGGGGCCTTGCTGGCCAGCCCAACTATGCCTTTCTCCGGCCGGAGTGGATAGCATCCCTTACGGCGCAACCCGATGCCTTCCAATACGTGGGCTATGAGGTGGGGGACATTGAGGCCCGTATGGATTGGGACCCGGTGCGCCATCATGCGCCGGATGTGACCTGGCCACCGAAGGGGGTGCATTTACGGATGGACTACCGCATGCCCGGGGTCGATGGGGACAAGGCCATCGCCGCGACGGCCACCAGTGAGCTCGGACGGAAAACGTTGCTCACCGACAGTTTTACAGCCCTTGATGTTGCGTGGGCGACTCACGCCACTTCCGGACATCCCCGAAGTTCCTTCACCAACGAAGGCAAGGTCGGCGAGATCTATACCCCGGAGAATACCCACGTCCACGTTGAGCGGCCCCTTCCAGCGGGCACGGCGCTCGTCGAAGTGACCCTTAACCTCGGCACCGACCGCAGTTCGAGCTGGGGACCGGGATTGGCCCTGGTGTGGCCGGAGAGGGTCATCAAGTTCAACCTGCGCCCCGGAGGCGGGTCCTTTGGCCTGTGGGACGGTACCGAGGAACGGGTGGACCTGGGTACCCTTGGCCCCCTGGAGCTGGGCAAGGCCTGGAGCCTGCGGATGCGGCGAGAAGGCCGTACACTCTTTTGTGAGGCCCGTGTCGGGAGCGCGCCATGGCAGACGATTACATCTGTCGAACTTCCGGAGGGCCTCGGCACGCCCGATTCGGTGCGGCTCGGCAAAATGGATATACGGGGGGGCGACGAAGACCACCAGGCTTCCGGAGGTCTCGTCCGGTTGGCTTTTGAGCATTTCGCCGCCTATGGCGAGATCGATGAGACCGCCCTGGCCGCCGATGCCGACGCAGCGTCTGCGAAAAAACAGATTGGTGTCTCCGTTCATTATGAACTCTACGACGGCATCCCTGCGCTCTCGAAATGGATCACGGTGACCAATAACAGCCCACAGCAAATCGTTGTCAATCGGTTTACGAGCGAAATACTAGCGGCGGTGGAAGATGGATCGGCCGTGGAGACCCCGGCCTATGGCCTCACCCATCCCAATATCCACGTAGAGACGGACTACGCCTTTTCCAGCTTCAACGCGGAAGACGCAAACGACCATGTGGTCCATTGGAATCCCGACCCGGACTATAAGACCCAGGTAAACTACCAACGAACGACACCCTGTTTGTTGGAGGTGAGCCCTGAGATTGGCCCGGAGAAAGCACTGGCTCCCGGCGAAGTCTTCACGACCTTCCGCACCTTCATGCTGCCCCACGACAGCTACGATCGCGATCGTCAGGGGCTCGCGTTGCGCCGGCTCTATCGCACCATAGCGCCCTGGGTTACCGAGAACCCCCTCATGATGCATGCCCGATTTGCGGATTGGGAGCAGGTAAAGCTGGCCATCGACCAGTGTTCTGAAGTGGGCTTTGAGATGGTGATTCTGACCTTTGGCAGCGGGTTTAACATCGAAGATGACAGCGATGACTATCTGGCTAAAATGAAAGGCTACGCCGACTATGCCCATGAAAAGGGCGTTGAGTTGGGGGGCTATTCGCTGCTGGCGTCGCGCTCGGTCAGTGTGGCGGATGATGTGGTTATGCCCGAAGGCCAGTCGCCGACCTTTGGCAATTCGCCCTGTCTTGAAAGTGCCTGGGGACAGGATTACTTCCGAAAACTCTATCAGTTCTACGAAAAAACCGGCTTCAACCTGCTGGAACACGATGGTTCCTACCCCGGTGACGTGTGTACGTCGACGACCCACCCCGGGCACAAGGGCCTCAACGACTCCCGATGGAATCAATATCAGCGCATTGCCGAATTCTACCGGTGGTGTCGTGGTCAGGGTATTTATCTCAACGTGCCCGACTACTACTACCTCGCCGGGTCCAGCAAGTGCGGTATGGGCTATCGAGAGACCAACTGGTCCTTGCCCCGTGCCGAACAGGTGATGCACACGCGGCAGAATATCTACGACGGTTCCCGGGAGAAGATCCCGAGTATGGGGTGGATGTTTGTGCCTCTTACGGAATACCACGGCGGCGGCGAAGCGGCCACCATTGAGCCCCTGGATGAACACCTGGACCACTACGAGCGCATGATGATGAGCAACCTGGCCCTGGGCGTGCAGGCGTGCTACCGGGGTCCACGACTCTTTGATACGGCCCGGACGAAGGACATGGTGCAACGGAGTGTGGCCTGGTTTAAGGAATACCGGGACATCCTCGAGAGCGACCTGGTCCATGGCCGTCGGGCCGATGGTCGCGATGTGGACTGGATGCTTCACGTTAATCCGGGGCTGGAACACAAGGGTATGCTCGTGGTCTTCAACCCCCTCACGGAAGGGGTTACCCGGACCCTGAAGCCCAATCTCTACTACACCGGCCTGGCGGATACGGCCACGGTTCGACAGGAACGGGGTGCGCCGCAGGAATACACCCTGAATCGTGACTACACCATCGATATCAAGGTGACGGTCCCTGCCGAAGGGTTCACGTGGCTGGTGATTGAGTAGGCCGTGCCGTCGTGAGGTTACCGGGGACAAGGATCCTGGTCGTCACGACGTAATCGCGCCGGTATTCTCGACCGCCCGTGGTTTGACTCAACTACAATAGCTGGGATAGGCTTAGGTCTCTGATGGCACGCAATCTGTTGTGCCGTCAACCGCTTCCTGGGGCGGTGCGTTAACCATAGAGTCTGACGAAGTTTCCCCGGTCCTTTCGGGTGGAGTATGTACATGAAATCTCACGTTCTTACGGCTGTTTTGTTCACCATGGTACCCCTGCTTGCGGGCTGTAATTCGCTCGGCGGTGTGCCCATGTTTGTTGATTCCGCTATCAGCCCCGTGGCGCTGCATCCAGGCGACACGGCCCTTGTGACGATCAGCGTGAAAGATAAGAACGAAATCGTGGCTTCTATCGTGGGTATTATCGAAGAAGAGCCCTCCCGAAAATTGAAGCTCCATGATGACGGGCAAGAAGGCGATGTAAAAGCGGGCGACGGCATCTGGTCTCTGGCCGTGCTGGTGCCGCTGCAGGCCCCGCCGGGAGACTTTAACCTCACCTTTACCGCCTACCGGTCCGACGGCGTTGCCGTACCTATCCGGGGTGATGAGGGTGAAATCGGCACCTTGTCCGTCCACATGCCCCTCACGATCAGTTTCAAGCAGTAAATCCGCAACCGCTGACCCCTGAGGCAGCGTGATGCCTTGCGTCGGGTTGGCCCCTACTCGTTAACAGGCCCCCTCGTGAAAACTATCATTACTACGCTTTTTTCCATCCTTATTTCGACCGGCGCCATCGGTGCTGAAATGCCCAATGTGGTGCTCCTGTCGGTGGACACCCTTCGTGCCGACCGTCTGGGGGTCTATGGTTATCCCCTGGAGACCAGCCCCCACCTTGATGCCTTCGCGGCCTCGGCACTGCTCTTCGAAGATGCGGTGTGCGAGACCCCCCTCACCAACCCCTCCTTTGGCTCCATGCACAGCAGTCGTTTTCCCCGGATGACCGGTACCACGCGCAATGGGCTCGCCATGCCAGCGACCGTGCCTCTGGTTGCCGAGCAGTTCCAGGCGGCGGGATACTACACCTTCAGTGTGCAGAGTAACTGGACCCTGAAGAACAAGCTCAGTGGTCTGGGCCGGGGCTTTGACGACTACGATGATGATTTTCACAAGAAACGGTGGGGGATCATCAAGGCTGAGCGGGATGGCGACGAAGTGACCCGTCTGGCCCTCGAGTTTCTGGAAAAACGTGATCCCGAGGCACCTTTCTTTGCCTGGATCCACTATTCCGATCCCCACGCCCCCTATACGCTCCACAAGGACTTTAATCCGACAAACACCCAGCCCTGGCGGCTGGATAGGAAAGAAAAAGTTCGCGCCAAGTATGACTCGGAAGTGGCCTTTACCGACAACGAAATCAACACCATTCTGAAGGCCCTGCCCGAGAATACCCACGTACTGTTCGTCGGAGATCACGGCGAAAGTCTCTATGAGCATGACTACCTGGGCCACGGCCGACGCATTCATCAGACGAACATGCACATTCCTCTCATCATTCGGGCCGACGGGGTGGCTCCGGGCCGCTCGACCGCGCCCGCCCGCGGTATCGATGTGGGCCCCACCCTCCTGGGTCTGGCCAATCTACCCCGGCCTGACAGTATGGTGGGGCTTGATCTGATTCACGATACCATTCCACCTCATCGCGCCCGGGTCATCGAAACCTACGGGGGTGCCGTGCCCAATGTGCCCGGAGTGAAGGGGGTCATGGCCGACGCGGGCCCCATGCGCCAGGGGGTTATCCAGGATGGATGGAAGCTCATCCTCGATGGGGATAAGGGGCAATTGTTTTTTCTGCCGGACGATCCCGGAGAATTGTCCGATCGGTCGGGTGCCGAACCGGAACGGATGACCACCATGGTGGAGCGCATCAGGAATTGGGAAGAGGCGACGCCGCAGGGCGCGCAGGGTACCGAGAACCTGAATACAGACGACTGGAAGGCCCTTGAATCGCTGGGTTACCTGGAATAGATGGGGCGGGGTGGGTGGATTGCGCTACCGATGGCGTAATTGCGTGCCCAGTTCGGTGCAGCCCGCAGGCGGCGGATTTTACCTAACGGGCGGTAGATTGTGCCCGTTTTTATTGCCTCTTTTTGCCGGTCAGTTTTCATTTTATACCCCGAGTATGACACAATACCCCACCTGCTTACCCTTCCAACGTCCCGGAAAGTGTGTGTCATCGTTCGGCGTGGAAGTAGCAACCCGCTTGGAGACACAAGATCATGATCCATGCCCGTATTACCGGCACAGGGCATTACCTGCCTGAAAGAATAGTAACCAACGATGACCTGGCGAAGTTCGTCGATACCAACGACGAATGGATACGCCAGCGTTCCGGTATAGAGCAGCGTCACTTCGCGGATCCCTCTGAGGCCGTTTCTGACATGGGTACGAAGGCCGCAGAAAAAGCGATTGCCGATGCGGGTATTACGGCCAAAGAAATCGACTATGTGATCTGCGCCTGCTTAACGCCGGACTTTCTTATGCCGTCCAGCGCGTGCATCATTCAGCACAATCTGGGAGCCGTGAACGCGGGTGCCAGTGATCTGAATGCAGCCTGCTCGGGCTTTGTCTATGGTCTGCAGCACGCCGACGCCCTGATCCGCGCAGGTGTCCACAAGACTATCCTCCTGGTGGGCGGCGAAAAGCTCTCCGACCACCTGCTCTGGGACAAACGGGATACGGCTGTTTTATTTGGCGATGGTGCCGGTGCGGCCGTGATTCAGGCCCGGGAAGGGGAACACGGGATTATTTCTACCTACACCCGCTCCGACGGCAGTGCGGCCGAAATTCTGTCCATCCCTTCGGGCGGGTCACGCCTACCCATTACGCCGGAAAACATCAATAAGATCGAGCGGGGGGTCAGCATGAACGGCCAGGCCCTCTATAAGCGCGCCATTGGTGCTTTTGGCGAGGCGATTGAGGTGGCCCTTAAACAAACGGGTCTCGGGGTAGAAGATATTGACCTATTCATTCCCCACCAGGCCAACAAGCGGATCATCGATTCCGCCGCGAAGCGGGTTGGTCTGACGGAAGACAAGATCTATCTCAATGTCATGAAGGTCGCGAATACCAGTGCGGCGTCCATTCCCATTGCCATCGATCAGGCCCGTGCGGAAGGTCGCATCCAGGAAGGCAACACCATATTGGTCGCGGCCTTTGGTGGCGGTCTGACCTGGGCATCCGCCATGATTCGCTGGTAGGCGACACTCTGCCACCACGATAGATTTTCTCGACGCGTTGCGTTTCCTTGATGGGACGCAACGCGTTTTCTGTTTCCGGGGCGCGGGGACTGCACCGACGGCGTGATGTTTTGAAGCGGATAGGTTGTTGGGGTGCCAAAGACAAACAGACCCACGACGATGAGCTTTAAAGCGTTTTAAATTAAACTGTAGCCGCACGAGGCATACCAATTGACGATATCTTTG
>CAXBPH010000099.1:0-22179 GCA_963977445.1 uncultured bacterium | reverse complement strand
TGTGGGACGTCGTTGGAGTCTGCTTGGTTGTGTGAAGTCTTCAATTGGTCATTGGGCATTGGGAATGGAGCATTGTGCCTGGCTTTGATGTAGAGATGTAGTCCTACCTCCTAATCCACGCACGAATCCTCCTCAGGCGCATCTTCGACCGGGAATACCGGATCGTGCGGCACGATTGATGGGTTCAATTTGTTTTGGCGGAGTGAGTCTTTGTTGGCACCCATTAATTGCCCATGAGCCATAAAAAATCACCCTCCTGACGTAAATAGTGGGGAAAGTGCAGTTAACCCGGTGCGAAGAGGTCGGCTGCACTTTCCCGCGATGCGCCAGGCAGGAACCACCTGGGGGAGGGGCGGGTGTGTGGAACCAGAGTCAGATAAGCTTGAAGTTGTCGAGGATGACGTAGGTCACAAAGAGCGCGCTCAATACGGAAAACCAGAAGGCGGGCAAGTGACGGGCATGGGTTCCGCAGTGGATACAAAGCTTTGCACTGGCCCGCATGGAGCCATTACAGGATCGGCATTTGGTGTAGTAGACTTTCATTAGCAAAATCCTCCATGTTGAGGCCTGAGACCAGATTCGATGATTTAACTAACGCAACAGCTATGCCAATTTTGACGTGCGCGGTAGTGAATCCCTAAGGTACGTAAACATAACGGCTTACGAATTTGGCCCGACGTCCGATTTGAAAAGCAATCGTCAGTTTTTTGTCAGATCGTCCACTTTGCCGCCATTTCGTCGTCCTCCGGACGATGGCCATTAGCACATCGTCGTGGGCCTTATGTCGACCAGGCGTGGTCAACCCCCGGTGGGGACTTCCTGCAACGTATTTGGGACGGCCCATGGCGACATGCAAATTGACTCCATTCCCACGAAATGCTAGGCTGGTTGATCAAATCGTGACCAAGTGCCTGTACGAAGCGTCCAACGAGGGAATCCATGTACCGAGCGTTCTACGGCTTACGGGAAAAGCCCTTTAATCTGACCCCCGATCCCCGATTTCTTTATCTCAGCGATAAACACAAGGAAGCCTTCGCCCATTTGCTCTACGGCATTCGAAGCCGGAGCGGGTTTGTCATGGTTACAGGCGAGATCGGTACCGGCAAGACCACCATCTGCCGAAACCTCCTCAATCAGCTCGACGAAGATACCGAGTTGGCCTTTATCTTCAATCCCATGCTCAGTCCGCTGGAATTGCTGAAGAAAATCGTCTCCGAGTTTGGCGTGGACAGCGCGGGCACCAATGCGCTGGAAATAACCGAGGATTTGAATCAATACCTCCTCGAAGCGGCGGCAAAGGGCAAGAACTGCGTCCTGCTAATCGACGAGGCCCAGAATCTCGATCCCCAGGTGCTGGAGCAGATACGCCTGCTCTCCAATCTGGAAACAGAGACGGAGAAGCTGCTGCAAATTGTCCTTATCGGGCAGCCGGAGCTGGGTGACAAGCTCGCCCTCCATGAATTGCGCCAACTGAACCAACGTATTGCAGCCCGTTACCATCTTCGCCCACTGAGCGAGAAGGAAGTGCTCCAATACGTGGCCTACCGACTTCACGTTGCCGGTGGCCGCCGTAAGGTGAAGTTTGCCCGGGGCGCTGTGCGCGCCGTCTATAAGATTTCCGGTGGCACGCCTCGTATGATCAACGCCGTCTGCGATCGCGCGCTGCTCATTGGTTTTACGAAGGAAGTCCATACCATCACGGCATCCATCGTCAACCGGGCTTACCGAGAAATTCGGGGCGATGATATTTTTGGTAAAAACCGTGCGCGCCGTTCCTTCGGTCAACTCATATGGAATCCCATTACCGGTATTGCGGCTGTTGTACTCGTGGCCATCGCCTTTGCCAATTCGCCCGTGTTGCGTGATCGCACCCGAGGCTATCTGGACCAGATGGCGAGCTATTTGCCCGAAGCGAAACCTGTTCCGGCACCCGTGCGAGAAATCGCCCCCGTCGAAGAGACGCCATCGGCCCCGATTTCATCCGACGTGGCTGGTGCGGACGAGGTGCCCGCACCCGATAGCACCGCCGCCGCCGTGCTGACCTCGCTACCGCCATCCGTGGACGAAGTCGTGGAGACGGTTCCTGACGCCCTCAAACAACTCAGTGCGGAGGAGGCCCTCCAATCGGCAGTAAAATCTATGCTTGCGGCGTGGAACAAAGTGCCCATCGGTGAGTTGCCGACCTCTCTTGATGAAAAAGGATTGGCCGACTTCGCCCGGGACAATGGCCTGGCGATTGAATTTCTTAATCCCGCACTGGACCAGTTGCTCGCCTTGGATCTGCCGGCCATCGTGCAGTTTGCCGTGGACGACACCGTCCGTACGGCTACGTTGACGGCAGCGAAAGAGAACACCCTGACCTTGTCTTCGGATGCCACCCAGTGGACGATAGAGCGCGGCGCGTTTCGCGAAATATACGAGGGAAACGCTTACGTGTTCTGGACGGACCCGTCGCCCAATGCCTCGGCCCTGTTGCCGGGCGCAAAGAATTCCAATGTGCAGTCCCTGCGTAAGTCACTTGTCCAACTTGGCCGCCTGGATGGAAGCGATAACGCCGACACCTATGATGGGGTGCTGAGCAAGGCCGTGGCCCGACTCCAGGCGGAGACCAGCCTGGAAGTGGATGGTATTGCGGGCAAGCAAGTGCGGATGGTGCTGCAAAGCTGGGAGAAGCCCGACGGCATTCCAGGCCTCAGTGCGCCCACGAAAGCCCGGGAAGTGACCGTGGCCTCGGCCGATGTGCCCAAGGCTACCGCACCCGCCGAGGAGCTCCCTGCGCCAGCGGTTGAAACCAAAACCGAGGCCAACGAACAAGCCGACGGGCCGAAAGCGGGCGTAGAGGTCGCTCCCACCCCGGAAGCCGTTCTCGCACCGGAAGCAGCATCTGCACCGGAGCCGACTCCCGTAGCGGAAGCGCCGGAAGCGCCCGTCGTGCCCCAACCGGAAATATCCCCGACAGAACCTGAACCATCCACCCCCCCGGCCGAGCCCGAGGTGGTGTCTGCCCCTCCCGTGGTGGAAGAAGCGCCAACGCCCGCGCCGGTAACCCTGACGAACGTAGGTGACGTGGTCGCCCCCACATCCGAGGCCAATGAGGTACCCCTGCCCACGGAAGAGTCAACCGCCGAAGCTACTGCGCCGGACGATTCCGCCGCCGCCGAAGTCAGTGAAGGGAAAACGGTTGAAACGGCACCTGTGGCACCGCCCGTAGCGGATCCACCGATAATTCAGCGCGAAGAGATTCCGCCACCGGAAGGGACTACCTCAGGCAGCCAGATTACCATCGTCGAGCTTCCTGATCCCGGATTCACGCCTGCAGCCCCCCCGCCCGAGGTGAATGACGCCCCGGCTGTGGAAGGGGATGATATCCCGGCACCGGAGAGCTGATTTCTGCGATACCGCTCTGCCCGCCTCGGAAGCTGGCACACCGCCGCCTGAAACAGTACAATAGGCCTATGAAAATTTTGCCGCTGTCATTACACACCACCATGCCTCCGAGGCTTTGGATATGAGCTCCATCCTTGAAGCATTAAAAAAGCTGGAGGCCGAGAAATATACGCCCCAGTCGTCGGAGATTGTGTCGGCGGCGGACGCGGATTACAGCAGCAACACCCTGCTTGCGGATCTGGTAGATGGCCCAGGCACATCACGCACCATGGCCCCCTTGCTCTGGGTATTGGGCGGTGGGGTATTCACCGTGCTGATCATTGGCGTGGTCGTGCTCGTCGTTATGCTGCTGTTGCAGCAAAATCAGTCGTCCGCAAGTCAATATGCGAACACGACGCCTGCTCCGACCGCAGCGTCTCCCTCGGAACCCGTCGCGCCAGAACCCGTCTCGATCGTGACTCCCGAAGTAGATGCGCCGGCCCCGGACCTTGAACCCACCGGACCGACGGCCACCGATGAGGTGGTTACAACGCCGGTTTCGCTGCCCAAGATGGCGGCCACTGCGCCAGAACCCGCCAAGGCACATAGCACGACGCCCCCTGCGGTAGCCGTACCGGCACACGCTCCCCAGGAAGCGCGCCCCCCGGCCCCTGTCGCCCATGCAGCACCGGCCCCAGCGAAAGAGGTGAAGGTAAACAACGAACCCCTCCCTCCGGACATTCGTTCGCTCCCCATGTTGTCCCGTCAAGACCGAGGCCAGTATCGCCTGGACGGCATCCAGTTGAACATGCTCAACGAGCAGGGCCCAACACGGCCCATTGGCAATGCCTTTATCAATCTTGAAAAAGTGTTCATTGGTGAGTTTTTGCCGGGAAGTAATGCGAAACTTATTGATGTAAAGAGTTTTGGCGTGGCGGTGGAAATCCAAAGCACCGGCCAGCGTTTTTATATTCCGCGCTGAGTTGCGCGGCAATCCTGTCGGAAAAAATAATGGGAGACTTTTGATCATGCGGGGAATCTTCATGCCCTTCGGTGCCATGGGCACCCACAATGTTTTGCTTCACACCGGACTCATCGCCCTGGCGGCCGTCACCGTGCTAACGGGATGTGGTGGTCCATCGGAAACACCACCACCGGCGACCGAAGCCGGGGAAGCTGCGCCGTCCACCGAAAGCACCACGGAAGGGCCGCTGCGCATCGCCGTCGTTCCCAAGGGCCTGGCCCACCAGTTCTGGTTGACCATCAAGGCCGGTGCCGAAGCCGCAGCGGCAGAAGGTGGCGCGGAAATCATCTGGCAGGGTCCCAACAAAGAAACCGAAGTTGAAAAGCAGATAAACATCGTTCAGGACATGGTCAACAGCAAGGTCGACGGACTCGTGTTGGCGGCCTGCGATGAAAACGCCCTCATCCCCATGGTGCAGAAAGCCACCGATGCGGGCATTCCCGTGATTACCATCGATTCGGGCGTCGCTTCCGATTTGCCCTTGTCCTTCGTGGCGACGGACAATGTGGCCGGTGCAGAGATGGCGGCCAAGACGCTGGCCGGGCTCATCGGCAATGCGGGTAACGTGGGCCTCATTCCCTTCATCAAGGGCGCGGCCACCTCCAACATGCGCGAGGAAGGTTTCCTCAGCGGGATTGGCCAGTTTCCGGACATTGCCGTTAGTGCAACCCTCTATTGTCAGAGTGACGTGGCCAAGGCCATGGAAGTTACCCAGGATATGCTTACCCGGGACACGGAACTCAAAGGCATTTTTGCGACCAACGAACCCGCAGCGATTGGGGCAGCCCAGGCCCTCAAAGCCATTGGCAAACAGGGTCAGGTAAAGCTTGTTGCCTTTGATGCAGCGGAAGAAGAGATCGCCGGCCTTCAGAGCGGAGCCATACAGGCCCTCGTCGTCCAAAACCCCTATCGCATGGGCTATGAAGGGGTCAAAGCGGCGCTGGCGGCCATTGCGGGCGAGACCGTCGAAAAGCGTATCGACACCGGGGTGACGGTGGTGACGATGGAAAACTTTAATGACCCGGAAGTCCAAAAGCTTCTTTTTCCCCTCGGCAAGTAGAACGGAAAACTCATTATGGCATCCATTGTCACGCTTCAGGAAGCAAATCTCCGTGGACGGGCCGAAGAGGATCGTAACTATGGCGATCTGCTGTATTTCTATGGTGCCCGACGGGACATGGGTGCTATCGATGCCCTGCTTTCCGATATCGACCCGAAGAACGAAGCCGATATGCTCCTCTTTGAGTTGTATCAGGGTACGGGTGCCAAGGCCCTCCTGCCGCTCGTCAAGGCCGACACGGCTCCGTGGGTGCGCTATAGCCTGCTCAAGGCACTGCTGCGCGATGGCGCTTTCGAGAGTGCATTGGAAATCTGGAAGAAGGCCCTCCAATGGCAGAATCCCGATATGCTGATGCTGAATACCCTGGTTGAATTCGGCCTGAACAACAGTCGATTTGATGACGTCGTGCCCATGGTCACCGTTGCCCGTAAACTGGCACCCAAGTGGCCAGGCATAGACGGCTGGCATGCACAGGTGACGTCCAAAACGGTGGGAACGAAGACCCTCCACCTGGATCCGCTACCCAGTGAAGCCCCCGTGGCCTTCTTTCTGAGCACCCAGGACGCCGCGCCCTATCTGGAACACACCTTGAGTGGTATTGCGGCCCAAAGTCACCCCGTAGCGGAAATAATCGTCGTCAATGATGGCGGGATGGAGCTGGAGGCACTTCAGCGCCACGTTCCCTTCCGAATTCTTGATGGTGGCGAGGGTGGCCTGCCCGATGACATAGACGCGGAATATTTCGCCATGGTGCCCCATACGGCGGCCCCGGCCGTGGATTATATCCAACAATTCCTGCTGGCCCTCGACAATGGACCATCGAGTGTCGCCCGACTTTCGGGACGGATTGAAGACTTCTACCAGGATAGCCCCGGCGATCGCTGGCGTGTCATTCGCATGACGTCGGATATGCCGCAGAACTGGATATTGGCACCCGATGCACCGAGCTGTGGGGCCACCTTTCGGCCACGGAGCGCGCCAGCAGCGGGGGACACCTTCTATCTGCCCGAAGCGGTGGCCTGTGGTCTTCGGCAAGATACTGTGGACAGTGCCATGGCTGCCTTTTGGCAGGAGCACCTGCCCCAACGCCAACAGGCAGGCCATTTCCAGGAAGGGGTCGCCCTCATTCGCAGTTTCAAAACCCACCTGGAACGTACCATAAAATTCATCAACGACGACGTGGATCAGGGGCGAAGCAGTCTGGTGTTTGCCGATTTCCTGTTCCTTTTTCACGGCGTGGCTATGGATGCCCAGCTGGCGGTCGCCCAGGGGATTTTCGATCAGGGTACGGCGGCCTACGTCCAGCAAGAGGTTATCCAATCCATCAGCGCCCTGGACAAAGAATACAAGCGCGATGTGGTTAAGAAAGTAAGTGAAGCCTTGAAAGACCGCCTGGTAAAGACAACGGCTCCACCCAATGCAACCCCCGAAATCACGCAAGCCCTGGCCACCTTTGTGCAGGAGTTGAATGCCCTCTACAACGGCGTGCCCCAGGATCTCTATCTCGCGATCAACGGGTGAGACCAAATCGGCCCGTGGCCGGCGCGCAGAACAGACGGCCTGCCCCAGTGCGCCCAAAATTATTCTCACCCGCCCGTTGACGTGCCTGCTGTCCAATTCGGTACAATCACGTCGCTGCTGTATAAACACGCAATTGGCCAACATGATGAAAGTTTACTATGGACGAGTCCCCGACCCCATCGCCAGCATCCGCCCGGTCCTTCTCCTGGAAGACCCTGCTGCTCGGTGCCTTACTGGGCATCGTGCTCGGAATTGTTGGCATCATTGGCACGCTTCTCATCTCCTACGCTTTTTTTCAGAAAGCTGCGGTTTCAAAAATGGCCGACGTCAAGGAATTGAAACCTCTCGTCCTTCAAAGTGACTTCAATTGGTCGGTGAATGATTTGCAAGGGGCGCCGGTGGACCTCACTGCCCTGCAAGGTCAGCTGGTTCTATTCCACTTCTGGAATCCCACCTGCGTATCCTGTGTTGCCGAAGTGCCCGGTATGAATGCCCTTTACGACACGTATCGTGATAAAGGCCTGAACATCGTCGCCGTTGCCCTGAACACGGAAGACGACCTCGCCGTGGACCTGGCCGACCTTGAAGTGCGTTTTCCCGTCTACACCATCAAACGGGAAGACATCCCACCCGTATTTGCATCCCAGGCCATTCCCACCACCTTTATTGTTGACCAGACAGGTTTTGTGGTCTTCCAGCATACGGGTGCGGTAGACTGGACGACGGGTGACGGGGGAGCCTTCATTGAGAAGTTCCTGACCGCCACCAAAGGGGTGCAGCCATGAGCCGCGATGATCTGCGCGCCGAAATCCTCCGATTCAGCACGTCGAACGGTCACCCTGCGGTCGCCTTTGAATCGCTCGTGTGCGCTTGCGGTCACGAAAAATTTACCCTCTTTTCCGATGATCGGAGTGGTGGGGCCGTCGCCGTCTGCACAGCCTGCGAGGAAAATATTTCCATCTATGATTCCGCCGATTTCATGGAGGAGGTGGCGCAAAATGTCTGCGCCTGCGATCATGAAGTCCTCTATCTTATGACGGGCATGGCCCACTATCCCGATAGCGACGACGTCCAGTGGGTCTACGTGGGTGCTACCTGTGCCGAATGTGATCTGGCAGGGGTCTATGTCGACTGGAAAGAACAATAATGCGAGTCGCCTGTGAACGATAGCCGCAGCTGGTTTGGGGCGAAGTGTCTGTTCATACACCACGGACTGTTCCAGGACGACGGAAGCGAGATTTCCACCTACGAAGAGCGGGTGATTCTGGTGCAGGCCGTCAGCATGAACTGGGCGATCACCACGGCGGAGAAAGATGCCCGGGAATATGCCGGGGAAGGTGGCGATTGCGAGTATCTTAATTTCATCGATTGCTTCCAGATTTTTGATGCCAAACCGGAGGGCGGGGCCGAGGTCTATTCCCTCATGCGGAAAAGCGAGCTGCCCCCGGAAGAATACATCGACCGGTTTTACGAGAGCGGCGACGAATGCACCACGGTCTGGGGCAATCCGGATGACGGCCTCGATGGGGACGTCACGGCTTTTGGTCCCTTCTCCAGGGATATCGTTCACCACCTCGAACAAGACGCCAGCTACTACAGAAAAACCACCCCCGGTAGTCGGGTAATTGTGAATTCAGTACTCTGGAGCAATGGAAAACGGGAGACGGAAACCCTCGCCGCCTGTCTGGGTATTGGGCTCTTCGACTTTGATCATCACGAACTCGACCCCGATCGGGTGAACGTCTTCATGTTGAACAAAGAGTTCGGCGAAGAAGCCACCCGACGCTTCATCAAGCTGCGGGACAGCGGCTTCACCTTCTTCTTCACGCCGTGGATCACCAACCCGGATCTTTTTGAGGATGGCTAAGGCCTACCTGTTGCTGAAGGGCTTGCCTATCTTGTGTTCAATAAAGGCATCCACCAGTTCGGCGTGATAGCGCTCACCTCGTTCTTCTTTCAGGTGGGCAATAGCGTCTTCGTGGCTGGCATGGGAGCTGCGATAGTGCCGGGGGCTGGTCATGGCGCAATACACGTCGAGAATCTTCATGATGAGGGCCAACGTGGGAATGGCATCTTTTTCAAGACCCTCCGGGTATCCTTCGCCGTTCCAGCACTCGTGGTGGTAGCGGACAATATCCACGACATCGGTGTGACACTTACTCTCAAGCAGTAGGTTGGCCCCCATGGTGGTGTGGGCCTGAAGGAGAAGCCAGTCGTCATAGTCGAGCACGGATTTTTTCATCAGAACATCATTATTTAGAAGAATCTTGCCCACATCGTGGAGGAGTGCACCCCGTTCCAGGGCGTATTGCTCGTCTTCGCTGAGCCCAAGGGCCTGGGCAAAGCGGGTTGCGTGCTCACACAGGCGGGCGCCCGACCCATGAACCAATCCTTCGCGGCTGTCTACCGCTTCCGCGATAATGCGAAGCAGACCTTCGTGGGCGGTAGCGTGGGCGAGGGCAGCAGAAAGGGTGCTCGCCTCCGCAGGTCCCAGGAGGGCGGTACTTCCCGGCGGCACGGCATCAGCAGGGGTCATGGTCTTCAGTTGGACACCGGCCTCCTGAGCGGCACTCACCAGGGTCTCGTCGAGGCTCGCCTCGCCAATTACTGCAATACGCTTTAACATCCCGATCTCCTGTGGCAATACGTGGGTAGAGTGTGTTGCGCCATGGTAGCAAGCTCATACGTAAACAGCAACTTGAATTCACCCCGTGGCTACCGTAGGATCATCGGGTTGTTAACCCCCAACGTTCCCCCCCCGGTTGATCAGGTAGTACCCCATGATTTCACTCAATCCAGAGCAAAAGGCTGCGGTAACCGCTGCAGATGGCCCAAGTCTTGTGCTGGCCGGCGCAGGCAGCGGAAAAACACGTGTTATCATCGAGCGTATGGCCTGGCTGGTGGAGGAACAGGGGCTGGATCCCCGCTTCATTCTCGCCCTGACCTTCACCAACAAGGCCGCCGCCGAGATGAAAGAGCGGCTCCAGCAACGACTGGATATGGAGCGGGTTGCCGCCTGGCTGGGCACCTTTCACAGTTTCGGCCTCTTCCTGCTCCGCCGGGAAATGGAAACACTGGGGCGAAAGAAGAGTTTTACCATTTTTGACGGTGCCGACCAGCTGAGCGTCATGAAGCGCCTGGTCAACGATCTGCCAAGCAATCTGGAGAAGGTTTCCCCCCGCGACGCCCTCAATTGGGTCAGTCGCCTCAAGCAGGACGTGGAATCCCCCGATACAACGACCGAACCCGAAGACAGCACGGAAGAAAGCTATCGTCATCTATGGATTGGCTACCACAAGGCCCTGGAAGCGGCTTCCGCTGTCGATTTTGATGACCTCCTGGTCCTCACGGTCAAGGTGTTGCAGGATCACCCGGAGGTGCGCGAAAAGTACCAGCGTCGCTATCGATACATACTGATTGACGAATACCAGGACACCAACCGGGCCCAGTACCTCATTGCCCGGCTCCTGAGCGAGGGACACGGCAATATTTTCGCCGTGGGCGATGAAGATCAAAGTATCTATTCCTGGCGCGGTGCCGATATCAACAATATCCTCGACTTTTCCCAGGATTTCCCCGAAGCACAGGTCATTCGGCTGGAAGAAAACTACCGCAGCACGAAATCCATCCTCGGGGTGGCCAACAACGTCGTTCAGAATAATGTGAACCGCCTTGGCAAGACGTTGCGCACGGAAAACCCCACGGGGGACCCCGTAGGCTTCTATCTGGCCGAAACGGGCGAAGATGAAGCCCGCTTTGTGATGGAACATATGATAACGAAGGGCCACGCCCCGGCCGACGTCGCTATACTCTATCGCACCAACAACCAATCCCGACTGTTGGAAGAAGTGCTCCGCAACAAAGGGGTTAATTACACCATCGTCGGCGGCATTAAATTTTACAGCCGTCGGGAAATCAAAGATGTACTCGCCTATCTGCGACTCCTCGCCAATCCGGACGACGACGAGGCCCTGCGCCGTGTCATCAATGTACCGGCACGAGGCATCGGTGCCACGACCCAGAAGCGATTGGAGGAGTATGCCGAGTCGAGAAAATGCTCTCTCCTTAACGTACTGCGTGAGATAGAGTTAGATGAGACCCTGCCCGGGCGCGCGCGCAAATCCGCCTATGATCTGGTGCGCCTCATCGACGATCTCGCCATCGAATCCAAGGGCGGAGAGCTCGCACCCCTCGTCGAAAAATTGCTGGACGAGACAGGGTATCGCGACTATATCAAGCAGAGCGACGAGAAAGATTACCGGACACGTATAGACTCCCTCGATGAATTTGTCGTCTCCTGTGCGACCCACGATGCCAAGGGGGGGAGTGGGCTACTGGCCTTTCTTCAGGACCGCTCGCTTCTTTCCGATGTGGATGGGTGGGATGCACAGGCACCCGCCGTGACCATGATGACCTGTCACAGCGCCAAGGGCCTGGAGTTTGACCATATTTACCTTATAGGCCTCGAAGAAGGTCTTCTGCCCTTTGGTGTAGACTTTGATGAGGAAGCCGACCTGGAGGAGGAGCGCCGACTCTGCTATGTGGCCATGACCCGGGCGCGCAAGACCCTGGTGCTGAGTGCCGCCGAATCACGTATGCTCTATGGCCGGACCCACAACAACCGACCCATTTCCCGATTTGTTCGCGAAGCCGGGTCGGACCGCCTGGAGCGACTGAATGATGAGCCCCTGCCCACCAGGCGGCCTCGTCCTGCCGCACGGACGCAGGAGGCGGTTCCCGCAGGGACCTATAAAGTCGGAACGCGGGTCCGACATGCAAAGTTTGGCCTCGGCACGGTAATGTATACAGCAGGCACGGGTGAAAAAATGAAAGTGCGGGTGCGCTTTCAGACGGGCCGGACCGCCATGCTGGTGGCCAACATGGCACCGCTGGAAATTGTGGAAGGAAAAAGTCGTTGATGTTAGAAGAGTGCCGCAATGAAATTGACCGCATCGACGGGGAAATCGTCCGTCTGCTGAATGAGCGTGCGGGCTATGCACAAAAAATTGGTGAAATAAAAAAAGAGGCCAAGGCGCCCATCTACGTGCCAGAGCGTGAAAAGGCAGTCAAAGACAAGCTGGCTGCCCTGAATGCAGGCCCCTTGCCCCATGAGGCAGTCCAGGCCATCTATCGGGAAGTGATTAGCGCCATGATCGCCCTGGAGCGACCCATCAGCGTCGCCTTTCTCGGGCCCCGTGATACCTTCAGCCATATGGCGGCGGTCGAGGTCTTTGGTGGTTCTGCCGAATACCATCCCATGCCGTCGTTTGCCGATATTTTTACCGAAGTGGAACGGGGGCGAATCGACTATGGCATTGTTCCGGTCGAAAGCTCCATGGGCGGCTCCGTGAGCGACACCCAGGATCGTTTTATATCTTCAGACCTGAAGATAATCAACGAGATGATGCTCCACATTACCCAGAATCTGCTGTCCAACACGCCGCTGGGCGAAATAAAACGGGTCTACTCCAAAGACAATGCGCTGCTGCAGTGCCGTAACTGGTTGCGGGCCAATGTGCCCACGGCAGAGCTGATTGAGACCTCCAGCACGGCCGAAGCAGCCCGGCGGGCCAGTGGCGAGCCCGGTGCCGCAGCCATCGCGAGCAAAATGGCGGCCGACACCTACAATTTGAATCTGCTGGCCGAGCGCATCGAAGATGCCCCCCACAATTTTACCCGATTTCTCGTCTTGGGTCGTCAGATTGTTAAACCCACGGGGGACGACAAAACGTCACTCATGGTGTCGATTAAAGACAAGCCCGGCGCGCTCTACGGATTGCTGACACCGTTCTCCGATGCCGATATTTCGCTTACGCGTATCGAATCCAGGCCTTCGCAGAAAAAAGCCTGGGAATATGTCTTCTTTATCGATTTACTCGGCCACGTGGACGATGAAATGGTGAAGAAGGTGATTGCCGGGTTGGAGGAGCAGGTTCACTCGCTTAAGGTGCTTGGCTCTTTCCCCCGCGCCAAGACCATTAACTGATATTTTCACGAAATAAGAACAGCCGGACAAAGAAAAGTTCTTTGTCCGGCTGTTCTATAAAAAAAACCGCCTGATGTAGTCACAAGGACCACACAGGCGGCAGAGATCGAAAAGATCTTAAGCTTCGATAGCTGGGAAGCCGATGCCCGTAAGAATCGGGTTCAGGAGGCCAAGAATGAGGCCGCTGACGAAGCTGGTAAGGCTTACGAAAAAGCCGTTTGAGATAGCCGTAAAAATTCCGCCGAACAAACCTTGATTTGAATACATGTCATTTCTCCTTGTATTAACTTGATTGTTCCGTAGTCTTAGTGTTGGCGCCTCCAGAGCGCCTCCACCATACCTTACCAACATGGGATGAATTCGTTACATCGTCCATATCAGCAACGCGTCTGAAAATGGGTGGCCTAGCGCTATACAGGGTACAACTTTCCCGTAACCACTAGGCCTTGCGGTGTACCTTACACGACTCTTCTTCAAAAAGTCAACTGTTTTGGATGAATAATAGTGAATTTTCCAGATTTGTCGAGGGGTTGGGTGCGTAAGTCTTTTAATTGTAACACATTAGTTTTCCTGGCTTTCTATAGGAGTTCAAATTCGAACACACCCAATCGAAGTTATTGTCGTCTTTTTGGGAAGCTTTTTACCAGGTAGACCCGAAAAGGAAGCGTTACACTACCGTTTCGAAATAGACCCAATCTGGCCGTTTTGTTCATCAGCACCCGGAATATTTGGTAAAATCAGGCTAATAATAGTTTAAATTAGTTCCGAACTTTATGAATTCACAGGTGAATTTAGTACGAATGTGTAAATGAATTCCCTCTGCTCCCCCTCTTTCAATGCAGTGGTAACGTGGAGACTCTGGCCCGGTCGCGTACAGATGCCCCCACAGACTGTTTGTCTTGATTGCACATGGACGGTGTGCTAGCGTAGGGCGCTGCGAAGTTTTTGGCGGTATTTTACGATTGGGGAACGCCCCGGGAGAATCTCATGTCAGGACACATACTGGACCGTAACCTGTATTTCGTTCGAGAACACGTGGGCATGTTTAAGGCCGCGAATAACTACGATATTCTGGACCCGGAGACGCAGCAGGAAATTATACATTGCCGCGAGGACAATCTGGGTATCTTCACCAAGATGTTGCGCTTTACCGATTACAAGCGGATGACACCTTTTGATGTGGAATTACGTACGCCGGAAGGCGAGCATCTCGTGACGGTGCGCCGGGGTGTCAGTATCTTTCTTTCCAAGGTGCAAGTCTTCGACGAGAACAATCAGTTAATCGGCGGGTTCAAGCAGAAACTCTTCAGTCTCGGCGGTGCCTTTCGGGTGCTGGACCCCGACGACAACGAAGTGTGCGCATTGAAGGGCAAATGGACCGGTTGGGATTTTCGATTCCTGGCGGGGGAAAGAGAATTGGCCCACGTGAGTAAGCAATGGGCGGGGTTGGGCAAAGAGCTGTTTACCACGGCGGATAACTACGTGCTCCGTATCAGCGACGATGTCCCCGCGGGGAGTCCGGTACGCAAACTGATCCTCGCAGCGGTTATGTGTATCGACCTGGTGTTGAAAGAGTAGCGCCTGCGAACCGGGGTTGCTAGCCCCGCATTTCGTTGACCTTTTGGATACTGAGGGCGAGCAACATCTGGGCGACGTAATACAGCGGCAGGCCCAGATGTCGATTCCAGGGGCTTGGGGTGACGAAACGTCCGCGGGCCACAAATAGGTCCGACAGGTAAAAAAGGATGGCACCGACTAGTATCAGCGCCGTCGCCCCCCGTCCCCACGTGCCGGCTGCCAAGGTGACCATGACAGTGATGATAGCCATATAGGCATAGACGGGGATACGCATGCTGCCCAGGTGGGGGGTAAGCCAGTTGATGATGAGGGCCAGGGGCACCAGGCATAGGACCAGGGCAATTGCCGTATATTTTACGTCGACACCATGGACCAGGAAGGCCCCTGCAAACGCAGCATGGCCTAGAAAAAAGGCGACAAGTCCCATGAGAAAGATCTTGTCTCGCGAACTGATTAGAAACAAATCTCCCCACCACGAAAAGAACAAGGCCAGAAGAACCATGCGCCCGTAGCTGCTTTGCAAGGCACCGGCGCTGATCGCCATGGCGAGAAAGCCAGTGGATGTAGTCATCTTCAGCCAGGCACCACCTCCCCAACCAAGTACGTTGTTTCCCACGAAAACCACAAGGGATATCAGTGTGAACAGGGTGGTGTAGAACATGGTGCCTTTCTGTTTCGTGTCCTCAAACGGGGACGGTCATAAACTCATGCTCGATACGGTCATTGTCCAGCGTGAAGACCCGATAGCCTTTGGGTTCAGCCGGGTCGGCATTTTCGGCCGTCGTGCTGCAGCAGGCGGTCGTGACAAATAGTATGCCATCCCGCTCTTCCTCCTGATTGCCATGATAGTGACCGGAGTTGACCAGCCGAAGGTTGTGGTTCTTAAAGCGCGCCAGCACGTCTTCTGCATTGGCGAGTCGATCACCCTTTGTGCCTGGTGCCAGCGGATGGTGGCAACAGAGAGCGAGGGGGCGCTTCTGGTCGGTGTGGGCGAGTTGCTCGTCGAGCCACTGGAGAGATGCCTCGCTAAGTGTCAGCGAGGGGGACGTAGCGGAACTCGTGTCGAGGCCAATAAAGGTCCAGTTACCCATGGGCATTTTCCATTGGGACTTCTTAAAGACACGTTGGTAAAACTCGAGCGAATTCTCCGCGCCGGCCACGACATCATTGGGGCCAGGTACAACGTGGTGGGGAACTCTCAGCCGCTCAAGGGCCTGTTTGGCCAGATTCATTTCCTGCAGTGAGCCGTGTTCGGAAATGTCTCCCAGGAGGACCACAAAGTCGATGGTTTCATCGTTATTAATGCCGTTGATAGCGCGCCCGAGAATGCCGACACTTCGGGAATCCACCAGATGAAGATCGGTTAACGTGGCAAATCGGAGGGGACCATCTTTTCGAAAATCGAGGTCCGGCGTCAATTGGCCCAGGCGACTTTGCTCAATGCGGGCACAACCCGCAAGACCCAGCAGACCGGCAATTCCAACAAACTCTCTGCGTGTAATGTTCATGTAACGCTACTTCCCCTTGTATCCCGCGTTCAAAACGGGGTATGGTGCCCGTACTCAGGCTGCTCTACGTCAAAAGACCAACCATTGTACCATTATCTACCTGGAATCACGTTATGCGCGTCGTAATTGCTCCCGATTCTTTCAAGGAATGTCTCCGTGCCGACGAAGTGGCCACCGCGATTGAATCGGGCTGGCTATCCGGTATGCCTCAGGCGGAGACCCAGTGTTTTCCCATGGCGGATGGCGGCGAAGGTACGGTTGAGGCTGTGGTCCATGCTTCTGGTGGGGAGATGGTGTCCCTCACCGTCACCGGTCCACTGGGTGAACCCGTCGAGGCCCACTATGGATTGATCCAGGATGGGAAAGTGGCCATCATGGAAATGGCGTCGGCATCGGGCCTGATGCTGGTCCCTGAAGGCGAGCGAGACGCGTGCCTCACCACGTCTTACGGCACCGGTGAACTGATGATACACGCCCTTGATGACGGCGTGGAGGACGTGATTATCGGTGTCGGCGGGAGTGCCACCAACGACGGTGGCGCAGGCATGGCGCAGGCACTTGGATTCAAACTGCTCGACAAACACGGTGTCGAATTAAAGCGGGGCGGGGTTCATTTGATCCAGCTGGATAGTATCGACGGCACCAATCGTCATCCCCGCCTGGCCGAAATCAATGTCTATGTGGCTTGCGACGTCAACAACCTTCTCTGTGGTCCCAATGGTGCTACCGCCATTTATGGCCCCCAGAAGGGTGCCTCGGCCGAAGATGTACTCATTCTTGATCACGCCCTTTCCCATTTTGCCCGCATTGTCGCCCGGGACCTTTCGGTGCACATCGGCGACGTGCCCGGTGCGGGTGCTGCGGGTGGGCTAGCCGGAGGGCTCATGGCCTTTGCGGCGGCCAAGTTAGAAAAAGGTCTGGAGTTGATTGCCACCCTGTGCAATTTACCCCAGGCGATAGCCGGCGCCGATCTCGTTATTACCGGCGAAGGCAGTCTGGATGCCCAGAGCTGTTTTGGAAAAACGCCGGCGGGCCTTGCCCAGTTGGCTGCGCCCCACGGTGTGCCGGTCATTGCGCTTGGTGGCCGCGTATTGCCCGGTGCCGAGGCCTTGTTGGACCACGGCGTAACCGCCATTTACCCCATCAGCCCGGGCCCACAAACCCTGGATGAAGCGCGGAGCACGGCGGCCACCAATCTGCGATTTACGGCAGAGCAATTGGCCCGTGTCTGGTCGGTAGCGGCCCACCATTCGCCCGAGGACTCAGCTTAATTTCACCCCACAATGCTTGCAGAAGCGGGCGTCATGGGCGTGAAATTCTCCGCCACAGGACTGGCACGATCGGACCGCACCTTGTTGCTTTCCTGTCGCCCGGGCAATTTCAGCCGTCACGATACCCGTGGGCACCGCGATGATGCCATACCCCATCAACATGATGAACGTGGCGATGGTTTGTCCAATGGGCGTCTGTGGTGAGATGTCACCGTAACCCACCGTCGTCAGGGTTACGACCGACCAATAGACGCTCTTGGGGATGCTGGTATACCCCGCTTCGGCCCCTTCAATGACATACATGAGGGAGCCCGCGATGATAGCCACCGTGCTGACACCAAAGAGAAACAGGGTTATTTTTCGTCGGCTGGCCCGCATGGCACTCATGAGTAGCTCGGCTTCGCCCACATATTGCACAATTTTCAGTACCCGGAATACCCGCAGCACCCGCAGCAATCGGATGACCAGTAAATAGTGACTGCCGGGAAATACCAGACTGAGATAGGTCGGGAGTATGGCGAGTAAATCAACGACGCCAAAGAAGCTGGTCGCGTAGCGGATGGGTTTCCCGATACAGATCAGCCGCAGCAGATATTCCAGAGTGAATACGATGGTGAAAGCCCATTCCAGGCGATAAAACAGGGCGCTATGTTCCAGCCGGTAGGCCTCAACACTGTCCAGCATGACGGTCATGACGCTCAGAACGATAAGCGCGATGAGGGCGACGTCAAACCATTTTCCGGCCGGTGTATCGGCCTCGAAAATGATTTCATGCACCTTATTCTGGAAGTGTTGAAAAGGCGATTGGATTTCTTTTTCGTCCATGAGTCACAATCTTGATTGTGGAGGCGTTGGGTTGGCACGTTCTGACGGTTGTCAGACGAATGCCTGGGAATCGCCTCCGATCACCATTTGCCACAGACTATTACCCACCAACCCGGTGTCGTATTCATTCAACTATCGCAAAGGTCTGCGGTAATTAGAAAGCCAACGCATTATGCAACAGGCACCCACGATCCGCAAATCGCTGCTCCGCTGGTTTCGCGAAGAGGCCCGTGACTTGCCCTGGCGCAAGAGTCGCGACCCCTATCATATCTGGCTTTCCGAGGTGCTGCTACAGCAGACCCGGGTGGACCAGGGCCTGCCCTACTATGAGCGATTCCTCAAGGCGTTGCCCACCCTGCCCGACCTGGCGGCGGCCTCCGAGGATGATGTGCTGAAGCTCTGGGAAGGTCTCGGATACTATACCCGCGCGCGAAACCTTCACAAAGCGGCGCGGCAGATAATGGAGCAACATGACGGCCGCCTGCCGGATCGGGTTGAAGTGCTCCAGTTGCTGCCTGGCGTAGGCCGCTATACGGCGGGTGCCATCGCAAGTATTGCCTTCGGGGAGCAAGTGCCCGTCGTAGATGGCAATGTGAAACGGGTGTTGACCCGCCTTTTCAATATCGCCCAGCCCATTGAAGACAGTGCAACGGAAAAAAAGTTGTGGGCCATCGCCGATTCCCTGGTGCCTGCTAACGATCCAGGGGACTTCAATCAGGGCATGATGGAACTGGGCGCGCGAATATGCACGCCCAAGAAGCCCGACTGCGGCTCCTGTCCAATCCAGTCTGAGTGCGGTGCCTACAAGCGCAATATACAGGAAAAGCGCCCGGTGCGCCGCCCCAAGAAAGCGGTGCCCCACAAAGATATCGTCGTGGCGGTGATTTTGCGTGATGGTAAGTATCTCATCGGTAAGCGTGGCACCGAAGGCATGCTTGCGGGGCTGTGGGAGTTTCCCGGCGGAAAAATGGAAGCTGGAGAAACCCACGAGGAAGCCTTGCGTCGGGAGTGCGAGGAAGAATTAGGCGTCGAGGTAAAGGTCGGTGGGATGATAGCGTCGGTCCGGCATGCCTACACCCATTTGAAAGTAACGCTGGGTGTATATCGGTGTACCATACTTTCTGGAAAGCCAAAATCGAAGGTCCATACCGAATTGAAATGGATTGGCCCCGACGAATTTGACGACTACGCATTTCCCAAGGCCAATCACAAATTCATCGACCTGTTACGTACGCCGGTTTAGCAATCTGTCTTCCGCGCGGGGAGCTTAGTATTCCTCTTCGGAATCTTCCGAATCATCGTTGTCTTCGTCGCCCAATATGGATGCATCCTGGGCAGCGGCATCCATGACTTCTTCCGCCACGAGTATGGGGCACCCACGGCGGACCGCAATGGCAATACCATCACTGGGGCGGGTGTCAATGCGGAGAATTTGCTCCACTTCACCTTCGCTGTTTTTCTGCTCCACATTGAGGTGGGCGAGGAAGGTCTCATTTTCCAGCTTGTAAATATTGACCGACGTTAACTCGCCGCGAAGGCCTGCGAGCAGGTTGCATATCAAGTCGTGTGTCATCGGGCGGGCGGTTTTTTCTCCGAGCAGACCGATTTGTATGGCACTGGCTTCCGGAATGCCAACAAGAATTGGGAGCACGCGGCTTTCGTGGCGCAGCAGCACGAGGGGATAGCGATGTTCTTCAGCCTGACTTACCCCGAGTATTTCAACTTCCAGCATAGTAGCCTCCTTGCGTGCCGTGGATTATACCCCACCTGTGCCCCTCAGACCCACTATACCATCTAGAGAGTAGCCGCACGTGGGAGCAAGCGGAAACGCCCATCAGGGTGTGCCGCCCTCAGACTATGCTTTTTGTTTATTCAGATAGTCAGTTATCGCCGTTTTGACGCGAACAAACTCTGTCTCCAGTTCGCCAAACAGGGCGCTGCCTTTTTCGGCGAGAGCACCGGCGTCCAGTCGCTCAATATCGGCAGCGATATCGTGGAGCTTGCTCGTTCCAACATTGGCACCCGCGCCTTTTATGGTGTGGGCTTCCATGTGTACAGGTGCGAGGCTCTCGCTGGAAATAGCGGCGCGCAACAATCCGATGCGCGCCTCACAGTCTTCCAAAAAAACAGTGAAGAGTTCTTGCTCGAACTCGACATCTCCGTCAGAGGTGTCTTGGATACGACTGAAATCCATCGCCGTTTGCGCGTCACCTGAGTTTTCCATACGTATCTCTCCCGAAGAATTGGGGTGATTGCAGGGGAAGCTGCTTCGCCTCCTCGAGGAAATGCGAAATCCAACTACGTCGCCCCTGCCCTACACGTCATGATCTATTGATCAGTGTAGTGTATTTGCGGAATTCAGTTCAAGGTATTTCACATTACTATCAGGTTTGGGTCGCTGTTCATCTACTTGCAAAAATTCAATGGCTGTGGTAAAGTCCGTTAACAAGGAAATACAATGTTTACCAATTCGATGCATAGCTTAGAACTACGACTCCCACTCCTCCAGCTGCTGGAGGATCGTAGGTCCGTTGTGCCTCGAATTATTATTCGCTAGTTACCCTGAGGGGTTTTCATAGAGGCCACGGGCTAAAGCTCGTGGCCTTTTTTTTGTCTCTTGACGCGGTAGGCGCGCAAAACGGAAAGGAGGGAAGTGGAATGGAATTGGGGCTGCGATAGCCCGAATCTACAAACTGCTACGCACACGTTGAATGTGGTGTATTTTTTAAAAACTATAACCAATGAAAGTGTGCAACGATGCAGCGAATGATTCGGGTTTTAGATACAACACTTCGGGATGGTGAACAGACCCCGGGTGTGCATATAGATATTCAAGATAAGGTGGCAATCGCCCAAGACCTGGAAGCCTTGGGGGTGACGACCATAGAAGCGGGATTTCCTGCGTCGTCCCCCGGCGACAGGGCGGCCGTCCGTGCGATTGCCGAAGTGGTACGCGATGCGGAGGTGGCCGCCTTGTCGCGCTGTATAGAGAGTGATATCGATGCGGCCGGCGAGGCCTTGCAGGGTGCTGCGCGACCAGTTATGCATTTGGTCATCGGCACCTCCGACATACACATGACCCATAAACTTCGTGTGAGTCGGGCCACGTTGATAAAACGCATTGCCGAGAGCGTCCGCCGTGCGCGGCGTTGGTCCAGCGAGGTTCAATTCAGCCTGGAAGACGCCACGCGGAGCGATCCCATATTTCTCCGCCAATGCGCCCAAGTCGCGGTAGAGGCGGGTGCGACCCGTATTAACATAGCCGATACGGTGGGTTGCATGACGCCCGACGAGTTTGGCCCCATGATTTATGATGTTGTTGCGTTTTTGCCCCCCGAGATTATCGTGTCGGCCCATTGTCACAACGATATGGGGCTTGCCACGGCCAATGCCCTTGCTGCGGTAAAGGCGGGGGCGCGTCAGGTCGAATGCACCATCAATGGCATCGGCGAGCGGGCGGGTAACACCGCCCTCGAAGAAATCGCCGTCATTCTCGCCATGAAGGACATCGGCAACACGGGTATCCGACTTGAAGGCCTCAATGCCATCAGCGCTACGGTAGCGAAAGTTACCCGCGTGGCGGTCCAGGCCAACCGGGCTATCGTCGGCGGCAACGCCTTCACCCACAGCTCGGGGATCCATCAGGACGGAATCCTCAAAGCCGCGGAAAACTATCAATACGTTGCGCCGGAATTGGTGGGCCGGGCCGGTCACGACTTTGTCCTCACGGCGCGGTCGGGCCGCAACGCGGTTATTCACATGGCACGCCAACAGGGCCACGTGGTGCCCGATGAAGCGCGGGATCGGATCTACGAGGCCTTTGTGGCCTTCGCCGATACGGTCCCGGGCGCGGTGGATGCCGACGAGCTGGATGCCATCGTGCAGCGGGTAATGGGCCCCGTTGCCGTTATGAACACCTGAGAAAAAACCGCCAGCACGGACGAGTCCCGAGGGGCTTGTCCGTGCGGCGGCGATAAGTTTTTAAGGTTCATGGGCAATTAGTGGGGATGATTCAATTGATACTTCAAGTGCCGGAGGCA
>CAXBPH010000098.1:0-22381 GCA_963977445.1 uncultured bacterium | reverse complement strand
GTCTGGAGGCCCCGTTTGCCACCGTGCACGCTGCTCAACAGGCGGTGCGGGCCGGCCATGGCGACCTGAAGAGCGATGTAACCATATTTCTGCGCGAAGGCGTTTACACTCTCACCGCACCGCTCCATTTCGATGCGTCGGATGGGGGGGACAAAGAATACCGGGTGACCTATGCCGCCTATCCGGGGGAATCGGCGCAGCTATCGGGTGGGCGAATCATTACCGACTGGGTGGTCGGAAAAAACAATCAATGGACCGTTACCCTTCCCGACGTTGCCGCCGGAACGTGGAAATTTCGGCAGCTCTTTGCCGATGGGGAGCGGCTGCC
Organism: uncultured bacterium; assembly: GCA_963977445.1. Taxonomy (GTDB): domain Bacteria; phylum Hydrogenedentota; class Hydrogenedentia; order Hydrogenedentales; family JAEUWI01; genus JAEUWI01. The sequence continues at coordinate 22,053 of CAXBPH010000098.1, read as the reverse complement.
CCGGGGACGTTTCCCCAACGCCCCGGATATTCTTCGGGTAGCCGGTGTTTCCGACGACCTTACGGGTATCGTTCTCGATACCTCGCCCGGGGTGGAGAATCTGGCCGGATTTAATGCCGAACTGGTCATGTTTCAAAACTGGTCCATTTCCCGCGTGGGTATCATGTCATCCAGCGATCGCACACTGAAACTAAGCAATCCCATGGGCTGGATAGGTCATGGCTCCATGACGAGTGCGAGTAACAACAAACCGACCTATGTGGAGAATGCCTTGCCCTTCGTGGATGTGCCGGGTGAATGGTACCTCGATGAGAGCACGGGCATCCTGACTTACCAGGCGGCCAAAGGGGAGGACCCCAATACGCGACGCTTTGTCGCCCCCGTCGCCGAGTCGCTCATGGAGGTCCACGGTACGGCAGACGCCCCCCTCTACAATCTTCACTTCGAAGGTATTAATTTCGCCCACACCCGTTGGGAACTGCCGGCCTTTGGCTATATGGGCATACAGGCCGGCCATTACGGCACCCGCATCGAAGAGCCAACCTACGTCTTGCCCCTGGCCCTTTCTTTTCTCTATGCCGAGCAATGCAGCGTTAAGAATGCCCTCATTTCGAATCTGGGTGCCTGCGGAATCGGATTTGGAGCTGGCGCTCGGGGGAATCGTGTTGAAGGGTGTACCATCGCAGATATTGGCGGTAACGGGGTGATGGTTGGCTGGCGTGGCATCGGCGAAATGGCCCGTGAGTCTGCAGGGGAAGATGGTTATCTTTCCGCCGACTGGACCCGTCCGGTAGATGTGCCTCTGGCCAACGTCATCAATGAGAACCTGATTGAACGCTGCGGTGCCATCAATCATGGATGTGTCGGTGTATTTGATGCCTTTGCACAGGGGACGGAGATTACCCGAAACGTGGTCCGCGACATGCCCTATACGGGGATTTCGGTGGGGTTCCGCTGGAACGAATCCAAGACCAGTCAGCAGGACGCCCTCATCGCGTGGAATCACGTGCATGATACGATGAAAATTCTGGCCGATGGCGGGTGCCTCTACACCCTCGGTTTCCAGCCTGGAGCGGTGATTCGGGGCAATTTGTTTCACGATGTACACCGGAGCATCTATGCCCATGGAGGTGCGCCCAACAACGGTATCTTCTTTGATGAAGGCAGTAAAGGGTTCACGGTGGAATATAACACCATCTACGACACCTCTGGCGAACCCATACGTTACAACCAGACCAGTGAAGAGAATATGACCTTCACAGGCAATCGACTGGGCGTTGGTGCGGGTTCCGTGGTGAAGTAGGGGCTGCTGGGGGACCTATTCGGGCAGGAAACAGCGCTCCTGGAGGATGACCTGGGGGAGTCCTCCAACACAGGTGTGCGTCGCTGCTTCGAAAGCGTGCCCGGTGGTCAGGTGAAAAGGCAGGGCACAGCAGACGGAAATCCCTGCCGCACGAATGGCAATGGTTCCTGATTCACTATCCTCGAATCCCGCCACATCACCAAATTCATCTGGATGGAGGCCAAGGCGGCCCAAGGCCAGGGAATAGAGATCGCGGTGGGGTTTCAGGCGCATTTCACAGGAGTCTGAGGCGGTAACGATGGCATCGTAGAAGGTCGTTGGTGACTGGAATCGATTCCGTATACGCGTTGTGCATTCCTGAGACAATCCCCAGTCCAGGACCTCATCATAGAGCTGGCGGAAGACTTCGTCGAGGACAACCTGCGCTTCGTAGGCGATAGAGGATGTGACGAGGGCTACCCGCGCCGGGTGGGCCTTAAAATGCCTTCCCAGCGAGGCCAGTTGGGCCTCACCGTCATCGACGGGCAATGATATCGCGATGCCCGATGTTTTCAGGTGGGCCGCCAGTGGTGCATAGCATGTTGCGGCTTCATCACCCAACATACCGGTTACGAGGGCAAGATACATTCCAATACCGGGCATGGGTTGAATCAGCAGGCCATCCGACGGCGCGCCAATGTAGGCAGGCAGGGGTGCTCCATTGGCGCAGGCGACCGCGGACAATAACTCATGGTAGCGTTGGTAATAGATCTCCACCGCGGCCCGGGTGAGTCGTGGGAAGTCGGTGCCCGGGAAGGCGTCTATGAGCTCGGAGGCGAGCGTCCCAATCGCGGAGCGCTCGTCGTTGCCGTCATGGCGTTCGGTGGTGCATAGCACACGGAATCGCGGGTCCGACTTAAGTCGGTCTATGCCCAGTATGTCCAGCATGTTTTCCAGGTCCGATTTTCGCGATGCATCCTGCGAAAACCCCAGGGTCCACGCGGCCGCCTGCACCAGGGCCTCCATGAACAATTGAGGTTGAATGGTATGGCCATACGTCTGAAGGAGGTATTCCACATGGCGGGTGCTACTGTTGCCGATGATGTGGGGGTAGTCGGTTCTTGGATCGAGGCCCGGCCAATCGGGTTGGGTGTTTTTGCCGCTGATTCGTCCGACCATCGTCTCCAGCGCATTGATGCAGAGGGGCTCCGTGGTCGTTGTCGTGCCGTCCATATCCATCACCGCAGCACGAAGCCGGTGGGCCAGTCGTTTTCGTCCGGGAGCGAGGGGATAGAGCTCGTAGGGTGGGAAGACATGAGAGAGATTGGCTACGACGGCGAATTCCTCACCCAAGTTCGTAAGGAGTTTCGTTGCGGTGGCGCTGTCAGTAAATTTGGGCAGCCTGAGAGACATTTCGACCTTTCCATGTCAGCGGCGTATAGTGGTGTATATCGGTAGGCGCTGGTGGTGCCGAATCATAGCGAGGGCGGGGAAGCTCACGCAAGCTGTAGCATAGTTAAACGCAATTGCAGAGGGTAGGTGACCATGGGTGAGTGCTTTTTTGGTGGTGCTGCGGACGGGGGTGCCCTTTGGTTTCCAGAACACGCGACGGACACCCAACGGCTGTTTTACGAGAGCGTGAAGCAGTTCTGCCTGGAAACGATGGGGCCGACCGAAGACGCCTTGGCCCGAAAGGACGATGGCCTCGCCCGTTCCCTCTTTCAGAAGTGTGCAGAACTCGGGGTCTTCTGCGCAGAACTCGATGAGGCAGATGGCGGCCTTGGGTTTGGCGTTTTGGATGCCACCCTGCTGGGGGAAGCCATGGGCTGGGGAAACAGCCTGAGTGTTGGGTTTATGGTCCACCAGGGGGTGGGAATGTTGCCTGTGGCCTGCTTTGGCGATGCCGATCAGCGCGCGCGCTATTTGCCCCGCGCGGCCTCTGGAAAATGTATCATGGCCTTTGCCCTTACCGAAGCCCATTGCGGTTCTGATGCCCTGGCCCTGAAGACGCGTGCGGTGCCCACGGCATCGGGTTTCCGTATCAATGGTGCCAAGCAATTCATCACCAATGGTGCCTATGCGGACTGCTTTATCACCTTCGCACGGGTTCCTGAGGTGGGGGTTACGGCCTTTCTCGTTGATGGGAGGGTCATGGGTGTTTCTGTGGGACCTGAGGAACGCAAACTGGGGCAGCATGCCTCGTCTACCTGTAGCGTTTCCTACGAGGATGTGGACGTAGAGCACGACGGTGTCCTCGGTGAACCGGGACAGGGCCACAAGATAGCGCTAAACATGCTCAACGTGGGCCGACTCAAGCTGGCGGCCGCGTGTGTGGGTAAAATGAAAAGTCTATTGCCCCAAGCCATCACCTACACAAGCGAACGACGGGCCTTTGGCCATTCCATCTCGGAGTTTGGCATGCTCCGTGATCGACTGGCACGCATGGCTTCCCTGGTCTACGCTGCGGAGTCCACCGTTTATCGTGTTGCCAGTGCCATGGAGTCGGCCCTTACGGCGGCCCGTGGAGATGGTGCCGTACTGGAGGCTCGAGACCGATTGATGGTTCTCCAGGGCTTCGCCCTCGAATGTGCCTTGGTTAAGGCTTTTGCAACGGAATCATTGGGTACCTTCACCGACAACATGCTCCAACTCTATGGCGGCTATGGTTTCAGTGAGGAGTATCCGGCGGCGAAGGCGTTTCGGGATGCCCGGGTAACCCGGCTCTACGAGGGCACCACAGAGATATGTCGTTTGACGGCGATGCAACGTCTCGTGGCCCAGTTGGATGCCTGTAACCCCGAAACGGGGACACCCAAAGAAGTGTTTCACGGGTTGCTCAATGCCTATGTTCAATCGGCCGGGGGCGACCTGAAGCGACTCTTTGTCGAGCAACGGCATGTGGGTGACTTTGGTGCGTCCTTTGAGCGGATTTACGCGGCGGAGAGTGTCACCCGTAGAAGTTCAGGTGGCGAAGGCATATTTCGAGACTTGGCGGACTACTTTGTTGCCGAATCGACCTCCTTGAATCTCGCGGCGGCCCACCGGATTATTGGGGGTCTTCCTTCTCGGGAGGAACTGGATGGGGTACTTCAGCATTCCTGCTTTCGGCCTGACGATACCGTCCAACTCCGGGACCGGATCGTCGTGGCACTGGTGGAACAGCAGGGTGTTCCCGGCTGGTGATTCAGGCCAGACGGCATGTTCTAAGACTCACAAATAGCCCATGGTTTCGAGACTCTCAATGACCTCGGGACTGATTCGACTTTCCTCGGGGGGAGTTGCATCCTTTGAATCGCTTGAATCTTTCAGGTCCTGAAGGGCCGACTCGACGAACGCATGGTCAAAGGGATCGATGAGGGTGGTAGGGGCCCCTTCCTTTTGATAGGGCGCGCCGGCGTCTTTGTATTCGCCCAACAGCCTGCGCCCCGTTTCACCAAGTGCATCGTCGGTGTCCAGGAGATTATTGGTCTCGCCAGGGTCTTCACGAAGATTGTAGAGGGCTTCATGCATGGGCGGTGCCCACGGATCGAGCGGGAGAAAATCAGCGGACTTTGCTTTGGTCGCCATGGTGCCCTGTAAAAACCAGAATCGACGACAGGCGTCGCCATCGAGCCATCGGGGTCCGGCAATGTATTTGAAGTCGTCGTAGAGTACCGCATGGAGTTGTGCCCGACTCTCTGGGAAGAGAGAGGCGTAAATGGGATTCGTCCGCGGGCTATAGGTCCAGGCCGTTTCGCCGGGTACGAAAAGGCTTTGGCCTGCCACGGTGCTTTCGGGGGCGCGGTAGCCCTGGTGGGTTAATTGCAACACGGTGGGCATGACATCGCAGATGGAAACCCGTTCCTGTACCCGTTGACCATCGATAAGGTCGGGAGCCCAGATGATGAGGGGGATGCGCAGGGTCTCCTCATAGAGCGTCCAGGCATGATCGGCGAATCCATGCTCCATGAATTCCTCGCCATGGTCAGAGACGAGAACAATGAGGGTATTGGAGAGTTGCCCGAGTTCCCGTAATCCGTCGATATAGCGTTGGATGGACTGGTCGATGAAGGCGATTTCGCCGTCATAGTGTTTCTTGAATTCGGCGAGACGAGGGTCGTTTTTCTCCATGCCTTCAGACACGAGTGCTGCGGGATGGCTGTCTTCGGAGGGGGTAAGAACCGCCCGGTCCAGGTGAAAGGGGGCCAGATTTTCGGGAGGTGGGTTGTAGGGGGCGTGGGGCGCGTAATAGTGCAGGTATTGAAAGGTTCGCTCACCTTGATGTCGTTTGGAGAAGTCGAGGGCGGCATCCGTAAGTTGGGTGTCCAAGGACGAGGAATTTGCCATGCCGGGAAAGAGCTCTGCCTCCTGAAAGCTGTCATAGAAGCCCCGGAAGCGCATGACGAAGGACGTGGAAAAAATCCCCGTCTTGTATCCGGCCGCTTCGAGGCGTTTCGGTAAGTTTTCGTCCATGGGCGTGGGGCGAGAGGTCCAGCCGAGGCCGGTGGAGTTCATGGCCGGTGGACGGCCCGTAAACAGTGCGGAAACGGCTTCGCCGGTGAAGGTTGATGCGGAGTAGGCGTTTTCGAAAAGAACGCCTTCGGCAGCGAGTTTGTCGATGGTGGGTGAGGTCGGCTTGTCGTAGCCATAACAACCAAGATGGTCCGGACGCAGTGTATCCACCAGGATGATGGCGATGTTGTAGTTTGCGCCCGGGAGTGCCGCGATTTTCGAGTTGTCCTCATTACCGCAGCCGCTGAGGCCGAGGAGTATAGCGATGAAGAGCGTTATGTATAGGTTGGCAAAGGTCGAAGGCAATGGATGTCACCGTTCCGTAGGGTCGATAGGGTTGGGTGGGCGCGACGGGCCCCGTATCTCGCCGTCAGTATAGTAGAGAAGTTTTTGGTCCCGCAATGGTATCCGAAAATGAAACGTGGCACGTCGTTCATTGCCGTCTACCGTCACAATGCTATCCAGGCTATCTTCCTCCACCATGACGGAGTCCGGGTCTGTGGCGGTGAGCTGGAAGGTGGACGTGTCTACCGATTCCTCAACAAGCGTGAAGGTACTGTTCCGCTGGTAGAGGGTTGTGGCAAAGAGTACTTCAACAGACAGGGAGGGCTTCGGTGTTGGCCCGAAAAAATGAAGGGCCTCCGGTAGACCGGTGCGGAATACAATTGCGCCGTCTAGGGAATCAGGCTTGTTGGTCAGGATGATGGCTTCATCACCGGATACACGTTGGATGCCTTCCACAATGTCCCGTGCGATGAAACTGGCATCGCGCCAACGCAGATTGGACTGGGTGAGGAAGAAAGCCTGCATGGAGAGGAGAAGCAGGAGCACCGTTAGCCGCCAAGAGGCCTTGGGAAGGGCGTTTATCGCCCATGCCGCCCCGAGTGCTGCGAATAAGGATGCAAGATAGAGAAAACGTTCGCTCTCGGAATTCGTCCAATAGATGCGAATATTAATGACGGGGAGCAGGGCGATCCAGAAGGCCCCATAGAGAAACAGCCCGGTACGCCGTGCCGGAGACTTCCAGGCGAGCCACGACCAGGCAAGCCCGTGAAGGAAAAAGAGTATCGTAACGATGTCCGCCAGGCGACGGCCATGGGGTTCGAGAATGCCTTCGGTCCACTGGGGCAGCGGCGGACAGTAGACGCGCCACGCAAAACGGGACATGGCCTGCGCGAGGAGATCCTGGTGGAAGCGAAGATGACCACGAACGCCGTAGCCGCCGACAAAGGATCCAAGGTTCCAATAGCGAATCGCGAAGTAGCCGCAGAGTACCAACACCCCGAGTGCCAGCGCGGTCAACCAGCAACTACGGGACACACGCCAGCGATCCATACTCCTCAGGTAGACGGCAATCGCGAGGACGAGAATGGGGAGGGCGATGGTCGACTCTTTGGACAGCAAGGCAAGCCCAAAGGGCACGAGGGAAGCAAACAACATCCTCGGTGAAGGCTTGCGGATGCCATAGGCCAATGCGCAAAGACTGAGCAAGGCAAAAAACGTGGCCAGCAGGTCGGTCCTGCCTGAAATCCAGGATACGGGCTCGGCGTGGCAGGCCATGGTCAAAAAGATGAGTCCGGCTCCCACGGCCACGAATGGATTCTTTCGCTCCGCTGGCAGGAGTAATGCGGCGAGTATTGCAACGAGCATACTGTTCAGGAGATGCATGAGCACATTGCTGGCGTGGTAGCCGAAGGGATGGAGTCCCCAGAGTTGGTATTCCAGCCAGAGACTCCAGCCAATGATCGGCCGGTAAAATCCGAGGCCATTGCCGGTGGGGGCAAAGGGCAGGGCCCCATTCATGATGGTGCTCAGGTGGAGGAAGTCGTCGCTGCTGAAATACGAAAATAACGGGGGAAGGAACAGTACGATTCCCAGGAGTGTAAACACACCGCCCCAGAAGAAGCAGTGGGAGCGTCCAGGGAGAAATGAAGGTTCCTCGGTGCTGGGGTTATCCACGGGAGATACGAGAATCCTTTCCAGCCGCGACGGGTCGGGACACGCCCGACGTCAGTGATTCAACCGCCGCATTCTAGCCTTCACGGACAATGGAAGACAAGCCCCACATTGAATTTACAGAGGAGTTTTCGTACACAGTAATCTTATGCGTAGGCGCTCATTTTGTTCGTGTAGCCCGCCCGTCGCATTGCGAGGACCTCATCATAGACCGCTTCATACTGGGCGACGATATCATCCCGACGGAAGCCCGACTGGGCGCGCTCCTGACCACGCTGACCGATGGAGGCCGCCAGTTCTGGGTTGGTGAGTATTTCGAGGGCACATTGGGCCATATGCTCAATGTCGCCAACCTCACAAAGGTATCCGGAGACGCCATGCTCGATAACTTCCGTGATGCCGCCGCTGGCGGTTGCAATCACGGGGACCCGACAGGCCATGGCTTCCAGGGGTACCAACCCGAAGCTCTCATGCTCACTGGGTTGGAGAACGAGGTCGGCGCATGGAATGATGGACTCAATATTTTCGTAATTGCCCAGATACTTGATGCGGTCGGAAATGCCGAGCTGTTTTGCCACGCCAACGGCCGCCATACGCTCTGGGCCTTCACCGACCATGACGAGTGTTGCGTCAATCTGATCCAGGACTTTCTTGAAGATGCGGACCACATCGGTAACCCGCTTTACCGGGCGAAAATTGGAGATGTGCATGAGGATTTTTTCATCCCCGCACCCCAATTGACAACGTTTTACGGCATCGTTGTTAAACTTGCTGTGATCGAGAAAGTTGTAGATGGTCTTGATGGGGCGGGCCAACTGAAATTCACGCATGGTCTCGTCGTTCAGCCACTGAGAAACGGCTGTAACGGCACAGCTCCGCTCCATGGCGAAGCGAGTAATGCGATAGAAAGACGGGTCGCTACCCACCAGCGTGATATCCGTGCCGTGGAGAGTGGTGATGATGCCAAATTTCTTTTCTTCGGGCAACATCTCATTGGCGAAAATGGCCGCCGCGGCGTTGGGGATGGCATAGTGGGCGTGCCACAACTCAATATTGTGTTCTTCGGCGACTTCGCAGATCTTCGTGGCCAGTGCAAGCGAATAGGGGGGCGTGCGAAACAGAGGATAGGAAACGGAGTCTACGTAGTGGAAAAAGATATTTTCACGGTAGGCGTTGTGGCGAAAGGGCGGCTCGGAGGTGACGAAATGAACCGTGTGGCCCCGTTCCGCCAGGGCAAAGCCGAGTTCGGTAGCCATGATGCCGCTGCCCCCCGCAGAGGGGTGGCACGTAATTCCAATTTTCATGATTGTTCCTCCAGTTCAGGCGGAAGATCCATCGCAACGGGCAGTGTGCCATAGAGGGGCTCGCCATAGCGAACCCCGATGCGATTTCCCCAATAAGCTGCCCTGGTTTCGATGCTGTCCCAGAACTGTTGAGAGGCAACGTGGGTCGCTGCGCCCTCATAATCCGGGTTATAGAATTGAGAACGAAAGCTGCGCAGGGCATCCATCTTTCGCTCGAATACGGTTGAAATGTCGACCACGTGGCTTGGGAGTTTCTCCCCTTCCTGGTAGGCATAGTAGCCATACACCGTCGTTGGGCGGTGGGGGACTTGTCCCGTGTCGATGCCGTGGACACCCGAGAAGAAGCACGCGTCTTTCACGAGTTTATGCGCACCCTCGTGATCGGGATGGCGATCGGGTTCCATGGGGCCCAGCACGATGGTCGGGCGGGTCTCCCGGAGGATACGGACCAGTGCGAGACGCTGCTCCATGGAATTCGTAATGCCACCATCGGGTAGCTGGGCGTTAAATCGCGTGGTGACGCCCAGAATTGTTGTGCTTGCGGACGCTTCTTCACGACGCTCGGCAACGGTGCCACGGGAACCCAGCTCGCCTTCGCTCAAGTCGAGAATCGCCGTCCGCTTACCCGCCTTGGCGAGTTTGCACAAGAGGCCACCTACGCCAAGATCGGCATCGTCCGGATGGGCACCTATAGCGAGGACGTCAAATCTCACAACTCGACCTCCTGCACGCCCATATTTTCCAGGTCGAGTCGTTCATGAAGGGTCGGAATTAAATCCCAGCCATACTGAAAGAGCCAGGAAAAGAGTGTGTAGTACCGTTCCTGGGGCTTACGTTCGGGGGCCAGCTCCGTGCTGAGCCGGGTAATCTGATTTCGCACGGTTGCCGTTCGGGTCTCATCGGCCCGGAGCAGATTACGCTCCAGGTGCTCCATGGACTGGGTTACCTGCGCGGAGAACTGTCGCGCCAGATCACTTGCGCCGCGGCCTTTCTTGCCAAGACCATCCAAATCGGATTCCAGACCACGCAAGGACTCGCCTATAGCGGATCGTCGTGCGTCAAAGAGGGCGAGACTGGGGTCCTGTGCTCCACATCGCAACGCGGCTTCTTCCAGGTCGTTCAGGGGTGCATTCAGGTCGAATGGTGTCAGCTTATACTTGCTTAAGAGTTTGTTGGTCTTGAGCGTCGTCAGGACGGCCCGCATGCGTGGGTAAACCACGGGCATGGATTGGTCAAAATGGGCGAAGACTCCTTTAAGCTGCCCCCAGTAGGCGAGTTCACCGGGGCCCGCGATATAGGCGCGGGTGGGGAACAAGGTCTGCTGGACCACGCAACGCAGGGCGACATTGGCCGTGAAGGCTTCGGGCGACCGGTGTAGCCACGCCAACATGGCCTCTTGGTCAAAACGTTCACCGGTCTCGGGGACTACGAACTGGCCATCTACGTAGCGGACGCGACAGCGCATTTGCTTATGCTCGATAAAGAAGTTACAGCTTGTATCGTCCTTAACCACCTGCGCGCCATAACCAGATTCTTCCAATAGGGCACCACCACCGTTTAGCTGGGCCGTGCTCTCCAGGGGCGTACGTATTTCCCGTTCAAAGATGGGAATGGCTACGCGACGGGCGGCGTCGAGTTCGGGGGTAAAAATGAGCAGCGGCGTATCGCGAAAGAGGCGCGCCATGATGCGGGCATGCCACTCGGAAAGATTGCCGGAATCTTCTACCGTATCGTGCAGGAATTCCCGAATCTCATTGGAAAACTCCGAACCAGGTGCTTCGGTGGCCGCCCGTTCCACCAAGGTATGGAGGTCATGGGAGACGGGAAGTCTAAAAATAGAGAGGGGAGGTTGATCCGGCGCGGCGTCCAGCGCTAATGAAATGGGCGTGTGCTGTTTGTTCAGAAGATGGACCCGACTGATTTCCTCGAAGTCGTGATCATCGCCGCCGACCCAATAGATGGGAACGAAGGGCTTCCCCGTCATCGCGGTGGCTTGTTCCGCCAATTGGATCGCCGTGATCGCTTTGTAGATGGTATAGAGTGGCCCCGTGAAAATGCCCGGTTGCTGTCCCGTTATGAAGACACCTGCATCGCCATTTACCGCCTTGGGTGCACCGAGATAGGCCTGATAGGCCGTCAACTCTTCGGTGAGTGTGGGATCCCAAGGGCGTGGTGGAATAGCATGGGTGAATACGTCTTTTGGGGAGGCCGCATAGTGCCTCAGTAATTTCGATTCACCCGCGATATAGTCGTCGATCAGAGATGGCATGAATCAGTTCCGAACACCAACAAGTATTTGTCGGGGATTGTCTGGCCCCACTGGACTTCCGTCATAGTTTCCAAATCGATTTTCCACGACCAGTCCGGCTTCGGCGAGGAGGGATTGAAGCACATCGGGGGTATACAGTTTTACCGACTCCGATGTTTGACTGACGAGTTTTCCATCACGGTGAATTTTCATGACTTTGTTCACCCGTTCGGATTGATCGTCGACCCATCGGTGCTCCGAGATATCGTAACTATCCGCTCGGCGGGAACTCTCGGCCACGAGATGAGCACGAACATACTCCGGGTTCAGATAATCCATGAAGAAACGACCGCCGGGCTTCAGGGAACGGGCGATGCCTTCAGCAACAGCGAGGTTTTCCTCATCGGTCTGAAAATAGCCAAAGCTCGTAAAAAAATTGGCGACCGCATCGAATGCATTTTCAAAGGGTATGGCGCGCATATCGGCACGAAGTAGTGCGCCCGTCGCACCCAATTGCTCCCGGGCAAAACCGAGCAGTGCCGTGGAATAATCCAATCCGAAGACGTGGGGGGTGTGCTTAAGGAGATGGACCATATGGCGGCCGTTGCCGCAGCAGAGATCCAGTACCGAGCCGGAGGGGCAGAGTTGTAGCTGCTCAATGGCAAAGGCAGATTCAGCCGTAGCCGCTTCAACGGTCCGGTGGGCGTAGATGATGGGGTAGAGGGCGTCGAAAGCCCGGGTGAACCAGTCATCCTCCACTTCGGAATGGGTATTTTTTAGCTCTGTAAGGCTCATGGCAAATCCATCGAAGGAAAGCGAGAAAACAGCGGGGAATCCCACTGGACTCCCTCGCTGCTTCACAAACTAATGATAATTCATGGGCAACAGGATATTAGGTCATTACTGCCCTTTACCAGGGAGATTCCTTACGCGGGATCTCCAATGGTATGTAGTTTCAACAGGTTGGTGCGACCACCAGCGGCAAGTGGCGTGCCCGCAACAATCAATATGGTATCCCCAACTTCGGCGGCCTGATAGTGAATTAATTTTTCTTCCACTTCAGCAACCAACCCTTCAATTTCATCAAAATCCTTGGTCAATACGGTGGAAACGCCCCACATCAACGCGCACTTCCGGCAGGTGGTTTCGCGGTTTGTAAATGCCGTAATGCGGACTTTTGGCCGATAGCGAGAAATGGCACCAGCAGTATATCCTGTCGTGGTGAAACATACGATGCGAGCGATTTCCAGACTCGTGGACATGCGGAATACGGCCTGACCGATAGCATCCGCGTAGGAGTTGATGCGCACGCCCGCAAGGCCCTGGCGGCGGGTTTGAAGCTCTTGATGACGAAGGTGAATCAGTCGACGTTCAAGAACGTTCTTGTGAAGCTCCATATCCGTACGGAGTGCAACGCGGTGCATGACCGTGCAGGCCTCGATAGGGTATTTTCCAGAGGCCGTTTCGCCCGAAAGCATGACCGCATCGGTGCCGTCATAGATGGCGTTGGCCACGTCCGTTACTTCGGCGCGGGTTGGCTGATCTTCCTCTATCATGGACTCAAGCATCTGGGTCGCCGTGATGACAGGAACACCGAGTTCATTGCAGGTTCGGATTAGGCGTTTCTGAATGCTCGGGACTTCTTCAAAGTCTACTTCCACGCCAAGATCGCCACGGGCCACCATGATCACGTCGCTGAGGGAGGCGATTTCATCGAAGCAATCCAAGGCTTCTGGACGCTCTATTTTTGCCACAATACCCGTCTCCGAGTTGGCATCCCGAAGGATTTGGCGCAGTTCAGAAATGTCCTCGGGTGAGCGCACAAAGGAAAGGGCAACATAATCCGCGCCTTGGGCAATCACGAATTCGAGGTCGCGGCGGTCTTTTTCCGTAAGGGAAGGCTCCGTGATTTTGACGCCAGGAAGATTGATGCCTTTACTCTCACCCAGCGTGCCGCCCCGGACAACGACGCAGTGGATTTCCGGTGGCGCAACGTCGACCACCCGCAGTTCCAGGGTGCCATCGGCCATTAGAATGCGGTCATCGGGTTTCAGGTCGTAGGGGAGTTTCGTATAGGTGGTGGAAACGCGGGATACGTTGCCCACGATCTTCTCAGCAGTTATCGTAAAGGGATTCCCAGGCTCCAGCTCTACGGAGTGGGGGGCTTCCAGCTTGCCCGTTCTGATCTTCGGGCCTTGGAGGTCCATCAGTACGGCAATGTTGGCTTTTTTTCTCGCAGCAACCTCACGAATTATTTCATACTGGCGCAGATGGGTTTCGTGCGTTCCGTGAGAAAAATTCAGTCGTGCGACATTCATGCCCGCGTCAATAAGTTTTTCCACCATTTCGGCGCTGGCGGAGGCAGGGCCGATGGTGCATACAATCTTCGTGTGTCGTCGCATAGTAGGTTTATTCCCAGGTTTCAAAAGCGCGATAGATAGCGTTTACAGAACGACTCAATGCTTCTTCTTCCACCCCGACGATGATATTCATTTCCGATGAACCCTGATCGATGACGCGAATGTTTACCTTCGCTTCTGAAAGCGCCGTAAACAAGCGAGCTGCGACACCGACATGGTGATTCATTCCCAGTCCGACGGTAGCAATCATTGCCAGGCCGGAAACCAACCCGATACTATCAGGCCGGCAACGTTGTTGCACGGCGTCAATCAGCTTATCACCCTGTGTTCCAAGTTCTTCGTCTTTAAAGATTAGGGATATGGTATCAATGCCCGTGGGCATGTGTTCCCAGCCAATGCCAAGTTCTTCAACCGCCGACAAGACCTTACGTCCGAAACCACGTTCGTGGTTCATCAACGTTTTTTCAATGTTGAGCATGCTGAATCCCTTGCGGCCAGCAATGCCACAGAGGGGATGATTCGTCTTGCGGGACGTGACTATCCGTGTTCCAGGATTATCGCGAACACGGGTGCTGCGAATCTGAATGGGGATTCCGGGTTCCCGGACCGGGTAGATGGCCTCATCATGAAGAACGGTAGCACCCATATAGGAGAGCTCCCGCAATTCCTGGTAGGTAACTTCCGCGATACGCCGTGGATTTTCTACAATCCGCGGATCGGCCATCAGGAATCCCGGTACGTCGGTCCAGTTTTCATAGAGCACGGAGTTGGTGGCGCGGGCGACAATGGCACCCGTAACATCGCTACCGCCCCGGGAAAAGGTCTTAATGTTGCCATTGGGTTGGGCACCATAGAATCCAGGTATCACGTAAAGGCTGTCGCCTTGAAGGCGCTCGCCCAACGAGGTATAGGTGGCCTCGTCGAAATCACCGCTCTGCGTAAATTTGATGTGGTCAGCAGGATCAACAAATTCCGCGTCGAGCAAGGTTGCAATCAGGCGCCCGTTGAGGTATTCGCCCCGGGATGCCATATAGTCGAGGGCATCCTCTTTGTCCAGATGGGCTTCAATCTCAGCAAGGTGGGGCGTGACGTCGAAGTCTACCTTCAATTCCCGGGCAAGTTCATCGAAGCGTTCCTGGATGATGCGCTTGGGCTCGGAGGCATCAAGTCCCTGAGAGGCGATACTGTGCCACGCGTAGAGTAAGTCGGTAACCTTGCGATCCGTATCAAAGCGTTTGCCTGGGGCAGAGGGGACCACGAAACGACGGGCCGGGTCTTCCAGAACGATGGATTGCATGATACGAATATTGGCGGCGTCTGCGAGAGAGGTGCCACCAAATTTACAGGTAACTTTGTGCACGGTACGATTGACTCCAAGAAAAAATGAACTACCGACGATGGGGTCGGGTCGAATCCTGCAGCACAGTAGACCACAGGGGCGTTTACATTACGTCAGGCAGACCGCCGCAGTGAATGTTTTACTGCGGCAGGGCGCGTTGGGCAATGGTGAACAACGGGTGGCGAGAAAGCGAACTCAGGGAAGCACACTCCGAACGACCCGGCCGACATCATTCCAGGTGACGAAGAGCATGAGTCCGATGATAAAGAACAGACCCACCATTTTAAATTTTTCGAGAAAGACGGGATTCAGAGGCTTACGACGGATGCCTTCGATGCTGTTGATAACCAGCAGGCCCCCGTCTAGTACCGGAAGGGGTAGAAGGTTAAACACCGCAAGGTTGATGCTGATAAAGGCGGTAATGCCGACCAGCCAACCGAAACCACGCTGGGCGAAATGGGCTGTCATCTGGAAGATCATGACGGGACCACCCAGATCCTTCGGGCTCACTTTATTCGTGACGAGGGCCTTCAGGGTGTCAATGGTGGTCGTGAAGGCGTTCCAGCTCTGACGGAAGGCCTCCGACACGATCTCATTCCGAGGTACCTTGTGGTGAATCATCTTTTCGCGGATGGCAATCCCAATCGTGCGAACGCCGTGCACCGTGAGGTCAAAGTTTTCCGTGCTGGCGCGCTGAGCAAGCCCCAGAAAAATCGCTGGGCGAGCTACGGTCAGGTTAAGGGTCTCGTTTGGACTTTCCTTAATCAGTTCGACCGCTTCTTCGAGGGAAACTTCTTTGCCGTTGATGGCGGTAATAACGTCTTTACGCTGGAGTTTCGTCTCTTCCTTAAAATCGGGGTCCACCCGATAAATCATTGCGAGCGGCTCGCCAGCTTCATTGGTCTGGTCGGAGGCGGCCAACTGGAAGGAACGAAATCGCCCGGTTGTTTCCGGGACGATGGTCAATGGGAAACGTTCCCCGTCCCGCTCCACCTGAAGATCGATAGATTCACCTTCGGGGAGATCCTGTCCCAGGGCGATGAAGGCCTCCCGGCTCGTGATCTCCCCATTGGCACGCAAGACGACGTCGTTCGCCTTGAGTCCTGCCTTTTCAGCCGGCGTGTCGGGAATGACTTCACCAACGAGGACGGACGAGAAGGGCAGAATGCCAAAGCGTGGCCGCTCTTCACCGTCCAAAATTTCGGGCGTCAGAGTACAGGCAAACTTGGTCGCGGACCCATCTTCCTGAGGGCGTTCGATTTCAATTCGATGGGCTTTGCCTTCGCCACCGATGATCGCTTTGATGATAAACGCCTCGATATTCTCTATATGGGCACCGTCCATGGTCGTAATCAAGTCGCCCGTCTTAAAGCCAACGGCGTCTGGAGTACTCGTAAAATCTACGGGCGCACCGGGGGCGTCGATCGTAAAGAGGGGGGCTGTTGCTGCGGGGGAGTCTTCTGCTACCAGGCCAATGCGTGCGGAAAGCTCCGATTCAGCCACTTCCTTACCAATAACGGCGAGAAGTCCATAGAGCAGCACGGCAAGGATGAGATTCGCCACGGGACCTGCGAGGATGACGATTATGCGTTGCCACACGGGTTTGTTGTTGAACCACCGTTCCGGGGGGATGCCCGTGTATTCTTTGGCGCGCTCTTCTTCGCTGAGCGGGGCGTCTTCCTGGCCCGCCATTTTCACAAAGCCGCCGATGGGTAAGGCCCCCAGACAATAGTCCGTTTCTCCCCACTTGAATCCGACGACGCGGGGGGGCATGCCGATGCTGAAGCGGTCTACGTAGATTCCGCAGGCTTTTGCGGCAAGAAAGTGACCCAACTCGTGAAAGAATACGAGAAAACTCAATACCAATAGAAAGATAACAATATTTGTGATAAACATGAAAACTCCTGTCCGAGTCTTAACTGTTTGAGTCCCGCCCGGACTGCGAGATCATCCCAGAGGGATAGACCATAGGTTGTTTGTGACCAGCCCTGTGGTGGCTAGCGAATTGCGCAAGAGGCAATTGCCTCTCGGGCCGCCGCCCGCGCACCACGATCCGCCTCCAGGATAGCCTCGAGGGAATAGTCTGGTGTGATTACACTGCTACCGCAAACCGAGTCTACCACATCGCTGATTTGAAGAAAACCCAGCTGATGGTTGCAGAACGCGAATACGGCCTCTTCATTTGCTGCATTCAGAATCGCCGGCGCCGTGCCACCTGTGGCCGCTGCCTGTCGTGCGAGTGCCAGGCAGGGAAAGGCGCTGAAATCCGGGGCATCAAAGGTGAGCGCCTTCATGGTGGTAAGGTCCAGACGCTTCATAGGTAATTCTACCCGTTCCGGGTAGGTGAGTGCGAATAGAATGGGGAATTTCATGTCGGTCACGCCCAGATGGGCGAGGATATTACCATCCTTAAACTCCACCAAACTATGAATAATGCTCTGGGGGTGGATCACCACATCGATTTGCTCGATGGGCAGGTCAAAGAGCCACATGGCCTCCACAATTTCCAGACCCTTGTTCATGAGCGTGGCCGAGTCCACACTGATTTTGGCACCCATATCCCAGGTGGGGTGTTTCGTGGCTTCTTCGGGCTTCACCTCCGCCAGGGTGCTCCGCTCCCGTTGGTAGAAGGGACCCCCGGAGGCCGTCAGGTGAATACACGCGACATCCCGCTGGGCGTGGCCATGGACACATTGGAAGATGGCGCTATGTTCGCTGTCCACGGGCAGCACCTCAACACCCCGTGCCCGAGCCCGTTCCATGACGAGCTTGCCTGCCATGACAAAGGGCTCTTTGTTGGCGACCGCCACCCGATTGCCAGCATCAATGGCGGCCAACAGGGGAGACAGGCCTACGGCGCCCACAATGGCACAGAGGACGGTGTCCACCGGTATGCGGGCGAGGGTTTCGAGAGGCGTGTTGTCATCGATGACGGTGGTATTAAGATTGCGGTTGCGCAGCTCTTTCAATGCCTCAGCATCGGAGACGGCAACATACTCGGGAGAGAACTCTTCAATTTGCTCGGCGAGGAGCTCGACGTTCCGGTGGGCAGCGAGGCCGACGACCTCAAAGCGCTCTGGATAATGACGGACGACATCCAAGGCGCTTCGACCGATGGAACCCGTCGCGCCGAGTATGCAAATACGTTGTTTTTTCAAGTTTATAGCTCCAACGGAGTGGGGGCATCAGGCGCTCTGTGTGAGGCCAGGGAAATAAAGGCTTCCGCCGAGCGGCGCTTTTCATAGCGCTCTCGTATTAACGCCTTAATCTCCGCTGCAGTGGCCATCTTCAACAAACGTGCGGCAAGCTCCTGGGCTTCGGCAAAGTCTATCTCGGCAATTTCCGCCCGGACGAGGGGAAGAGAAACGGCCGACATGCTCAGCGATGTGACCCCCAGACCAATCAGGACCTCGGTGTACAGGGGATCCCCGGCCATTTCGCCACAGAGACCACAGGGGATTCCGCTTGCCCATGCTGCGTTGCAGGTCCACTTTATCATGCGGAGCACCGCTGGGTGGGCCGGCTCATAAAGATGGGCAATCTTTTCATTGACCCGGTCAACGGCCAGAGAGTATTGAATAAGATCGTTGGTACCAATGCTGAAGAAATCGGTTTCCCGTGAGAGTATGTCGGTCAAGGTGACCGCCGATGGCACTTCAATCATGGAGCCAATTTTCATGTCCGGATTGAAGGCGATGCCCTCGGCGCGCAGCTCTTCTTTGACTTCTTCAACGACTTCCTTGACCTGTCGGAGCTCTTCCACACCACTGATCATGGGAAACATGATTTGTATATTGCCCACGGTCGAGGCCCGAAGCATGGCACGCAATTGTGGTTTGAATATGTCTCTTCGTTCGAGACAGAAGCGCACCGCACGCCAGCCGAGCTGGGGGTTCTCTTCCTTGGAAATCTGCAGGTGAGACACAAACTTGTCGCCACCTATATCCATGGTGCGCAAGGTGACCGGGTGGGGGTGCATCGTCTCTGCGGCGTGCAGGTAGGCCAGATACTGTTCTTCTTCCGATGGGAGGGTGTTTCGGTTGAGGAACAGGTACTCGGTACGAAATAGCCCTACGCCTTCGGCGCTGTCCCGTAGCTCGGGTACCAGCTCGAAAGGCAATTCCACGTTGGCCATGGTGGGTATGGCCACACCATCGCGGGTGACCGACCCACCCCGCAACATGATACTACGCAGGGCCGTGCGGGTTTCCTCAAGCTTGGTCTGCTTTTCTACGTAAGACGCTAACGTCTCCGACGAAGGATTTGAGATGAACAACCCCTCGTGCCCATCGATAATTACCAGTGTTTCGTTGGTCAGGTTGCTCGCCATGTGGCGCAGGCCCATCACCGCAGGAATCTCCAGCGCCCGGGCCAGGATGGCCGTGTGGGACGTGGGGCTTCCGGAATCCAGCGCGAGACCCAACACTTTGGTGCGGTCCATCATGACCGTATCCGAAGGAGAGAGATCGTGTGCCAGAACAATACCCGGATCCTGGATGTCATGAGGATGGGCGCGCTCCGCATCGAGCAGATTGCGCTGCAGCCGATCCATCACGTCAAGTAAATCGGCCGTTCGGGCCTGAAACAGGGTGTCGTCGATAGCGCTCAGCAGATTGGTATAGTACTGACTTAATTCGTCCAGAATGTGCTCTACATTGAGCTGTTCGTTTTCAATGCGCTGCTGCACCTGTTCCAGCAAGGTGGCGTCATCCAGAATGAGCAGGTGGGCCTTGAAGATATCGGCGTGACCACTACCTAGTTTTTCTTCGGCTTTCCGGTGGAGATCCTTCAGGTAGTCCCGGGTTTTATCGAGTGCCCGGGCAAAGCGCTTCAGCTCCCGTGCCGCATTGGCAACCTTGTACTTCGGAACCTCATAACGGTCATTACCGAAGAGTACGGCGTGCCCGATGGCGATGCCGGGTGATACACCTATGCCACGTAGGGTGCACTCCACCTAGCTTTCTCCAAATCCGGCCGCGAAGATTTCTTTGATCGCGGTTATTGCTGCGTCTGCATCGCTGCCCTTGCAGGTCACCGTGATTCGGCTACCCTGGGTCGCCGCCAGTGTCAATAGGCCCATGATGCTCTTCGCATTTACCCGGCTTCCGTTAAACAACAAAAAAACTTCGCATTCAAAATTAAGCACACACTGGACCAGTGCAGCCGCAGGTCGGGCATGTATACCCAATTTATTGACGACCCGGACTTCTTCTGTTCGTTCCTGCATAATGACGTTAGATCCCTTTTCTCTCTCACTCATGCACGGCGTTCAATCGCCGCACATACCAAGTTAATTTCCGTGAAACAGTCTCGCCTCCAGAGAGCGTTAACGCCCAACAGGGGTAGACCATACTGCCTTGATGGACACGTTCCTGACCACATTCCGACTGGCTGATAGTTTCCAATGGGAAAAAGAAAAAACCATTCCCTTGTTCTAAGCGAAATCCGCTCTCCAGATTTTGCCATTCGTCCCGAAGGGCGAGGTGACCAACCGTTTCGAGTCGGCCATGGCTATTGAGCATAGGCCGTTCCAAATCCTGATCGTCTGAATGAAAATATCGATCCGGGGCACTTTCGGTAAGGAAGTTGATACCAAACTCGGGGCAGAACAGGCCGGAAAAGGGCGCTGCGCTGTTACAAGAGATATCATACGTTATTTCGAGCCCGGAATCATCGCTGGTAAATGAAATCTCCTTACGTACCTGCAAGATGGCTCCCGCGCCATTTTCGAGAGGCACCTCCGTGGTCAGGAGAATGCCGTGTTTCGTAAGGCTGCCCACATAGGTGGATCGTGGAAGATCCGCCAGTTCATGGGCTTGATTTCGGTAAAGATCGTCTACCTCGGTGTCCATGGCCAGGAAATGGTCGCGGAGACTCGCGCGGCGCCAGTGGTCCTGAAAAAGTAAGGCGTGGAGACCTGCTTCTTTGGCCTGAAACGGCTCATGGATACTGTGGGCACCCTCATCTCCGGCACTATTCTCAGGGGCTTGCTCCGGGAGATTGTCGTGGTAGGGTTCTTCCCGCCGGGCCAGTGTGTTGATGAGGTTGAATGCGCCCGGCTTATAATCCAGTTCGACAACCGTGCCACCGTCATGGGGCGATACGATGATGCCAAGGGTGTCGTTGCTCATGAGGAGCTCGTCTTGCCCGTCACCGTCAAAATCTACGGCTTCTAGGCGAAGGGGCGTATGGGTTGCATCCAGGGTATCCAAGGCGATATCGGCGCGAATGAGTTGCTCGAAGATAGCTGTGCGTAGGTGATTCAGGTAGAGCCCACCAAATTGGCCGTGCCAGTAGGCGCAATTGCATTGACCCCGGTGCAGATACTGGCGTGCTTCTTCATAGGCCGGGGTGCCCGCGTGCTCCCGAAGACGCTCAAGACGCTTACTCACCTGCAGCATACGCTTCTGCATCGTATTTGATTCGGGGTACTTGGCCAGGAAATTGCGCCAGAAACCACCCCGCAAGAAGGGGCCACACTGGGCTTCCAACTCGGGCTGGTGGGCAAGGGCATCTCGGGCGGCCCGAAGTTCCCGCTGCCGCTCGGTGGGGAGCGCCCAGGCCATCATTTCCTGGTAGGAAGCGCAGGTGATGTAAGTCCGTCCCAAGGGCGGATGGTCATCCATATATTGACTGTAGGTAACGCAGTGTATCCAATCCTGGTTTTCGGTGAGGGCGGTGAAAAACTCTTCCAGCCAGCCATCTTCGAAAACGCTCTTGTAGGTGCCGGGCCAAACGCCGAATTTTTCGCCATCATCGTGAAGTACCACGCTGCGCTCGCCCCCTTCGGTGGCCAGATCTCGCAAGTATGAAATGGTCTCTTCCACAGGATGAAAGGGGACCAGATAGCGCAGTTTCTCCTGAATAGGGAAGACTTTAATGGCTTCCCCTTCCTCTTCGGTCATGTAGTATCCATAGAGGTCTTCGGGACGGGGCCCGGAGCAGAGGAAATGGGAATCGTCGAGGGCAGCGTATTCCACCCCGGCTTCGGCCAGAATACGGGCCATATGGGGTTCCCAGACCCGTTCGGTGAGCCACATGCCCCGTGGCATTACGCCCAGATGTTCCTTGCA
>CAXBPH010000097.1:0-22424 GCA_963977445.1 uncultured bacterium | reverse complement strand
CGTATCGGATTCATTGAGCGATCTGCATTACGTATCGCTCTGTTTGAAATGCGCCACTTTCGCGACGTGCCCGATGCGGTAGCCATCAACGAAGCCATCGAAGTCGTCAAAATTTTCGGCGCCGATGATGCCACAAAGTTCATCAACGGCGTTCTTGACCGACTTAAACAAAAAGACAATAAAAATTCTGCGTGAGATAACTATTGGCATTCGTTGACCTTCACCTGCACACCCACCATTCCGATGGCTCGGACTCACCCGAAGCGGTTGTTGCCCGAGCTGTAGAGAAGGGGGCTGCAGCGATCGCACTGACCGACCACGACACGTTGGCGGGGGTGCCTGCAGGTAAGGTTGCCGCCGCTGCGGCCGGAATCGGTTTCCTGACGGGAACAGAAATCAGCACCCAGTTTCAGGGGCAGGAAGTGCACGTTTTGGGCCTCGGCGTCGACCTCGATAACGGTCCGCTACTCGAGGGGTTGGACCAGTTGTGTCAGGTGCGCCAACGTCGCGGTCACGATATACTGGAACGTTTGGCGACCTTGGGTATTCATCTGTCCGATACGCTCGTGGCGGACGGGGGAGAGGCCTTTGGCCGGATGCACATTGCCCGGGCCATGACCGAAGCGGGTCATGTGAAAAAGCCTCAGGAAGCCTTTGATCGCTTTCTGAATAACGGCCGCGCCGCCCACGTCCCCAAGACGGCCATGCCCATTGCTGCCGCACTGGACCTGATTCACGGTGCCCACGGCTTGGCGTTTCTGGCTCACCCCGGGTTGGGGAAGACCGTCCGCAAACGTCTGCCGAAGCTGTTGACCCTCCCTTTCGACGGCATCGAGGTGTATCACATCAGCCACACGCCGGGGCGGGTGGAAGAGTTTATGGCCCTCGCCCAGGAAAGAAAGCTGCTCATAAGCGGCGGCAGTGATTGCCACGGTTCCGTAAAGGGCAGGCCACTCCTGGGTCAGGTAATGACACCGGTGGCCGTATATGAAACGATACTGGACCACCTTTCCTGACGTTCGTCACAAATCACTTGGAAGACATGTCGTCACCTATCTTCTTGCAGAAAAGTGCACAAACCATGGACGTGCCGCGCGATCTGGTACTCCAGTTCGTGCGTTGAGACGTTGGGATGGAGAGGGGCTATGGGGCCGTGGAGAGTCTGCGCGATGTCATTTGGAATAGGGCATTGTGCTTGGCCCTGTCCTTGAAGTAGAGCGGTAGACTTACTTCCCAACCCGCGCACGAATCCACCTGCGGCGCATCTTCGACCGGAATACCGGATCGCCTGATGGGTTCAGTTTGATTGGCTGGAGTGAGTCATTGTTCATGCCTGGGCGCGATCGGGTCTCCACTTCGTGCGTTGAGACGGTGTGGAGCGTCTGCGCTATGACGTAATGGTGCATTGGGGCATGGCGCCTTCCAAGGTAATAATGCCTTCCCGTGTGATGCCGGATTCTTTCAAATGCAGGGTGCGGAGGTACTTGAAGCTTTTCAAGGTATTGACGCTCTTGTTACTCAGGTTGGTAGACGTCAGGGAACAGTCGACGAGATAGGCCTGACTCTTTAAATACTCGAGTCCTGCGTCCGTCAATTGCTCTGGTGCGTAGACCTCGATACTGCGCAGGAGGGACAGTTCGCGCAACTGCCGGAACCCTTCGTCCGTCACCATGGTGCGCTTCAGACTCAGATAGCGAAGGCCTTTGAGCAGTCCCACGTAGACCATACTGTCGTCGGTTACCTGCTTCCCCACGAGGCCGATGGCCTGGATGTCATTGGAATTGAGTTTTGAAAGCCCGACCAGTTGGTCGCCCATGTCATAATCGACTTCCAATTTAACTTCCATACCATCAGGAATGGCTACGGCACCGCGCGCATCGCGATAGACCTCCCATTTTGCCTGTCCATCGATTTGCCAGGTGCGCAGGAAAAGCTTGCCCAGGGAACGATCGTCGGGAAATGCGATGGTGTGGGCTGTGGGGGCCGTGTTCAGTTCGGCAAGCGTAATGGCCGGGGCCGCCTCCGACTTGTCGATGATGGCGCACGAAGAAGGCAAACGCTCCGCCAGTGCGACACGTTCTCTTTCCGTCACGGGAAACTTGGTGATGAGGGCGAGCAGCGCCGTCATATGGCGCAACTGGTCCAGATTTTCCTCTCCTTCAGGAAAGGAGGGTAGCGACAGAGAACGAATGAATCGTGGGTCCAGGCCACTCAAGGCGGCCAGGTCATTCGCGCCACTCTCATTTAAATCCAAATGAAGTGCCTGGGCTGTCGTCACGGTGACGGTTCCCTGCGCCTGATCCTTAAAGGGCTGCCAGTCACCGAGAGCGGCCTTATTTGCGGGCGTGGCCAAGAGGGTGCCCAGCGACCGATCAGCCGGAAATTCCAAGGCAACCGTCTCGTTAGCGATCGTCTCAACAGGAGGCGTAGCGATAAATCTGGTATAGGCCACCCAGCCGCCAACGCCCGCCAGGACAACCCCAAACATGACCAGAACGGGTAGCAGGCTACTGGATTTACTTCCGCCACGAGCCCGGTTGAGCATGAATTCTGTACGGGCGAGGGTGTCGTCCTGTTTGTCCAGCGTTTGCCGGAGGGCTTCCACATCCGCCCGCGCCTTTTCGAGATTGGCGAGTCGGACTTTCTCTTCCTCCTTCAGCAAATCGAGCTCCACACTCAGCGAAGACTGTGAGGCATTGGCATCTTCTTTCTGTTTTTCGAGATTGGTGAGTTCGTCCTTCAGCAGTTTTACCGCTTCTTCGTTTCGGACTTTTTCAGCCAGGGCGCGTTTGGCCTCTTCCTCCTGGCCAGCAAGGGTCTGCTGCAATGCTTCCAGGGCGGCACGGGACTCGTTCAGGGCCTCATTCTTTTCTTTTTCGTTGTTGCGTAGCTGGGCGAGTTCATTTTCGAGCTCCTCTTCCGAGGAGGCGGCCTCTTGCGCTTTGGTCTGCAAGGCCATCAGCTCGCTCTGGAGTTCGCCCATTTGCGCTTCACTGGCCTGATCGCTATCCGCCGCCTTCTGAATTTCCTGTTCCCGTTCTTCCAGCGCGCGCCGCAGGGCCTCTACCTCGCTCTTGGCCTCATCCAGCGCCTGGGATTTCTGGGTCTCATTGCTGCGGAGTTGCTCCAATTCATCGGACAGCGCCTCTTCGGACGACGTGGCATTGGCCGCCCTGTCGCGCAGTCCTTCCAACTCCTGCTGCATCGCTACGACGAGGGCTTCTTGTTCCGCCCTATCCGCCTTGGCATCCTTGGCCGCGTCTTCGCGGGCCGCGAGATCATTCTTCAGCGATTCCAATTCGGCCCGGGCGTCATCCAATGCCTGGGTTTTGTCGGACTCACTCGAACGGAGGCTTTCCAGCTCTTCAGACAGGCTGGCTTCCGACGTGGAGGCCTGCGTGGCCTTGGCCTGCAGATTCGAGAGTTCCTCTTGCATTTTTGTGAGCAGGACTTCCTGCTCGCTGCTGGTCTGACGGGCGGCCACTACCGCGTTTTCGCGATCACCGAGCTGGCTCTTCAACGTTTCCAGTTCGGCCCGGGCTTCGTCGAGGCTCCGATTTTTTTCGGCTTCGCTCTCGCGGAGTGATTCGAGTTCGTTGACGATTTTGGATTCCGACGCGGAAGCGGATTGGGCCTGTTCGTGAAGCTTGACCAGTTCATCCTGCATGGCCGCAACCTGAGCGGCGTGTTCTGCACTGCTCTGGCGCGCTTCGTCTACGGCACTTTCCCGCTCATTGAGTTGACCGCGCAACGCTTCCAGTTCGCCTCGGGCCCCATCCAGATACTCCGACTTAGAGCTACTGTCTGTGCGCAACTGGTCGACTTCCTGCGCCAGGACCTGTTCGGACTTCGCATGTTCTTGTACCTGGCTGTGGAGGCCGACGAGTTCCTCGCGGAGGGCATTGAGGGCTTCTTCACTCATGCTGCTCTTTGTGGTCGCCTCTTGAATCTTCGCCTCACGCTCGGCAAGATCGGAATGTAGCTTTTCGAGGTCTCCCCGGGTTTTTTCCAGCGAGTGGGATTTTTCTTCTTCTTTCTTACGAAGCTGAGCCAATTCCTGGGCCAAGGCGGCTTCGGAGGATTTGGCCGCTTCGGCACGGTTCTGGATTTGCTCAAGTTCGCCGTGAAGCGCCGCGATCGCCGCTTCTTTTTCCTTACTTCGCGTTTCCGCTTCTGCGATGGCCGACTCCCGATCGCTCAGGGTGTCGCGCAGTTGAGAGAGTTCGCCCCGGGCATTCTCCAGCGCTTCCGTCTTGGCCTTCTCGTTGTCCCGCAGTTGGACCAATTCCTGTTGCAACGCTTCTTCTGAGGTAGAAGCACGGGCGGCTTTATCCTGGATGCTCGAAAGCTCCTGGGTCAGTGACGCGATGGCGGCTTCGCTCTCGCGACTCCGTTCCTCGGCCGTGGCGATGGCCGATTCCCGTTCATCCAGGGTGCTCCGCAATTGGGTAAGCTCACCCCGGGCATTTTCCAGCGCTTCGGTCTTCTGTCGTTCATTGGCGCGCAACTGCTCCAGTTCGACTTGGAGGGCCTGCTCCGAAGACGAAGCGGCTACAGCCTGGGACTGGATGGAATCCATTTCCTGCTGGAGCGCGGCCATGGCGGCCTCGCTCTCTTTGGTGCGGGATTCTGCCACGGCCACGGCCGATTCGCGATCTTTCAGGTTGCCCTGAAGATCGACCAGTTCATGGCGGGCCATTTCGAGGGCCTCGGACTTGCTCTTTTCGTTCTCACGCAACTGCTCCAACTCGCGATGGAGTGCTTTTTCGGAGTCGGCTGCGGAGGAAGCGTTTTGCTGGATGAGCTCCATGTCCTGCTGCAACTGACCAATGGCCGCTTCCCGCTCTGCACTGATCCGCTCGGCTTCGGCCACCGCCGCTTCCCGTTCCACCAGTTTTTCCTGGAGAGACGACATGGCACCGCGGGCGTCCTGCAGCGCCGTCGCTTTGGCAGACTCTTCGTTACGGAGGCGCTCGACTTCTTCCAGGAGTTTTTGTTCGGAGGACGCGGCCTCCTGGGCCTCGGCGTTTAAGGAGTCGAGCTGGCCCTGAAGGGCTTCCATGCGTGTTTCTTTTTCTTCCGCATCTTCAACCACCTGACGAATCGCAGTTTCCCGTTCGCCCAGCAGCAGGCGCAGGTTTTCCAGTTCATCCTGAGAGTGGTTGAGGGCGACGGACTTTTCTTCCTCTGCGGAGCGGAGAGATTCCAGTTCCGCACGCAAGGCCAACTCAGAATCGGAGACACTGCCGGCCTCGGACTTGAGACTACTCAACTCGCCCTGGAGCGCTGCGACTGCTTTTTGCAGCTCCACTTTGTCCATGGCATCGGCGAGGCGGTTGTCCAGGGTAGATTGCAACGAGGTGAATTTGGTTTCTTGATCAAGCCATGCCTGCTGGAGTCGTGCCACCTGATCTTTGTCGAGGAGGCCGTCGAGCTCGTTGAAGCGCTCGCGCATGGCCTGGCTCAATGTTATGGCTTCCTGACATTGGCCTTGGGCATCGTCTACGCGATTGAGGGCAGCTAGATTACGTGCGCGGGAATAGCACAGTACGGGACTTTCGGGAAATACAGCATATAAGTCCGCAGAAAGTTGAAGCGATTCTTCGTGTTTACGGTCACGAAAACGCTCGTTTGATGCGGCAAGTTTGCCTTCAAGGGTCGTGAATTCCATACGCGGCTCCAAGTATTGTGTTTTGCTTTGTGTGCTGTCTAGTGTACCATACTGAATGGAAACTGTTGTCAACAAGATGCGCTTTTCGTATTCCTGTGGCGACCGTTTGGTCTTAGTGCCACAACTTTTCCGCTACGGTCTCATTGCGAAGTAATCGAAGTGGAGTTGACGGCCCGGTTCAGGAGGTGTTTGGTGTCTGAAAGCACGGCAATTCTGGTCCTCACGTGCACGTGTGGGCAAAAAATGAAAATTCCCGAGGAAAGTATCGGCAGAACTTTCAAATGTGTTCGTTGCGGCGAGCACATGAAGAGTAGTGAAGAAAATGCGATTGCCGCAGTTTCCTCGCCTCCACCACCGGTCAACCGTACGGCCAATACACCCGCGGAAGCCGATGCCACAGACACGCCGGCCGCGCAAGAGCCTATCGGTCAGTTGCTGATCAATGCGGGGGTAATTACCGAGGAGCAATTGCAGGATGCCCTCTCCAAGCAGAAGTCCCAAGGGGGGAAAACCTTTGAGCTTCTGATTGCGTTGGGCTATCTGGACAAAGAGAAGCTCCACGATTTCCTGTCGCGCCAACCGGGTATTGCGGCGATTGATCTGTCCCGATTTGATATTGCGCCCGACTTGATTAAGCTTGTACCCAAGAAAATTGCGGTAGATAACCTCGTCTTACCCATCGATCAGCTCGGAAAGCTGCTGACAGTCGCTATGGCCTGTCCGTTGGACGTGGGAACCATCGCAACGTTGGAAAAGTTGACGGGCCTGCGTGTAAAGGCGATGTTGTGTAAGCTGGAAGACATACACGGTGCGGTGCAAAAGTACTACCCGGATCGTAGCCGTGTGGACCTGTCACCCTCCAGTTTTGATAACATTCTCGGGGCGTCGGAGGGTCCGAAGGAGAAAATTGACGAGAAACTGGCCAGCTGGGTCGGCGTTTATATGAGCGAAAGCCAGCTCAAGGCCCTAAGGGCCGGTGTTGCCGACGAAAAATCGTTGGATGGCATAGCCCGACGGGTTCTGGAAGAGCCGAGCCTGAGTGCATTCGTCATGCGGGTCGCCAACAGTGATATATATGGAATGCCCGGCCAGATCGAGAGTGTACCCATGGCTGTCGCCGTCCTGGGCCGCCCTGGCGTTACGGGATTGTTGGAAAAACTCATTAAGCCGGTGTCGCCCAAAATAATGGAGCCACTCCTGCCCCTGCAGGCCAAGTTTCGCCTTACCGCCGTCATTGCGCAAGGCCTGGCCCGCGAAAGCGGTGCCATGGGAGAACATGCGGCCTATAGCCTCGGCTTGATCAGCGAACTGGGTCGGCTGGCAATGGCAAGCCTGTCCCCGGTGAAGTACAAGCGGGTCAAGGGCCACCTGTATGGTCCGGAACTCTCCGTGGCAGAGCATAAGTTATATACAATGGATCATGCCATGGTCGCCGGAACGATTGCAGAATCGTGGCGATTTCCCAGCCATGTGATTAAGGCGCTGCGGCATTACAGTGAGCCTCAGGAGGCCAAGGGTGTGGAAGGTCTGGCAGCGTTGTTGTATCTGGCTATCGCGTTGTCCTACAGCACCCCCGAAAGCCTGAATGGTGTGCTTAAGAGCCATGGTGAAACCATTGCGCAACTCAAGATGACGCCCCAGATAGTCGAAAGACTGGTGGAGGATGGAAGAGCGTCTCTTGCCCCCAAGACGGAGAAAGCCTAGTGTCAATGGATAGTGCCAAAGAATTCATCAGTAAAATTGGCGCCTCACCCGAATTGCAGGAGGCGGTAAACGCCTTGCAGGGAACGGGTGTGCTGGCCCGGATGGTTGACCTTGGTGTCGCCCACGGCTATACCTTTACCGAAGATGAGTATCGCGCCGCCGTTGTGGATTTAGCAGATGGGGCGCTGTCGGATGAGGCGCTGGACGAAGTGCTGCGGGAAGCCGGCTTCGAGCCCTGATTCTACCTGCCAACTTATTTCTGGCAGAGATACTTGGCGACCAAGGGCGGGCAACCACTACAGCCTTGTTTTGGTCGGGTGCCCAATGCGTTTACCGAGTGGGGGAGTCCGGGGTTGTGGACGATTTGGTCCAGGCTGCCTCGAAAGACGGAACCCAGCAGGAATTCCTCTTCCCCGGCTACCAACCCGCAGGTATAGAGGTTGCCGCTTGCGTCTACAAACACCATCTTATAGGGAAAGTCACACGCCGCTTCGCCTTCGTGGGGCGCAGGGTTTGCCAGGCCTACGCGCACTCCCTGAGCCCGAAGATCTTCGAATTCGTCGGCAAATTCAGGCTCTACCAGCACATAGGTGTGGTCGCGGGGCAGGGTTGTAATCACCGATTCCAATTCCGGCGAGGGCCCGGCCTGAGACGTGTGGACACAAACGGTCATTTCATAGGTCTGTTGCGCCCAAAGGCACATGGTGTTCGCCAGCGTGAGGGAGTCTACGGCATCGCCCAAGGTGATGACGAGCCAATTTACGCCAAGAGACGCGGCTTCATCGATGACGTTTAGCCACTGCTCCTCAGAAATAGTAAAGGATTGATCGTCCATGCCGAGTTGTAGCCACAAATAAAAAATGTCGCCTGGGGGGAGGGATTCCTCGGAGGAACACGCCTTTACCTGCTTTCGAATTGTTCGGGCGAGGGCAAAGTATTCCAACGGGTCAGATGATTCTATGCTGGGGTCAGGTGAGGATTTCACAGACAATCAAACTCCTGCGGTATGGCGCCAATAAGATCCATTGTAGTCGACCGTGTATCGCCAGTCCAATCCTGTTCACAAATTGGGCCTTTACCGTCTTCGTGATCTATAACAACGCCGAGGGACAGATTAATCCCGACTTCCCTGAATTCCGCGTAAAATGGCTATTTTCCTTGTAGCTAACGGTAAACTACGTGCTATAATGACGCCAATAATCCTTCCGACCAATCAACGCGTTTATTCTCTTTCCGCCATCTCAAAAATGACGGGAATCATTTTTTCCCTGCCGTGCTCGTTACGGTTTTAAGCGCCGCACCTTTCGCATTGAACCGGATGTTTGATATTTGTGTAGCCAACGCCAGGCCTCCTTTTTGAGTGGAAGGCGAAAGGCTACCGTGAGAACGTCCCCCCTATTGAGGGAAAGGTTTGAAGCGCTCTTGGCCGAACGGCATGGGCGGGGAATCTATCCATAATTTGTTTGAATTGGACCTGTCAGAATGGGCAGGTCGATATTTTTTCTAAAGTAAACACTTGACAAACTAGCGAGGACTGCGTAAACTAAATATGCAGAGCCGGAAGTTCGGTTTAGATTTAGTCAACTGATTACCAAGGTTTTGATTGTATTGCCTGTCGAAACCGATTGTTGACAAGCGTTTAATCGGTTTGGTTGGTGCAAAATTTGTATACGGGTTCAGCGTTGCGGCCTGCGATTCTGTCCAGGCGCTCGAGGATTGCTGGTCAAAAGCGTCTCGTGCAGCGTACCGAAGCTGTAATAACCAGGTGTCGCAACGTATATGTACGCTGTTGTATTTAGAAAAAAGACCCGTCGCGGTTTGGTGTGGTCCAGAGAGGAGCTTGAGTTTATTGCTGTTCTTTAAGGCAAAAAAATCAATTGGCCTCGATATTGGCACCCATTCGGTGAAGGCGGTTCAAATGTCTCGCCGCGGCGGTCGACTATGTATCGATGAGGTCGGTTTTGCCCTGGTGGATCGAAATCAGGTTAATGCCGACCCCGTTATCGCCCATGCCGCCGCCGTTAGTCAGGCGCTCGCCCACATGAGCCTCAATTCCAGCCAGATTGTCGGGGCTTTGCCCGGGCAGACTGTGGTGATTCGTTATCCGCGTTATGCGGAGTCGTCTCGTGATCAGTTGGCGGAAATTGTAAATCGTGAAGCCGGCCAGAATATTCCCTACGATCTGGCCGAGGTTTCCCTGGACTGGACCCTGCTTGATGAAGTTGAAGAGGGCGGGCAGCGCCAGCTGAAAGTGCTTCTTGTGGCGGCTAAACACGAGATAATTGATTCTCGCGTCCAAATCATGGACGCCAGCGAGTTGGAATATGCGATTTTGAGCGTTGATTCACTGGCGCTTGCTGATGCAGCAGAGGCCTGTGATTTTCTTCGTGTGGGGGAGACGGTGGCACTTGTGAATATTGGCCTTACATCGGCCAGCATTCATTTTGTGAAGGATGGTATTTCCAACTTCATTCGCGACGTAAACTGGGGATCGCGCGAATTGGTTCACTCTATTGCCAAAGAACTTCGCTGCGACTACGAAGAGGCCGAGCGCAGGCTTCAGGACTTTTTGTCTGAAAGCCCTGCAGCGGCAGCGGCACCGGCACCAACTTTTGATGCCGTGCCCGACCCGGTTCCAGTTGTAGAGAATCTTGACGATACCTTTGGTGCGGCCACGGAGGAGATTCAGACTCCTGATTCTCTGACAGACTTTGGTGACGATCCCTTTGGTAGTGATGAGCCGGTGGCACCACCTAAGTTTGCTGGTGGTGGATCGCTCCTCGATCCCCTCGATGATGAAATGGGCGGGGAGTATGATGATTCATTCTCCGGCGTTCAGGGTGCGTCGCCCATGGGTATGGCCGAAGAGGTGGAGCCGGATATGCGAGAGATTGTTTCGGCATCGCTTATCAAAATGGTGACCGAAATACGTAGGTCCTTTGATTACTACGAGCACCAACTCTACGAACGTCCCGTTGATCGGTTGATCTTGAGTGGGGGTATTTCCCACTCCGCCCTGGTATGCAATACCCTCCATGAAGAGCTGGGGGTGGAGACCGTTGATGTGGCCGATCCAACCAATAGTGCGCTTTTCGTAGCGGACGAAATGTCCATGGGTAAAATGCTCGAGCAGCCGGCGCAATTCATGGTCGCCGTGGGTCTCGCAGCGCGCGGGATGGCAGACCTATGATTGTTGTAAATCTACTACCCCAAGATCTGCGGCCGATAAAAAGAACACCGCTGCCCCATATTTTGAGTTTGCTGGTGCTCGTCTTGGCCGTCGCCGGTATGGGTGCGCTGTTCCTGTTGAAAATTGGCCAGATAAGTAGCGTTAACCAGGAGCTTGCCAGTACGGTTCGGTCCTTGGATGAGCTACAGCATATCGTCGATGAATACAACGCGCTCACCGAAAAGCAGGAGCAGTTGGAGAATAAGATTGGCGTTATTCAGGAGATTCTCAGCGACCGGATTATCTGGTCTGAGCAATTGCACGAACTGGCAACGCTGACCCCGGAAAATTTCTGGTATAAACGTATTCGCGTTACCTCTAAAACGGTGCGGGAAGAGCGTGTGATTACCGACCCGGAGACCGGCGCTCCGGTCGTGGATCCAAAGACGAAAAAAGTTAAGACCATTAAAGAAAACGTGAAGCGCCCCGTTCTTGAGCTTTCCGGCTATATCATCAGTAATGAAGAGGGTTCCAATCAGATGAACCCCCTTACCTTCGCTACCGAAGAAGACAAAGAGTTTTCGGCGACCTTCGTATTGGAGCGTCCCCAACTTCTGGTGACGGAATACAATGGAATACCCGTAAACGGTTTCGTTCTCGAGTATGGAATTGAGCCGGGAGGTGAAAGCTGATGATGGACTTTTTTAAGGGTACCGTTACTCCCAAAGACTGGCTCTTTGTTGCAGCGGTTCTTGGTCTTGCGATGCTGCTATCTGTGGGCTTTTACTTCGGTATCTACACCAAGCAAAATGTAAAGCTTGCGGAGGTGCAGTTGAGCCTCAAAGAGACCAAGGAAGAGCTAAAACAGGCTGTAGCCATTAACAATGACTACGAAGAATTTAAGGCAAAGGCGGAAACCGCCGAGAAGTTGGTAGAAGTCTTCGAGAAAAGACTCCCGGAAGAGCGGGAAATTCCCAAATTACTTCAGCAGTTTGAGGCCAAAGCAACGGAACTTGGGTTGAGTGTAGGTCTGGAACAACTTCCGACCACAACCGATCCGAATAAAGAAACCATTCCTTATGAAATCGTTGCCCTTGGCGGCTTTCACGAAATTGTTCAGTTCATCAATCTTCTGGAGCGCGACACCCGATATCTGAAGGTGTCCAATCTTGATATAGATGAGGAGACTGCAGGCGTGTCTGAGGCTAGTTTTACCCTCAGTACCTTCCGTTTCATTCAATCCGACAACGAGAGCAAGATAGCCAATGAACCAGGAAAATAAAAAACAGATTATATTCGCAGGGGTCCTGGGTGTAGTTCTGGTCCTTGTGCTCGTCTATCAGTTTGTGTTCAACACAGGCCCAGCCACCGTGCCCAAAGCACCAGCACCATCCACAACGGACAAGCTGGCGGCCAATACGTCGGCGAAGCCCCATGCGCGGTTGAAGAAGACCGACGTAAATCTGGAAGAGCTGATTGAAAAGGTAGAGCCTCTCACATTCCGCTACGAAGATCATCGTATTCCCAGGAATCCGATGACACCACTGGTAGGGCGGATTATAGATGTAAATAATCCCTCGCTGTTCTTGCCTGCGTCTGAAACAAGCATCACGCAAAAGACAGTGACCGGAATTATATACAGCGAATTCGAGCCTGCCGCTATTGTTGATGATGAACTCGTATCTGAAGGGCATCAGTATGCGGATGGTGTTGTACTGACCAAAATTGAGCCGAAACGGGTTTGGTTCAAACTGGGTGACTCGTCACCGATTCCCGTAGAGCTGAAGGAGCTATAAATTATGACCAGGAAGCGATGGAATGCTGGAGTTTTTGTCGTTCTGACAGTGCTTCTCAGTATGGCGCCGACGCTCCGTTTCGGCACCGCAGTAGCGGAAGGCAATACGGAACCTATTGCGGCAGGTCTTTCAAGCACGGATACAGAACGGTGCGCGACATTGCATCGTATCGATGCGCCGACGGCGGGTGAGAATCAGATTGATCTCCATATCGAGGCCCTGCGCGGAATACTGGTTGCTGAGAAATCCGAAGCGAGTACCTGCCGTCTCCTTTTGATAAACAGTCGCATACCCGCCGATCTGGCCGGTGTGATTACGATAAACCATGCACTTCTCAATTCAATTACCTTTATGGAATCGAACTGGGGTCATGAGTCGGAAGCCCGGATTGAACTCGATCTGGTCGCTGGCGTATCGGTTGATACGGTAGAGAATGAAGGCGGGACGTCCGTCGTGCTTCAAAAAGATGGACTACGTTTCGATATCAATCTCATCGCAACGCCCTATCCGGTTGTTCCTACAAAGAACGCAGCCGACACACAGGCGTTGAAGTCCCAGTTGCTTGCCCTGTCTGCAGCCGACAATGAAAAAGATAAAGACGCCTGGTGGGGTGATTCCGCTAAGGGCGAGATGAAAGAAATGTTGCGCTCCGTGCGGAACGCGGATACCCACGCACGGGTATACGATGCGGCTATGCTGGCTGCTCAGGAAGAGCAGGCACCTGCCGAAGAACCCGCGCAGGAAGCACCCGCCGTGGAAGAAGCGGCACCGGCCACGGAAGTGGCTGAGCCTGTTACGCCACCGGCACCACGGGAGCTCAAGGCCCCCTTGATTGGTACGGAAGCCAATAAGGCATTGGCAAAAGAAATGATCGCTGCTGCCGCGCCGCCGCTGAGCGAGGTTTCGGAAGAGGTCATCGTTCGTAAAGAATGGAAAGGTGACCCCCTGAAGCAGCCCGTAACGCTGGACCTCCGCAAAGCCGATCCACGTTTTGTGGTCGCGCTCCTTGCGACAAAAGCCGGTATCAATATTGTTGCCAACAAAGACCTGGGCGATGAGGTAGAAATCTACCTGAAAGACGTTCCGCTTCTGAAGGCGATGGAAACTGTCTTGAGCCTCAATGGTCTGGGCCTCATCGAAAAAGAGGGAATCTATCACATCGTTCCTTATCTGGACGCCATTGCGGCGGATCGAGTAACCGATGTAGTGGAAATCGAGAATGCGGATGCGGAAGAGATTGCATCCACCTTGAAGGATGTTGTCGCTGGTTCTGAATTTGAAAGCCTCATCAGCATCTCTGCCAACAAGACGGCCAATACGGTAATCGTTTCCGGACCGACCGATCATATCGGCTCCTTGCTGCAGATGGCCAAGCGCCTCGATGTGGAGCAAATGGTCTTACCGACGGTTACGATGCCCATCAAGCTGAACTACGCTGATCCAAAGGATATAGTTCTGGTTGTTGAGAGTATCCTGACCAAAGATGTCGGCACGGTTACGGTAGATGAACGTGCACGCATTCTGGTCGTGACCGACATTCCCATCATTATCGAGCAGATTACCGCCCTTGTGGAGCAGCTGGATATTCCGGTCAAGCAGGTAGCGATTGACGCCATGATCGTTGATGTCACGTTGACCGATGCTGCAGACACGGGTGTGGACTGGTTAATCAGCGCAGTGCAGAGTCAGAGTCGTCGCGACGCGGCGGGTAATACGGGAATTTTTACCGGCAACCTTCAGGAGCTCAGCCTCAATTCCAATCTCAGTATTGGCGACGCGGCTGGCCTGTTGAACTTCGGCATTCTTTCGGGAGATGTGGACTGGCGCGGCGTGATTCAGGCGGAAGTCAGAAACAACAACTCGACCCTGTTGTCCAATCCCAAATTAATTACGGTTGAGAATCAGCCTGCGACGATTACCATTGCTTCTGAAATTCCCTACGTCGAATTGACGCAGACGGACCGAGGTGGTCAGCAGACCAGCACTAAGTTCAAGCCGATTGGTACGGAATTGACCGTGACGCCGACGGTGACCCATGATAACCACATTATCGCGAAGATTCTGGCCAAGGAAAGCACCTCGAGCCAGGCAGTAAACGGTGTCCCGGTAGAAGACAAGCGTGAAATCAATACGACGCCCCACATTGCCAGTGGCCAGACCATCTATGTAGGTGGGTTGCGCAAGAACAATGACACGGTCAGTGTTCGCAAAGTGCCCCTCTTGGGTGACGTGCCTGTGGTTAACTTCCTGTTCCGTTCCAATCAGCGGAGTGAAACGGTTAACGAACTGCTCATTTTTCTGACGTGTACCGTTCTTGAAGAGAATCCAAGCCTTACCGAGTATCAGGAAGAACGTGCCAATCAGGTCCGTGAAGCCCGAATTGAAGTCAACGCGGAAACGGCCCTTATCAATGACACGGTCTATCCCGGTGAAATGCGCGACCCGGCCTGGAAATGGCGGAAGAGTAAAAAAGCTGAGTAGGACTCTAGTTAAACCAGTAAGCCGCCCGATACATCGGGCGGCTTTTTTTTGGAAGGAGCTCCAGATGGACCTGATTACAACCAATGTGCCAGAATGGGATTCCCCGGATGGGGTCTCAAGTCTGTCCGTAGAGACGACCGGGTACTATGCAGTCCAAGCTCCGGAACGCGGGGTGGATGGCGGTACCCGTATTCTCTGTGCGCTTCATGGTTGGGGGCAGAACAGTCGCTCCTTTCTACGCAGATTTTCCGTTCTTAAGACGGAGAATATTCTGGTCGTGGCCCCCCAGGCCCCCCATCAGTTCTACCTGGATTTAGAGACCCGTAAAGTCGGATTCTCCTGGCTGACGGTATACGACCGCAACCGGGCGATGACGGGAATCTACGGGTTGCTGGACGGCGTGCTCGGTCGGGTTTGTGAGGAATATAACATCGCCGGTGCACCGTTTATGCTCGGTTTCAGCCAAGGCGTATCCATTGCCTACCGATACGGGGTTCTGGGTGGCCGACCTGTCCGTGGTTATATAGCGTGTGGGGGAGACCTGCCGGTTGATGTGCGAACGCCTATGGAATCAATGTCGTCCGTCAACACCCTGCTGGTTCATGGTCTGGAAGACGGCATCGTACCCATAGCGAAAGCCTTTGAGGCACAGGGTATTCTCGGTGCGCAGACGGGTGACCTGAAAACCTGTTTTTTCGAGGGCGGCCACGAAATGCCAACCGAAATCGTTGGTCGAATTGGCGAATGGGTGTTGGAGCAACCCTGATTTGATAGAATAGGGTCCGGTGGTAAGCGTCTTGACGGCCCCATGGGCCGAATTGCTCATTGCATTGGGGCATCCAGACAGCGTAGGTTACCCCGTTTCCCCAAATAGCCTAAGAGAGTAGTACCCCATGTCCCAGTTCCCGAAAGCAGTCCTCAGTGCGCAAGAGATTTCTCACAGTTACGGTTCCCAGCCGGTCTTGCAGAATATTTCCGTTACCGTCCACGACGGTGATCGAATCGGCCTTATTGGTCGCAACGGCTGCGGTAAGTCCACCCTCCTGAAGATCATGGCGGGACTCGTAAACCCCGACGAAGGCTCTGTAGTGGCCCGTCAGGGCGTCGAAGTAGCCTTGTTGCAGCAGCAGTGTCCCTTGCCGGAAGCGTGGACGGTGACGGAAGCGTTGGCGTCGGCGGTGGAAGGGCGACAGGCTCAGGTGGATGAGTACCATGCGAAACTGGAGGCGCTAGCCAGTCATCCCGAAGGGGACCCCTTGCATGATAGCTTGGCGGATGCGGTTCATGAATTGCAGCATACGATTGATCTGACCAACGGTTGGGGACTGGACCAGGAGATTAAGCGCATCCAGCTGGCGCTTGATTTGGTGGATGGGGATCGCGCCCTGGGTTCCCTTTCCGGCGGTGAGTTACGTCGCGTCGATCTCGCCCACAAACTACTCCATCGTCCCGATGTCCTGATTCTCGATGAGCCCACCAACCACATCGACACCCGAAGTGTGGAGTGGATAGAGCGCTTTCTTGAGCAATACGAAGGCAGTTGCGTCCTGGTGACCCACGATCGGTTCTTCCTCGATCGTATCGTGAACCGTATCGTGGAGATCGAGTTTAATAAGCTCTATTCCTTTCCCGGGACCTATGGGCGCTTTCTCGAATATAAGTGCCAGGTGGAGGAGAGTGAAGATCGTACCGAGTCCAATCGAATTTCCCTTATTCGACGGGAGCTGGCGTGGTATAAGCGGGGGGCCAAGGCCCGCAGTACGAAGCAAAAAGCCCGTATTGACCGTTTAAAAGATACGCAGGCCGAAGGGCCACCCCTTAAGCACCGTGAATTTGTATTCGAGATTCCCGAGCCTGAGCGTCTGGGAAAAACGATCCTCGAGGCGCGAGATATCTCCTATTCCATCGGCGATCGCACCTTAATAAAAAACTTTTCGCTCACTATGCAAGCCGAAATGCGCGTGGGGATTGTCGGCCCCAATGGTGCGGGCAAGACGACCCTGCTTAAGGTGCTCATGGGGCAAGGGCGGCCCCAAAAGGGCAAGGTGGTCATTGGGGAAAATACCAAGTTTTTGTATATTGACCAGAATCACGAAGATGTGGATCGCAGCAAAGGTATCCTGGAGCACGTTTCCGAGGGTGCCCGCTTCTGGGATGTAGGCAAGCGTCGCGTTTTCTTGCCGGCCTACCTGGGAAATTTCCTTTTCGATTCCAATGCCCTTGAAATGCCCATTGGACAACTTTCCGGTGGGGAGTTCAATCGCCTCGACATGGTGAAGAAGCTTCTTCACGGCGGAAATTTCCTGATTCTGGATGAGCCGACCAACGACTTGGACCTCTATACGCTCCGGGTGTTGGAAGAGACCATCGACAATTTTGCGGGTTGCGCCATGATCGTCAGTCACGATCGGTATTTCCTCAATCGCGTGTGCACCCACATGCTCGTCTTTGAGCCCGACGCGCGGATTACGCTCATCGTGGGTAATTATGATGACTATCTTCTCTATCGCCAGCGCGTCGCGGCCGACGAAAAGTCCGCAAGCAAAGAAAAGGCCCGCGTCGAGGCTGCGAGTGGCGGAGATAAGGCGTCGACCAATCGGCTCAGCTACAACGAAAAGCGGGAGCTCGGGGGCATCGAAGGGGTTATCGCCACGGCCGAGGCCGAGGTGACCCGTTTAGAGGTGTCCATCCAGGACCCGGCGTTCTACGAGAACGACCATGAAACGGTCCAGGCCGCCCTGAATGCCCTGAAGGGTGCGCAGGAGCAGGTCGAGACGCTATTCGCCCGCTGGGAGGAACTGGAAGCCCGACGTTAGGGGTTGTCGGGTCTTCCCTCGTCAGTCGCCGGACGAAATTACGTACAGCGCCTCTTCCGCGAAGAGATTGGGCCAGAATCGGGCTTCCCCTCCCACGTAGAGGGGGATTTCCCGTTCGATATGGGCATCCAGATCTTTGCACAGCTTACGGAAATCGTCTATGGCAAGGACATGGCGATTGGGCGTCTGATACCAGGCATAGGGCAGGTTGCGCGTCACCGGAGCCCGGCCTTCAAAGAAGGTCATCCAGCGTACCCGCCAGTGACCAAAGTTGGGAAAGCTCACGATGCATTTCTTGCCGACCCGCAGCATTTCCCGCAGGGCGAGATCCGGCTTTTTGATGACCTGTAGCGTCATGCTCAAGATGACGTAGTCAAAACTCTGATCGGGCAGGGCGTTGAGCCCCTTGTCGATATCGGCTTGAATGACCGATATACCCCGTCGAATACAGCTCACCACACTCCCCTGGGAGACTTCCAGGCCCACACCCTGCACATTCTTGTTGGCAAGGAGGCGGCCCAGTAGTTCCCCGTCGCCGCAACCAATATCCAGTACCCGGCTGTTTTCTTCCACGAGATTAACAATCATATCGTAGTCGACACGGTGCCCTTGATAGATATTCTCCGAGGCAGCGGAAGGGGGCGGGACATCGGCTTCTGAATCGGCCTTCAGGGTGAGGGTGCGCACCAACTCGGGGTTTCGCATATGGTCCAGGAAACCGCCGATTACTTTGGACAGTGTACTGACTTCCAGGAGGAAGGCGTCATGTCCATAGTCGGATTGAATGTTGCAGTAGGTCACGTTTTTGCGCTGCCGGGCGAGGGCATAGACGATGTCCTGGGAGAAATAGGTTGGATAGAGCCAGTCGGAGGAGAAGGAAATCACCAGGATTTTGCTGGCGACCACTTTCATGGCATCGTCGAGCGAGCCAAATTTTGAGCCAATATCAAAGTAATCCATGGCCTTCGTGACATAGAGATAGGTATTGGCATCGAAACGATTCACAAACTGTTCGCCCTGGTAGTCCAGGTAGGTTTCCACGGCGAATTCACTGTCAAAATCATATTTAAGTTGGTCGGCGCTGCGCAGATTTCGACCAAACTTCAGGCGCATGGACTCGTCGGATAAATAGGTGATGTGGGCCAGCATACGGGCAATGCCCAGCCCTTGTGTGGGGCCTTCGCTGCCATAGTAGCGGCCGTTCTGAAAATCGCGATCGCCCTGAATGGCATGGCGGCCCACGGCATCAAAGGCTATTTGCTGGGCACCACTGGTGTGGGTCGAGGCGATGATCATGGCCGAGCCAACCTGGTCGGGGTAGCGGGTGACCCACTCCAAGGTCTGCATTCCCCCCATGGATCCCCCCGCAACGGCGAGGAGCTGGCGGATGCCGAGGTGGTCAATGAGGTGACGTTGGGCCAGGACCATGTCCCCGACGGTAATTACCGGAAATTCCAGGCCATAGGGTTCGCCCGTGGTTGGGTTCGTAGACGAAGGGCCCGTGGAGCCCATGCAACCGCCCAGGACGTTGGAGCATATGATGAAATAGCGGTCCGTGTCAAAGGCTTTTCCCGGGCCGACCATGGTGTCCCACCAGCCGGGCTTCGGGTCGTCGGGCTGATGTTTTCCGGCCACATGTGCATCGCCAGAGAGGGCGTGGGTAATCAAAATTGCATTCGACTTTGAATCATCCAGCGCGCCATAGGTTTCATAGGCGAGGGTAACGGGCCCCAACCGGGATCCACTCTCGAGCTCCAACTCATGGGGTGGTTCAGCGAAGGTGTAGTGCTGCGGCGTGATTATGCCGACTGAACCATCATCTGCCATTGATAAAAATCCTCTGTGCCACCCGAAACTACGGGCGTTATAGGGAAACCGGGCGGTCAGAGAGCCGCCCGGCCATTCCTCTAAATATAGGTTGCTACCACGGCCCGTGTCGCCCCATACCGGTGATTGGATTGGGGGCCGTGTTACCGAACTCTATGCCTGGGAGGCATCCAGCGCCTGGCCCAGATCCCAGAGTATATCTTCTATGCCTTCTATGCCTACCGACACGCGAATATAGTCGGGCGTGACGCCTGCCGCAGTTTGTTCAGACACGCTCAATTGCTGGTGGGTCGTTGTGGCCGGATGGATCACCAGGGTTTTCGCATCCAGTACATTGGCCAGGTGCGAGGCGAGCTTGCAGGCGTTGATGAAGGTAATTGCGGCATCCTTACCGCCTTTGATGCCAAAGCCAAGTATAGCACCCTGCCCATCGGGGAGATACTTCTGCGCCATGGCATAGTCTTTGTGGCTCTTGAGGCCGGGGTAGTTTACCCAGCTAACGGCGTCGTGATCTTCGAGAAACTGGGCTACCCGTAAGGTGTTTTCGCAGTGGCGGGGCGCACGAAGGTGGAGGGTTTCGATCCCCTGGAGCAACAGAAAGGCGTTGAAGGGAGAAAGACAGGCACCGGTGTCGCGCAGCAGGGTCACGCGGGCTTTGAGTATATAGCTGATGTTGCCAATGCCACTGAAGTGCTCATAGAACTTCATGCCGTGGTAACTGGGATTGGGCTCGGTAAGCTCGGGGAACTTGCCGTTGTTCCAATCGAATTTGCCGCTGTCCACAACGACGCCGCCGATGGACGTGCCATGGCCACCAATCATTTTGGTCGCCGAATGGACCACGATGTCCGCGCCGTGCTCGATAGGCCGGAAGAGCATGGGAGAGGTGACTGTGTTGTCCACAATCAAGGGGATTCCATGGTCGTGGGCAATCTTGGCAATTGCGGCGAAGTCGGCCACATCATTGGCCGGATTGCCGATACTTTCGAGGAAGACAAAGCGGGTCTGGTCGTCGATAGCGGCCGCGACCGCGTCGGGGGAACCCACATCCACAAACCGTGCTTCGATTCCGAAATCATTAAAGGTGTGGGCGAAGAGGTTGTAGGTACCGCCATACAGGGACTGAGAAGACACGAAATTCTGACCATGTTTGCAAATATTCAGACACGCTGCCGTGATAGCGGCCGAACCGGATGCGAAGGCCAGACCGAGCACACCTCCTTCCAGTGCGGCGACGCGTTTCTCAAAGACGTCGACCGTTGGATTCATGATACGGCTGTAGATGTTGCCGAATTCATTCAGGGCAAAGAGATTGGCGGCATGTTCATGGTCATGGAAGACATAGGAAGTCGTCTGGTAAATCGGAACAGCCCGAGATCCTGTGGTGGGATCCGGCTCTTGACCTGCGTGGAGTGCGAGGGTTTCAAGGGAGTAGTTGTCAGACATGGCGGATGTTCCTGATCAGGTTGGGACGTCGATGGCAACGTCTTCGTTGGGTCTGTGTCGGCCTATGGTAAAGAGAACCGGGCGATGTGCGTACACCCTCGCCCGGTTGAAATCCCTACGTAATGCGTAATCAGCCTTCCTGGAAGAGCGGGGTGGAGAGATAACGCTCACCCGAGTCTGGAAGTATTACCACTATGGTTTTACCGGCGTAAGCATCCTGGGCGGCGAGGCGCAGGGCCACTGCTGCAGCGGCACCACAGCTGATGCCGCAGATTATGCCTTCTTCCTGTGCCAGGCGACGTGCCGTGGTGAATGCTTCGTCGTCACTGATTGTTTCAATTTTGTCGACAATACTCATATCCATATTTTTGGGTATGAAGCCCGCGCCGATACCTTGGACCTTGTGCTTGCCGGGAGCGCCGCCACCCATGACGGGCGAGTTTTCGGGCTCTACAGCCACGGTCTCAATCGCCTTGCCTTTGTCTTGTTTGATATAACGGGAGACCCCGGTAATCGTGCCCCCCGTGCCGACGCCGGCCACGAATACGTCGATTTCGCCTTCGGTGTCATTCCAGATTTCCGGACCGGTCGTTTTCTGGTGTATGGCCGGATTGGCCGGGTTCGTGAACTGTTGGGGCAGAAAGTACTCTGGGTTTTCCGCCGCGATTTTCTCTGCTTCCGCAATGGCACCGGGCATACCCTTGTCGCCGGGCGTCAGCACGACATCGGCACCGAAGGCCTTCAACATGCTGCGCCGTTCCAGGCTCATGGTTTCCGGCATGGTCAGGATCAACTTATATCCCCGCGCTGCGGCGACGAAGGCCAGAGCGATACCGGTATTGCCCGAGGTGGGCTCCACGATGGTTCCGCCCGGCTGGAGGATTCCGCGCTCCTCGGCGTCCCAGATCATCGCGGCGCCGATGCGACACTTTACCGAATAGGCAGGGTTTCGCCCTTCGATCTTTGCATATACTTTGTCCGTTTTCAGGCCTGCGGCCAATTTATGTAACTT
The DNA here is from genome assembly GCA_963977445.1 of uncultured bacterium. Lineage (GTDB taxonomy): Bacteria > Hydrogenedentota > Hydrogenedentia > Hydrogenedentales > JAEUWI01 > JAEUWI01. The sequence continues at coordinate 502 of CAXBPH010000097.1, read as the reverse complement.
GACTAGCGGGGTATTACCAATACTCCGGCTATTGTCTTCGTAGATTGGCATAATCTCTTTTCCTCTTCTCCGTTGAGTGGCACAGGCCGGGATGCAAACATACGCACAACCCAGGCGCGGGTACGAAAATCCATCAATTGCCGCAGGGCCGTATCTACTAATATATTCATTGTAAATACACTAACCCGATTTTGCGTGTCATGCTAGCACGCGCATCTGCCTATTGCAACCCTTGTCGTGCTGTACATTTCCCTTGTTACCATCACCAAAGCAGCGTAAAATAGAGGAGAGTATGGCTAATGATCCTATCAACACTGACAGGAAGCGCAACGTGGGTATACGACTCATCGCAGGGATAGTTTTGGTCCTGGGGCTTCCCTGCGCCGCCTCGGGTCTTACAATGGAAAATGCCTTCTTTCGCATCGAACTGGATCCCCTGACCTACTCCGTTCGCTTCCTGGGTGCTCCCGGAGGTCCGAACTTTCTCGATCCCGTTCACTTG
>CAXBPH010000096.1:0-22439 GCA_963977445.1 uncultured bacterium | reverse complement strand
GCGCGATCCGGTATTTCCGGTTCGTGCGCGGATTGGGAGACAAGACTACGTCTCTACATCAAGGCCAAGGCCAAGCACAATGCTCTATTCCCAATGACCTCTTGAAGACTTCCCACAACTACACAGACCCCAACGACGTCCCACAGTCCCTTCGCACGAACTGGAGTACCGGATCGCGCGGCACGATTGCTACCCCTGGGCGGATCTGTAAGCCATACAGCGACCGCCACGTTTTGGGTGCTTTCTACCCAAAGTCCGCCCTTCCCAACGGAGTGAATCTGGTGTATGCTGGTGAGTGAGGCAGCGCATATTTCGTGAGACCACTTTTTTGCGGTGCCGTGTGCCCCTGACCCGCAACAACCCCAGGAGATCCATCCCATGGCTGCTGTAGCTATTGACCAACGTCTACACCCCGGCGTAAGCCAGTTCCTTTCCGAAGATCGCAAGATGCTCATCGGGGGCCAATGGGTCCCGGCGGCTTCGGGGGCCTGTTTCGATGTGGTCAACCCGGCCACGGGTGAGGTGCTGGCCCGGGTGGCTGCGGGTGAGAAGGAAGACATAAACCGGGCCGTCACGGCGGCAGCACAGGCCTTTGAATCGGGCCCCTGGTCCAAGATGACTGCTTCAGAACGGGGAAAGTGCCTGTGGCGTCTCGCCGACCTCCTCGAAGAGCATCTGGAAGAGTTTGCCCAACTGGAAACCCTCGACAATGGCAAGCCCCTCGGCGTGGCCATGGTGGCCGATGTGCCCCTGGCGGTGGACCACTTCCGCTACTACGCTGGTTGGGCCACCAAGCTTAATGGGGAGTCCATCAACATCTCTGTACCCTTTGCACCGGGTGCCGAATTCCACACCTACACCCGGCGCGAACCTATCGGCGTGGTGGGCCAGATTATCCCCTGGAACTTCCCGCTGCTCATGGCGGCGTGGAAACTGGGCCCCGCCCTGGCCACGGGGTGTACGGTGGTGTTGAAACCCGCCGAGCAAACACCCCTCACGGCCCTGCGTCTGGGCGAACTGATTTCCAAGGCCGGTTTTCCCGATGGGGTGGTCAATATTGTTCCGGGCTATGGCGAGACGGCCGGTGCTGCCCTTACCGCCCACCCCGGCGTCGCCAAGATTGCCTTCACCGGCTCCACGGAAGTGGGCAAGCTCATTGTGAAAGCGGCGGCCCATGACCTTAAAAAAATCACCCTGGAACTGGGTGGCAAGTCGCCCAATATTGTCTTTGCCGATTCTGACCTTTCGTCGGCCGTTCCCGGGGCGGCCAGCGCCATCTTCTTCAACCATGGCCAGGCCTGCTGTGCGGGCTCACGCCTCTACATCGAGCAGAAGATTTTCGATCAGGTCATCGACGGCGTAGTAGAAAATGCGAAGGCCATCAAAGTCGGCTCCGGCATGGACCCCTCCTCCACCATGGGACCTCTCGTGTCTCAGGAACAGTTCGAGCGTGTGACGGGTTATATGGAGATGGGCCTGTCCCAAGGGGCGGAAGCGGCCTGCGGTGGTAAACGTGTGGGCGACAAGGGCTACTTTGTGGAGCCGACGGTATTGGTCAATACCAATTCCACCATGACGGTGGTGCAGGAGGAAATCTTCGGCCCCGTGGTGACGGCCATGCCCTTTACGGACATCGACGAAATCGCGGCTGTCGCCAACGACACGGTATACGGCCTCGCGGCGGGTATCTGGACACAGGATATCAGCAAAGCCCACAAACTGGCGGCACGCATCAAGGCGGGCACGGTGTGGGTCAACTGCTACAACATCTTCGACGCTGCCCTCCCCTTTGGCGGCTACAAGCAGAGTGGTTGGGGACGTGAAATGGGTGCCCAGGCGTTGGAGAACTACCTGCAGACCAAGTCGGTGTGTGTGCAGTTATAGGGCCGAAAACGACGGTGTGGACGAGGTGGACTGTGTGGACCACGGATGTCGCAGAGACGAGGCGTTGGCTCCGCTCGCACGGAATCCTCCTGCGGCGCATCTTCGACCGGAAATACCGGATCGCGCGGCACGACCGGATACTTAGGGTTGACCAATATAGACCGCTGTGTTTGATGGGGCGGATGGAGCCCTACACCTCGTCCGTCGCCTCGACGCAGGCTTGGGCCATGTCGGGCGACATGACGGGGGTATTACGGTTCCGCATCATCCGTGAACCTTGCCCCAGGATTAGCACGAGCAGTCCGGCCCATACAAAGATAAACCCGATGAGTTTGTCGGTGTTCAGTGCTTCGTTGAAGACAAAGAGACCGATGGCAAATTGCAGCGAGGGTGTGATGTATTGAAGGAAGCCCATGGTGTTGAGGGGCAAGCGCCGGGCACCGCCGGAAAAAAGGAGCAACGGCATGGTGGTCGATATACCGGTGGCCAGGAGTAAGAGCTGTACGGTCAGCGTTCCATTTATCAATGCGGATTGGCCATCGACCCCAAGATAGATGAGGTAGACCAGGGCCGCCGGTAAGACCATGGTGGTCTCAAGAAAGAGACTCGCCACCGCATCGAGTTCGAGGCGTTTTTTGACGACGCCATAAAAACCGAATAGCAGGGGCAGAGACAGGGATATCCAGGAAAAGCCGCCGAGGGTTATGAGCTGATAAGCAATGCCGACCCCCGCTAGGGACAAGCAGATCACCTGGTAGCGATTGAGACGTTCTTTGAAAAATATGAGGCCGATAAGGATGAGTAAGATGGGGTTGATGAAATAGCCCATGCTGGCGTCAATGGTGTGTTCGGTCGTCACCGCGTAGATATAGACCAGCCAGTTCCCCGTGATCATGAGAGAGGCAAAGGCCAGCAGGGCAACCTGCCTTTTTGAGCGCAACGCGCCAAAGACGGAGCGAAAACGGCCCTGCCAGGCGAGGATGACCAACAGGGTCACTACGGACCACACAATGCGATGGGCCAACACCTCCCAGCTCCCCACAAAGCGCAGGAAATAGAAGTAGATGGGAAAGAATCCCCAGAGGGCGTAGGCGGAAAAACCCATAATGATACCGGGGTAATTGCTTGGAGACTTCGTCACGTAGTACTGCCTTGGTTAGAAATTCGGATTGGCTGCGAAAGACAGAGTATAGCACGGGGCATTCCATGCCAGGTCAGGCGGTGTTGATGGTACGGTGCACGCTTGTTATGCTTTGACTTACACGGTTCTATGCGCATGCAGGTGAACGGGCAAACGACAATGACGTCTGGGTTTATGGTGGTTCCGTTCCCCTATTGCCGTGGTGTGGAAAATCCGAAACCTGCGGGAAACCCCGGGCCTTGTGGGAGGCTATGAAGCGAGCCTTCAGGCCTTGAAATCCTGTTTCAGTTTGGTTCATGGGCTGTTGGCCCACTGGAAGGCAGAAATAACCACTCACGGATCCAGAAAAATGACAACGGGGCGAAGACGTGCCCGATGGGTGCCACCTGTACGCGGGGAGCTTACGGTCACTACGACGTGACGCCACCAGTCGGCTCGGACGCCCGAATCGGGTTTGCTTTCAATGGAACGGAGCCGTTTTGCTCCGTACGCACGAACCGGAGTACCGGATCGCGCGGCACCTCCGGAGTGTTAGGCTGTTTGGAAAAGGGCTATTCCTCTTGGGCGCTCGGCACCCATAAGGACGTTCGTGCCTCACGTCCGTATAGGTGGCACCCTTGTCGGCACTGCGGTACTGGTTCGGGCCTATACCCGTTTTCGAATAAACACATGGTTTGACCGTTCGCCATGCACGTGCTTTTCACATTCGTAGCCCAGGGCCGAGAGATTGAGCCCGTTGAACAAATTTTCGCCCGCACCGAGCAGCAAGGGCCGCACCGCGAGGTGGAGTTCATCGATTAACCCTGCCTCCAGATACTGGCGTATCGTCGATACACCACCGCCGATTCGGACATCGGCGCCTGCCGCAGCCTCTTTCGCCCGTTCCAGCGCCACATGAATCCCTTCGGTAACGAAGTGGAAGATCGTGCCGCCCGTCATTTCCAGGGGGGGCCGTGCGTGCTTCGTCAATACGAAAACCGGGGTGTGGTAGGGTGGCTCATCGCCCCACCAGCCCTTCCAGCTTTCATCCAGCCATGGTCCGCGAATGGGGCCAAACATATTACGGCCCAATATCCAGGCACCTATACCGGCGAAACTCTGCTCCGCTATTTCATTATCCACACCGGTCTCGCCGTCACCGTCACCGTGCATCTGTTGAAAAACACGGGTGGGGAAAAACCACTCCATGATTTAGGGCCCCCGCTCGCCCAGTGGATTTTGGAGATCCTGGTTTGGGCCGGCACCGTAGCCGTCAAGGGAAAGACCAAAACTTCGTACGCAGACTTTCGACATGGTCAATATCCTCCAAAAATTGGGCGATCACGAGGGGGGCAACACGGGGAGGAGGCCCCTTAACCGCATATAGAATAAATTTTCCGGCAAGTTTACCACGGTGCATGAATTTCCCGCAAAACAGGTGGCGAAACCGCTTGCTGGATTGATCGGGCACGTGAACGCAATTTTATTTTTACCACGACGAAACGAAGGGCACGAAGGGGCGGGCAACGTTTCGACCTTATTGCTTAACGAACGAAAAGGTGGAACCACGAATGGACACCCATTTACACGAATTCTTACCTCTCCGTTTAGATTCGGAACTAAAGTTAATCTTGACGAATTCATTGCATTTCCTTACACTAAAGTAAGAATTTTTCCCCATTGAAAGGACACTCATGAAAGCCACGATCACCAGTAAGGGTCAGATCACGTTGCCCAAGTCGCTCCGCGATGAACTCCACCTGACAACGGGCGACCAGGTATACTTTGAGCAGCAGAGCGATGGCAGCTACACCCTCCGGCCAAGAACCCTCGATGTATCCGTCCTGAAGGGTTGCATACGCTATTCCGGCCCGCCCGTTTCACTTGAAGATATGGAAGACGCCATCGCAAGCCAGGCGGGTCGGCTGCCGTGATCGCCCTCGACACCAACGTCCTCGTGCGCTATCTCGTGCAAGATGACGCTACCCAAGCCCGCGCCGCCAACCGAGCCATCACGCGGCTTTCGCCAGAATCGCCCGCATTTATCTCCATGGTGGTGTTGTGTGAGGTCGATTGGGTCTTACGAACCGCCTACAACGTCGCGAGGGACGATTGTATCCACACCCTGGAGCGTATTTTATCCATATCCGTATTCGACATTGAGAATCTGGACTGTTGTCGTCGCGCCCTTCGGGCATTTCGGGAAGGCCCGGCGGATTTTTCGGACTACCTCATCCGTGAAAGTGCGCGGGACGGAGGATACGACACCGTGCTGACCTTCGACAAGAAGGCGCTAAAATCCGAAGGGTTTGTGAAGCCATGACCGCCTCAACAGGCAAGAGCATATTGATGCTTGAAGATGACACGGATCGTATCGACTCTTTTTCGGAGGTTCTCCACAAGAATGCGCACGGCTCCCTCCTTCTTCACTGGTGCACCGCCCCGACTTTCATCCGTGGTTATCTTGATCGGAAGGAGGAGCCCCAACTCATTGCATTGGACCACGACCTCATCGCGGATACGGTGGACGCGCCCGACCCAGGAGACGGGCGGGATGTGGCGGAATTCCTCGCGACACAGGCACCCTGTTGCCCGATTCTGATTCATTCGACGAACACACCGTGTGCCCAATCCATGGAACTGACCCTGCGCGACAACGGCTGGCAGGTGAGCCGTCTCATGCCGATGGGAGACGATCGGATTCAGGAATTTTGGTGGCCGCAGGCGAAAGATATACTACCGGTTCTTTGATAGAAGCGTAGCTTCCGTGACTACCGTGGGCGACTCCCTACTCCCCCGCCTTCCGCTCGTTTGGCGACGCCCAACGGCTCATCGTCCGGAGACTCCCAAGCGGCGGGCACCGGAGTGACTGTTCGCTCCCTTTGGACTCAGCCCTCATAGAGCTCGAAGCTGGCCATGGCGGGGCAGGCGGCTGCGGCATCGATGTTGAGACGTACCTTGGTCGTGGTTACCGGTTCCGTTTTCAGGATGCGCTTGTATCCGATGGACGTACCCTTCGCGATTTGCTTCCAGGCACCATCAACCCAGGCGTCGACGGAAAACTCACGCACCCGTTGGCCGAGGGCGATGTATTCCTGCAGGACGATGTGGTTGAAGGTTTGTTCCCTATCGAGGGTGATGGATACGGAGGCCGTCGTCGTTGCATCGTCGGTGGACCAATAGGTTTTCAGGTCGCCGTCGAGCAGATTCGACGCTGCAAACTGGGCATCATCGCCGCGCACGGGTGCGTCGTCCACCGTGGCATTGGCGGCCAGATTGACGTCGAAAATGCTATCGCGCATTGCACGGAATTCCAGCAGGGACGCGATGTCGGCATCATGAATCAGGCCACGGGGATCGGGTGGAATATTGAGCAACAAGGACGCGCCACGTCCCACGGACTGGTAGTAGAGATTGAGCAGGTTCTCCGGGGTGCGGACCTTGTCGTTTTGGTCTTCGTGGTAGAACCAGCCCGGACGAATGCTCACATCCACTTCGGCGGGCAACCACTGTTCCCCATCGGCATGGCCATTGACGCCCTCTTTATATTTCACGAGTCCCGGTGCGGGGGCCTGGCCCTCTTCCACGCCGTGGGGTGTATAGGTGGCCCAAGAGGGGTCGCCCGCAAAGCCTTTTTCATTGCCCACCCAACGGATGTCAGGTCCGATGTCCGAGAACAGGATGGCGTTGGGCTGCAATTCGCGAACCAGGGCCCAGGTCTCGTCCCAGCCATAGTAAGTGGACCGGTCAATACGCCGTTCTTCCTTCGCACCACCATAGTAGCCATCGCCGCCATTGGCCCCGTCGAACCAGACCTCCTGGATGGTGCCGTAGTTGGTCAGGAGTTCGCGAAGTTGGTTGCGAAAATACTCCACATAGGCGGGCCGGCCATACTCGGGGTGGTTGCGGTCCCAGGGGGAAAGGTAGACACCGAAGGTCAGTCCGGCTTCCTTGCAGGCCGCCGCCAGCTCGCCCACGATGTCGCCCTTGCCGTCTTTGTAGGGCGTGTTCGCGATAGAGTGCTCTGTATATTTCGAGGGCCACAAGACGAAGCCATCGTGGTGTTTGCAGGTGAGGATGAGGCCCTTCATGCCCGCGTCTTTCGCCACGCGAACCCATTGATTCACATCGAGTTCGGTGGGATTGAAAGTCTCCAGTGTTTCGTCGCCATAACCCCATTCTTTGCCCGTGAAGGTGTTCATAGTGAAATGGAGGAAGCCGTAGTATTCGAGTTCGTGCCAGGCAAGCTGGCGCTCTGTGGGGACGGCTCCGTAGGGCGCGGGTGGCTCAGCGGCGTGGGTGGTGGTGGCGAGCAGCGCCGTGGCGGTGAGAAAAAGGACGGTGGCGATTCGAATCATGATCGTACTCCTGAAGATTTTTAAAGGTCCAGGAAGCAGTCTAACAAAAGGGGAGCCGACGGTGCAGTTTATGGGACAGCGTCGCAAATTCTTGGTTTCACCAGAAAAACCGTCGGGGTGCCACCCGATCGCACCACGTCCACAATTGAGGGCGGCTGAGGATATTCTGCTGATGAGAAGGTACGGTGTTGAACTGGCGTAATGGGTGGTGCGTTCGGGTGCCTTGAGCCTCTGACACGAAATTGCCCGCAGACAACGCTGGGCCGTAGCTTTGTGAAACACCGTCGTGACGCCCTCGTTTGTCTTACACAAAGCTACGGTGTCGTCGCACACGATAGACTGGGGCCAATTTCGCTCAAGACACCCGAACCCGCCGTAAGCGCGTCTGGGACGCCCTACAGCGGGATCGGGTGGCACCCTTGCCATTGTCGCTCTGGAGCCAAGGCCCTTCTCACATGGGCAGTTTATATTTCCCTTGCATGGTGTAGAGGTTGATGAGAGCGGTGTTGACCATCTCTTCGCCCGCACCGAGGGGTACCCAGCTTACGGTGGCATCGGCGCCGTAACCACCCACCGAAGCCCCTTCGATGGTGGGGAAATACATGTGGTGTCCGTTGCAGTAGCCCACGAAAACCGCCTTCATATCCCAGGCCCGTTCCTTGAGGCGCTTGGCGTGGTCGCAGAAGAATTCACCGGAGCCGCCGACAAGAGCCAACTCGTTGTTGATGAGGATGGTGGTGAGGTGGGGATTAATCTTGTTCCCTTTCATGGGCGAAAAGGCGGCTGCGCCAAACTCGGGAAAGAAGGCCTTCGCCAGCAAACCCTTTACGATGTCGTTGTCCACGGGTATGCGCGTATCGTAGTGAAAGTCCTGGTCTTTGCCCTGGATGGAGGGCTTCTCAGGCACCTTGGTCTCGATAGCCTTGGCGATCTCGACGACCTCCGCGCCAATGGCGGGACCGAAGGTATCGATGGTGTTGGTGGTCTCCGTGGGTTTGCAGGAAAGGTCACCGGCAGAGCCCTGGAGGAAGCCCACGTTGGTGCCCATTTCGGCTTCCACATACTTCATCATTTCGCCGGGCCATTCGGCGGAAAATCGGAGGTCTTCGCCGGGCAGCATGGTGGGGTGGGCAGAGAAGTTGGTCATGAGGGCGATGGGTTTGCCGTCGAGGTCGTCGAATCGGATGACCGTCAACTCGGGGTCGGTGGGCTTGGGTTCGAATTTCTTGTGGCGGTTCCGGTTTCTATCGACATCGGCCGAACCCCACCCGATACGGGCGTCCTGGGTATTCGCTGCCGCCTCGTTGATGACCGCAATGAGTTTTTCTTCGAGGGTCTTCACATAGGCCACGGCATCGTCGAATTTGCCTTTGCCCATGCCTTCCTCGTCGCGCAATTCCAGGACCGGGCCGTGGTGAGTGTGGGAGCCGGAGAGCATGACAAAGTCGATGGCAGAAGTGGCCTTTACGGCGGTGCGGATGCGGTCCATCATGTCCGCCTCAGGCGAACGGCCCAAATCGAGGCCCACGAGGGCGAGTTTCTTGTCCCCCGCTTCGATGACGACCGCTTTGGCGTGGAGGGGGTCGCGTACGCCCTGGGAGAGGGCATCGTGTCGTGCGCCATAGCCCCACATGGGCATGGGGGCCGTGGGGGTAATGTCGGCCTTCGCGTAGCCGACCTTAAAGGTGTCGGCCAGTGCGGCATAAGCGGGAATCAGGGCGAGCAACAAGACGGGAATCAGGCAACGGACGCGCATGGTGGAATCCTCTCGGTTGGCTTGGGTGTAGTCAACAATGGACTGGCCCCCAAGGTATGAAGTTTCACGGGCGTGGAAACAACCGGCTGGATGGATGGCCTACTTCGGGGGTGCCACCCTTACGCGGAGGAGCGAAGCGGGGGAGCTTACGGGTGCCGATTTGCTCCATACGCACGAACCGGAGTACCGGATCGCGCGGCACGACCGGGGAGTTTGGCGATTTGAGAGAGGGCGAATCCTCTTGGGGACCCTTCACCCATAAGGCCGTTCGTACCTCACATCCGTATAGGTGGCACCCTTCACAGTTTCTTTTTCTGGAACTGAGGCCCGTCAGACCTACGCACGAACCGGAGTACCGGATCGCGCGGCACGACCGGGGAGTTTGGCGATTTGAGAGAGGGCGAATCCTCTTGGGGACCCTTCACCCATAAGGCCGTTCGTTCCTCACGTCCGTATAGGTGGCACCCTTCACCGTTTCTTTTTCTGGAACTGAGGCCCGTCAGACCTACGCACGAAGCGGAGTACCGGATCGCGCGGCACGACCGAGGTGCTTGGCGATTTGAGAACGTACTACTTCACTTGGGCGCCCCACACCCATAAGGCCCTTCGTACCTCACGTCTGTATAGGTGACACCCTTGGCGTCTTTTTCTGGAACGGGGGCGGTTAGCCAAACAACCCGTCAAAGTCGCACCGCTCGAAAACATCCAGGGCGGTGTGGGCGCTGGCGTTGAAGACCTGCCGTCCGTCGGCCACGAAGGCATCCCGGGCCAGGGTGTAGGCGGCTTCTTGCCGTGCCACGTCGGGTACGCCAATCTGGTCGCCCACCTGGTAGTAGGTGTTGCTGAAATGGAGTCCCCGAATCATCTCTACATTCTCTTCGGTGATGGTGATCTTCCCCGGCGGGAAGCGTTTGGGCAATTCGCCGTAGTCGTGGTCCAGCCCCACGATATAGACGGGATTGCAGCCCAGGTGGTAGGCGAGCTGGAGCATGATATAGGTCACGGTGCTGCCGAGGTGAACGATGGAGGCGAAATCGGTGGAAAACTGGGGATAGAGGTCTTCCCAGTAATAGCGCTGTCCGCGCATCCGTGGGGCATTAAAAAAGAGGGTTTGGCGGTCGGCCTTGAAGGCATAGGCGTTGTAGAGGGCCGCCATCTTGATGGGGCCTTTCACCTTGCCCACGTCGTGACGGCGCAACTCGAGTTGTTCGATATCTTCGTAGACGAGGTAGGAGGTATGAAAGCCCCAGTCGGGGAAGGCGGCATAAATGCCGTTGCAGCCCAGGGTCAGCTCACGACGTAGCTTGGTCATGTCCAATTGCTGGAGGCTGGGTCCGTTGGCGATGATAAAACAGCGGCGGTCCTTTTGCTTATTGCGCATAAGGGCCAGGCGCTGCTGGTATCCGGCACGGTGGGTAAAATGGGGGAGTCCCCAGGGGCCCAGTTTCAGGCCCACCCGGTCAAAATAGCCGTGGCGCGCCTTCAGGAGACGCCAATAGGCCAGGGGCAGGGCCGCGTTGGGGAATTGGGGCGTCCACGCGAGCATTCAGGCGTCTCCGGTTGCCACGCCGTGACGGGGCCCATTCCACGCACCACGGCTGGACGTGGCCGTCCAACCGTGGCCATGGGGATGCACTCTTTGGGCCGGGTTCTGACTCAATCTTTCGGCAATTCCAGGGGGGTCTCGGAAACGAGGATGCCATCTTCGTCGGCATAGAGATAGTGCCCGGGCTCGAAGTTCACGCCGGCAAAGCGAATCGAAACACCGCGCTCACCGAGACCGCGTTTTTCCGTCTTGCAGGGATGGGTGCCAATGGCCTTCACGCCAATATCCATTTCGGCGATTTCGGCAGAATCACGGACACAGCCGTAAATCACGATACCGGCCCAGCCGTTTTCCACGGCGGTGGCGGCGAGCATATCGCCCAACATGGCCCGGCGCATGGAGGCACCGCCATCGACCACGAGGACCCGCCCTTTGCCCGGCTCGCTTACGCATTCCCGGACCCGGCTGTTGTCTTCAAAGGCCTTGATGGTTTCGATGGGTCCACCAAAGCGGACCTTGCCACCAAAGTCGCCAAAAGTTTCTTCTACTATCTGTACGCGTTCTGAAAAGTGGTCGCACAGGTCGGCTGTCTTGAATTCCATTGCAGTTCTCCAATTAAATAGGGTGTAGCTGAGTGTAACAAGGTGCCGAATACAGGCACAACCACGATAGCTGTTTTTTGAAAGATTCCCTATGACTGAAATTACACTCACGCCCACGGACACGAAGAACAAGATGGGAGTCCATCTGGATGGAGTGCCCTTTCGTCCTGCGTGGTGGCTGCGCAATCGTCATGCCCAGACCTGCTGGGGACCCCTCTTCCGCCGCCAGAAGCCCATCCCGTGGGAACGGGAGCTGTGGGAAACACCCGACGGCGATGACCTCAGCCTGTATTTCCACCGGGGTGCCCCCGAGAAACCGTGGGTGCTACTGCTCCATGGACTGGAGGGCACGATAGGGTCGTTTTACCTCACGGCCTTCGGCCACGCCTTCCACAAAATCGGGTGGAACGTGGCGGTCATGATGTTCCGCTCTTGCGATGGTGCCGTCAATCGCACCAAACGTATTTATCACATGGGCGAGACCACCGATCTCGATTGGGTGGTCTCCCAGCTTCCTGAACGCTCCCGGGTGGACAAACTCCATATCGCGGGGGTGTCGTTGGGTGCGAACGTGCTCTGCAAATGGCTCGGTGAACAGGGTGAAGTCGTGCCCCCGGTCGTCCAATCGGCAGCGGCCCTATCCCCACCCTTTCGCCCCGACGTGGCGATTGATAGGCTGGAGCAGGCGCTGGGTGGGCTTTATGTAAAACGATTCCTGCGGACCCTCGTGCCCAAGGCCCTGGAGAAAGAGCGCCAATTTCCAGACTGTATCGATGCAGAGAAGGTGCGGACCTGCACGTCTTTCCAGGTTTTTGATACGGATGTGACGGCCCGATTACATGGCTTTGAAGATGCCATGGACTATTGGAAAAAGGTGGGTTGTTCTCAGTTTCTCGACGCGATTCGTGTACCCACGTTGTTAATCACATCGGCCGATGACCCCTTTAATCCGCCGGAGACGATTCCCCACGAGATTGCCGAATCCTCGCCCTGGCTCTATCCCCAATGGACGGAACGGGGCGGCCATGTTGGCTTTGTGGGCGGCCGTTGGCCCTGGGCCCCCGATTATTGGCTGGAAAAACGGCTGGTCAACTTTTTTCAGGCCACCGCGGCAACAACCGAGTAATCCTTGCAAAATACTGCTCAGGGACCGTCCCAAATCCCGATGATGCCATCTGCCTGGACACAGGCCAGTTCTACCGCGCCGTCGCCGTCAAAATCCGCCAGAATGGGCATGCCCATGGCCTGGCCCGTCTGTATGCGCCACACCACGCGCGGTTGGGCGCCGTCATCTCCGAGGGCGATGATTTCCCCGTGGCTCGTGCCAAAAATGAACTCCTGCCGACCATCGCCGTCCACGTCGCCACTGATTACATCGGAACAGGTGGCCTTCACATCAAACTCCCAGCGCACGGCACCCGTGCGACTGTCTACGCAGGCAAACTGGCCATTTTGCCGTCCATAGCCCATGAGCCAGGTGCCTTCGGCCGTCGTGAGGAAGGCCTCATGGCCCGAGCGGTTTTCGCCGGGTGTGGTGGCGGCATACCAATAGGGTTCGGCGGTCAGGGACATGGCCCCCTGGAAATAGTGCCCACCCACAAGACAGACTTCGGGCACGTCTTTGCCCCTGTCCAAAATGGCCGGGTAGGTGTAGAGCCCCTGACTGGGCTGGTCAAAAATCGTCGGTGGAAAGCTGGGTCCCAGCAGCAGGTCTCCCGTGGGGCCGTCGGCGACGCAGTAGTAATCGGGATTGGTAAAAACGAGGTCTTCCTTACCGTCTCCGTTGAAATCCCAGGCCGAAGCATAGTTTACGCTGGGTCCCCAATAGCGCTCCTTGACCCCTTCGCCTTTTTCCCAGAGCAGGGCACCGGTCATGCCATCCAAGCCCACGCTACGCACGATAGGCGTACCGGCCCATACATAAAGATCGGGTGTTTCCTTTCCGGTCAGGTGGATGGTCCGCGTGTAGGCCTTTCGGGGCTGGGGCAAGCCCGCCCGGTCGGTTTCGGGAAAGCGTGTTTCCCAAACGACCCGGTCTCCCTGGCTGGGGCAAATAACGCGCACGTGGGGCGTGGCGGTGGGGCTGATGTTCGTCAGGGCCAAATCCAACCGCCCATCTCCATCAAAATCGGCCAGGGTCGGGGGGCTCGTGGAATCGTAGGTCGCCGCAACGACCAGCCTATCCCCGTCGCGGGCCAACAGGGTCAACTTCGGTGCCTGATAGAGCAGAAGCTCCTGATGTCCATCACCGCTCAGATCGCCCGAGAGCAGCATGGGCATCCCCGGTCCGACCAGGGCGGGCACCTTCGAAAAATCAGGGCCAGGAGACGCTGGCGCAACGGCGGGCGGTGCGGCAAGGGTGATGGTACCCCCCTCCCCCACTGTCACCAATCGGATAGCGCCATCGGGAAGAACAACGGTGGTCGCCGATTCGCTTGCACGGGCCTGGCTATCTTCCCAACGTATGGACAGGGTGCCATCCATCACGTCGAGCAGGACCGCCCCGTCCAACCTGCTCCGGGTTGGATCGGTAGAGCGATTGGCCATGAGCTCGGCATCGCCGTCGCCATCGAGATCGGCCGTTCCCGTCGCAATCACGCCGGGAACGCGGTATTGGAGGGTCCCATCGACGGCGTCGTAGACCCGGGTGAGCCAGGCGCCTTCGTCTTCACTGTTGTACATGGACACGATGATTTCGAGGTCGCCATCACCATCCACATCGGCATAGGGCGGCTCGGGCCAGGTGGTCACCACTTTTCCTGTCGTAACGCTTTCCGCCCAGCCCTGGTGCCATACTTTTTCAAGGGTGCCACCGCGATTGAGCAGGACTTCGTGGTGTTGGGAAAAATTGGCGATACAGAGGAAGTCTTCCCGTCCGTCGCCATTCAAATCGACGAAGCGGGTGTAGCCATAGCTCCGCGTGTTCGCCGGGCTAACGTCCCATTGGGTGAAGTTTTTCAGGGTGCCTTCCACGGCGTCGAGGAACCACATGCGGCTGTGTGTTTCGATGGCCAGCTCCGCCACACCATCGCCATCCAGATCCGATTGGTAGAAAGTCGGAAAACAGGTGTATTCGTGGAAATCATAGCGCCACTGCTGGCTCGGTACACCTTCCTTTCCATCAAAGGCGAATAGCGTGCAATAGCCGTTCTTCGGATCGGGTGGATAGCCCATCATGACCACAAAAATCTGCTGGTCGTCCCGGCCGGGCAGGTAGTTGCCCACGTAGAGATACCACTGATAGGACATGGGCTCCACCTCGTAGCGCCATCGCAAGGTGCCGCTTTCCAGATCGACGAGGGTCGCGGCGGCGTAGGGACTGGTGGGGCGGCCCGCCTGGAGGAGTATTTCCTGATGTCCGTCGTTGTCGAAGTCTGCGATACGGGAAATGACTTCGAAATTGAGGCCCTCCGGGTGGAGGGCCCAACGTTCCGTACCGTCGACGTCGTAGCAGTAAAGGGTGCCCGCCGCGAGGAACAGGGCGTAATCGCTGTCCTCGATGCGTACGTGTAACAGAGCAGCCTGACTGCGCCCCGAATCGAAGGTGGCCACGGGGATGGGTGCATTCACCATGGCCCCCGCCATGGGCTGGGCGGCCGTGAGTTGGGCATTCTGCCGGGGCTCGGGCCAACTGCCGGGTGGGGATGCGAAGACGGACAGTGTGAAGAGGCCGTTGATGACGGCCAGAATAGCTCCATGCAAACGCTGGTTCATCGTAGTCCTGACTGCAATTTCTGCTTCTGGGCCGCTTACCATTCACCCTGGGGGGGCACCCGCCTTCGGCGCGTTTTTAACCCTTACGCGGGGGACCTTACGGGTGCTTGCGTCCCGTTTAGGTCCTGCACCCGTAAAGCCGCTCGTACCTCACGTCTGTAAGGGTGGCACCCCTCAGTAATTTTGGGGCACCCTTCTCCCGTCCCCTACACACACTCAATCCAAGGCGATTTTCGCGAGATATATCGAGGTCTTGCCTTCGTGCGATGCGTAGTACGTCATCCACAATTCTTCGCCATTCCAGGCAAAGCCAGGATAGCTCGTGTCGCCGCCGCTGGGGAATTCCAACACCTTTTCCAGGGACGTCGCCGTCATCTTGGAGAGCACGGTCTTCGCGCCACCGGGATAAAAGCGATGGCCCGCCCAAAGGGTGCCGTCTTCCGCTTGAATGAAATTGGGTCCGCCCGTTTGGAGGCCCGTTTCATTCCAGGACCAGTCCACAAAGGGCGCGGAGCTCGTGCCAATCCACGCCATCTTGTTGTCCGCCTCGCGACGTACGAGGGCCATCATGGTGCCGTCGGGCAGGAAGCGTAACGTGGTTTCGTTGGGACGGCCCGTCACGTCGAGGAGGGTACGAATCTTGTAGTTTTCGCCATCGTCACTCACATAGAGGCGGAGATGCCATTCGTCTTCCTTGCCGATGCGGTTGTCATAGGAAACGCCCCAGGCCTGGCCGTCGTGCCACGTGACCCGCCAGAGCCAATCACCATCGGCGCAGATTTTCTTCGGTGCGGTGTAGGTCGTGCCGTCGGCGGAAAAGGAAACCCGAGGTTGACGGCCAAGCAAATTCATACCTTCATAGAGCGACCCGCCCATGTTCACCATGAGGCGATCATCCGGCGTGATGCTGAGTTTGGGGTCCCGGAGGTCGATACCCTCCTCCGCGAGCAGCCCGCAGGATTCCCATTTCGCGCCATCTGTGGAACGGATAATACGGATGAGCCCGTTCTTCCCCTCGTGGTTCTCGGACTCGCGGAACGTGCAGTACCAATAGCCCTTCCATTGGAGAAGATCCGTAAAGGCATTGTGCGCCCCCTGGTCCCAGATCTTTTCGACCGAAAGGATGCGGGGTGCGGCGGAAGCTGTTACGTTAACCAGCGTCAGAACAAAGGCAACCGCGAGACAGCGGAAGACGGAAGCATGCATGATAGAAACCCTTCTATAAAGCCAAGACCACGTCCTGTGGTCTACAAGAAGGTTCATTGTGCCACGATGATTTTCGTCAGTCCACCGCGGCGGTTCGTGTGAATGCCACACCGGACACTCGAAACATCTCAACATCATTCACAACATGGCACCAATTACGACAAAGACTTGTCGCTCTCAGACAAACTCGCCGTCGAAAGAACTTCGTCATCTGTGCCACGCGATCCGACAACGTCGGTTCGTGTGCGAGTACCCATGCCCCTGTCCCACCTGTTCAGTCGATGGGCACGTCGAATTGCATAGGAACGGGCTGCCCTGTCTGCCCGACGCGAAGCACGGGTTTGCCTTGGCCGTCATTGCCGCTGCCGTAGAAGAATCGGGCCTTGTCGGGAAGGGGTGTCGCGAACTCCAGTAAAACCGTCTTTTCCTCTACACTCACGGCGCTGATGTTGTTGTCGCCGAGGGAGCCGTCGGCCGTTACGACACGAAAGCCCGTGGGCCGTGCCGCCGTCTCACCGCGCCAGTCGGATACGGTCAGTTCACCATCAAAGGTGAGTTCGATTTCGGTATCGGAGCTTCGTTTCACCGAGAGCAGTTGGGCCTGGGGTTGCTGCGGGTTTGCGTAGAAGGCATTGCGTATCGCATAGGTCCACCGGCCCGCAAAAGCGCGCATGTTGTCGGCCTCGCGATAGTGGACGCCGTCGGTTGGAAATATGTCGTAGGTGACAGCACCGGGCAGGGCGTAGGGGCTCTCGGACCAACTCTCCTGCTGTGCCCGACGAACGCCGTCGTTCCGGTCACGCTCGTCCAGGAGATTGGTGATTTGTCCCACAAGAACGGGTACGCCCAGCTCGTCATGGAAGTCGGCCAACATCGCGGTGAGGTGTTCTTTGTAGCGTCCATAGTCGCCCAGCACGGAAAACTGGTTGTAGTGGGTAATGTCGTTTTCGCCCTGATAATAGAGGACGGCCTTAACCGCCATACTACCGTCCGTTGCCTCCCGCAATATGGTCATGGCCCGGTCAAAATACGTTTCACCCTTTCGCCACTGTCGGACCACCGTGCTCCCCGCCGCCGCCTGAATAAAGGCCATGGGGATCTTCTGCTCGGGAATCAACGTATCAAGGACAATGGGCCAGGGAGACGCGTGCTCGCCCCCACTGTCCGAGGGGTCATCGCCCTTGGACCAAAGCCCCTCGCGAAATTTCGCGCCCACAAAGGGGTTGGTCTCCGCCAGCGTAACGTTGACACTGCCCCGTCCGTCCGCATTGGACTGCCCGGTGACCAGAAAGAGATCGCCCACCGCGACGGGCGCGACCACGGCAACCGAATCGGGTTCCGCCACGCTACGGACCTCAAGTTTGCCCTGACCGGTGTGGCCCGTAATGGTGCCCGTGAATTTGCCGTCCGCTGCCGGTGTGGGAAGCGCCTGCCACGGCCCGCCATTAAACCGGGCTTCGACCGACGCGGCCCCCGCAACGTCCGAAATGGTTCCCCGAATACGCAAGGCGGCCGTGTCGTCGGCGTCCCGTTGGTAGACGACGTGGTCCTTGGGGTACTCGACCACGATGGTAGCAGCGTGTGTGTGAACGGTGAAAAATAATGCACCTGCAACGGTGAGGACGATAGGCTTTGCCAATTTTATATTCGAAAAACAACGCATCGCGTGGTCCCATTCACTTGTGAATTAAAGAAGATTTACCGTAAATAGCTTTGTCGCGGAGGGTTGTGCCGCCGAGATTTCGATGCTCCCCCCCGCAAGGATTCCGTTCGTGAGTATAAGAGCAACCGTATCAGGACCGCAATTAGCCAACATTCGTGGCACGGCTAGTGGTTTTAATGCCATGGGATAGCCTCGTGGGTGTGGGACTATGGGTAGTCGCCGACTCGGGGTCTCCCCGTTTTCCACTTCATTATATTGATTCGTATACCCACCACCGCCCGACTCCGTTGCGCGAGGCAGTCCCCGTTCCCAGTTGAAGCGTTTCGCGCTGTGCCTTAAACTATAGGGCACAGGCCGAATCCCCACATTCAGGAGTACCCATTCCCCGTTATGACCCTACAGCACTTCGAAGGCACGGACCAGTATTATCTTGACCCGGAGCTCAAATCCATCGTCAACATTGCGTTGACCATGGAAAAGCCCCTCCTTCTCACGGGGGAAGCGGGCACGGGAAAGACCCAGCTCGCGCTGGAGGTGGCGAAATCCCTCGGGATGGAGGTGGAGATGTTGCGCTGCAAGTCGACCATCAAGGGGGAAGAGGCGTGCTACACCCAGGACACGGTCCTGCGGCTCAATGACGCCCGCTTTGGCCCCGGCGAGTCGGGCCGCAACGTGGAAAACTTTTATGACTACGTCATCTGGGGTCCCATTGGTCGGGCCTTTCGGGCCGACAAGAAAGTCGTGCTCCTGCTGGACGAGGTGGACAAGACGGAGTCGGACGTACAGGATAATCTGCTGGACATCCTGGAAGACTGCCAGTTCACCATCCGCGAAGTAAACGACACGATTAAGGCGGATATCCGCCCGGCGATTTTTATCACCTCCAACGCCAAGCGGGAACTTTCCGACCCCTTTCTGCGCCGGTGTTATTGCCACCATATTGCCTTCCCTTCGCGGGATGACATGAAGGAAATTGTCAACCTCCACTATCCCCAGACGAGCCCCAAACTGCTGGAGGCGGCCCTCAACATTTTCTATGAACTGCGAGAGCGTGGTTTTGAAAAGCCCCCGGCGACGAGTGAGCTCCTGGACTGGATTGGTGCCCTGGAAGCCACAGGACAAATGCCCGATCCCAAGATGCCGCCGTTGACCGGAGCCCTGCTGAAACGAGCGGGAGATATCCTCCGCTACCGTGGTGGGAAATCCACGGAAGGCAACCGGTATTGATGGGGAGGCATCCACGCACAGGATCTTGGACATTCCTGTCCGAGGCAAAGAACGCGTCGGGCGTGAATAACATTACGAACATCCGCTCTCACCGAGACTCGAGCAAGAAGTTCTTCCCTTGCTGTGAAAAGTCACGGTCTGGTGGCTTGGGCCACGCGTATTTGTGGTACAGCAAACTCACTTCGCCTCGGACAGGAATGTCCAAGATCCTCTTGTTCCGGCACGCTTCATGTGAGTCACTCCCATGCTGAAAGTATCCCCCGACTATAGCAACGCCCTCTTCATGGACTTGGTCTATCTCCTCCGGGACTATGGCGTTCCCGTAAGTCCCAAGGACCTGTTGGAACTCAACGGTGGTCTGGAAAAGGGCATTGTCGAGAATCTGGACGACCTCTTCGTCTTTTCCCGACTTGTATTTGTCCGTAAAGTGGAGCATATGGATGCCTTTGAGCGGGCCTTCTGCTTTTACTTTTATGGCATCGATATTCCTGCCGTGGCGGAGGGGGATTTTGCCCTTTTCAACACCAAGCAATTCCGGGAATGGCTCCAGCAGCAAATCGCCGATGGAAAAATTCCGAAGAAGGCCATCTGGCATTATGACCCCGAAGAGCTCATGGCAAAATTCTGGGATACGGTCCGTGAACAGATGGAAGCCCACCAAGGGGGCAGCAAATGGATAGGCCAGCGGGGCAACTCGCCGTTTGGCCACAGTGGCAATTCGGAGCGGGGCATCCGGGTGGAGGGGGCGTCGCGCAACCGGAGCGCCCTGAAAGCCATCGGAGATCGACGCTACGTGGAGTATTCCGACAAGCAGCAGCTTCGTGCGGAAAACTTACGCCAGGCCCTGGAAACCATGAAGCACATGAAGAACGAGGGGCCCCGGGACCTCCTCAATCTGGAGGAGACCATCCGCAATACGGCGCGGAACGGGGGTGAAATCGACCTGTGTTTTGAGCGGGATCTTCGCGACAAAATCAGTGTGGTGCTGCTCATCGACAATGGGGGCTATTCGATGACGCCCTTTGTGGAAATTACCCGCCTGCTTTTCTCGAAACTTCACGAACGCTTTGAAGACTTGCAGATCTACTATTTCCACAACACCATCTATGAAAGCGTCTGGACCGATTTTCGACGGCTCCGCAGTTTCCCAACCGAGCAGCTCCTCCAACGACGCAACGACACTCGTTTCGTGATTCTCGGTGATGCCTCCATGGCTCCCGAGGAATTGCTGACCCATGGCGGTGCCATCAGCAACTATGGAGGCCGCCAACAGAAGCCCAGCCTCTATTGGCTCAACCGCTTCGCCGACCGCTTCCCCCACACCTGCTGGCTCAATCCCCTCTCCAAAGACACCTGGGCCGATACCTACGGCTACTACACCCTCAACCAGATTCGCAGCATTTTTCACATGGAAGATATGACCCTGGGCGGCATCAAAGGGATGGTGGATTTTCTGAGCGAGAAATGAGGAGCAGTTGACGGTTGACGGTGGATATGATGTTTTCGCAGCAGATGACTTTATTTGGCAGCCTGTCAGCACCACAATACCCGGTATGCAATGGTGAAGCTTGTATGGCATCACATCAACATCCGCCGTCACGCCCCGTGGGTGAAAGCGTTTCTTTTTGCGCGCTCGCGTAAAATCGACGAATAGGAGGTCGGGTTTTCCTACCCGACACAGGGTGTGCCTTGGGTCAGCCAGTGTATCTGGGTGCTGGTGAGGACACAGAGCGGCCTTTACTCCCATCGCGAGGCCTTTGCTACGGACTGGAAAGTCCGTACTCCTCCGAAAGGAACTCGGGTTTTCTTACCCGACACAGGGTTGCCTTGGGTCAGCCAGTGTATCTGGGTAGTGGCAAGGACACAGAGCCGCCGTTGCTCCCATCACGAGGCCGTTGCTACGGACTCGAAAGTCCGTACTCCTCCGAAAGGAGGTCGGGTTTTCCTACCCGACACAGGGTGTGCCTTGGGTCAGCCAGTGTATCTGGGTGCTGGTGAGGACACAGAGCGGCCTTTACTCCCATCGCGAGGCCTTTGCTACGGACTGGAAAGTCCGTACTCCTCCGAAAGGAACTCGGGTTTTCTTACCCGACACAGCGTTGCCTTGGGTCAGCCAGTGTATGTGGATGGTGGCAACGACACAGAGCGGCCGTTGCTCGCATCAAGAGGCCGTTGCTACGGACTGGAAAGTCCGCACTTCTGTTTCACTATACTTATCGCACCCACCGTGCTACGCTAACTTCTATAGAGAAGCGAGGAAATCGAGACCGCACCAAATATTTCAGGAAAACATATGTCTACTCGGCCAGCCAGCGACAAATTTGAGCAATCTCCCTTTCTCGATCCCGACGCAGAACTTGATGCCTATAAGCATCAGCTCCCCCACTGGCAACAGGGGCATGCGCTCTGTTTCGTTACGTGGCGCCTTGCAGACGCGCTGCCGCAGGAAAAATTGCGTCAATGGCAGGAGGAGAAACGCCTGTAGCTCAAGCAGAATCCCAAGCCTTGGAGACCCGCCGTGCAAGAGAAATATCGAAAACTCTTTCCAAGACGAATCGAACAATGGCTTGATGCCGGGTACGGAGAGTGCCTCCTCCAGACTCCTGAAAACGGAAAAATAGTTTCAGAAGCAATCCTTCATTTCAATCACAACCGTTACGATATTTCTGCCTATGTCGTCATGCCGAACCATGTTCACGTGCTGTTTCAAGCGCGAACAGGACACAAACTCAAGGCCATTTTGAAGTCTTGGAAGGGATACTCGGCGCGAATTATCAATATGCGTGAGGAGCGTTCTGGGCAGCTCTGGCAGGAAAATTACTGGGATCGCATACTTCGAAACCCCGATCATCTGGAACGGTGCCTTCATTACATCCGGGAGAATCCCACAAGGGCTGGGCTACGAAGCGGAGAGTACATCCTTTACGAGGATACTGCGCATATCGATAGCTTGCTTCCATGGGTGAGTGACGGGTCAGGGGACTCAGGAGAATAGGAGGCCGCGTGGGTTATGCAAGGACACCGAGGAGGCTCTGTAAGAGTCACGCTAACCTTATTGCGGACTGGAAAGTCCGCACTCCTCTCAAACAGCTCACCTGCGGCAGGAGGTCGGGTTTTCCTACCCGACAAAAGGTGTGCGTGGGGCCAGCCGGGAAACGTTGGCTATGCAAGGACACCGAGGTGGCTTTGTACGCATCACGCTAACTTTATTGCGGACTGGAAAGTCCGCACTCCTCTCAAACAGCTCACCTGCGGCAGGAGGTCGGGTTTTCCTACCCGACAAAAGGTGTGCGTGGGGCCAGCCGGGAAACGTTGGTTATGCAAGGACACCGAGGTGGCTTTGTACGCATCACGTTAACCTTA
>CAXBPH010000095.1:0-22468 GCA_963977445.1 uncultured bacterium | reverse complement strand
TCGGTAGCGATGTCGAACGTGAATTCAACATCAACTGGTCCTACTTCGGCTCGGCCGATGAGCGCCCTATCTTCTTCGATGGCGGCGAAGGCTTTAATCCCGAAAGTGGCAACCTCAATATTGGTCAGCTCCCCTACACGGTCCCCCTCTATGGTGCGCTGGAACTTGACACCGCCGGCCAGATAGTACGGCCGATTGTGACCAACACCAGTGGTGAAAACGTCATATCCCGCGTGGCAGGCAATAACCTCGCGGTTACCCTGGAATACCTCGACCAGAAAAACAAAGCCACCGTACTTTCATCGCCCCGTGTCGCGGTGCAGGATGGTGAAGAGGCTACCTTTGAGAACAAGACGGAGGTGCCCTTCGTCTCCGCCACCACCTTCTATAGCAACAACTCCATTAACAATATCGGCAGCACCAACAACACCAACCAGGTTGAGTTTATCGACGTGGGCACCATACTTCGCGTGCTCCCCCGAATTACCACAAAAGACAACATCCTCCTCGACATCAGCGCGGAAGACAGCACCTTCGTCGAGGTCCGCATCCTTGCCAACGATCAGCAGTCCACCGTGCCCCAGAAAACCGTCCGCAAGGCCGAAACCCAATTGCGCATACAATCCGGCGACACGGTTGTATTGGGTGGCCTCCGGCGCGATCGGGCAGGACAGACCGAAACCCGGACCCCCTTGTTGGGTGACCTTCCGGGCATTGGACGACTTTTCCGCTACCCCAACCGAAAATCACAAAAGAGTACCCTGCTGATTTTCATCACGCCCACCATCGTCGATGAATTCAGTGACCCCCAGGCCTCCATTCTGGCTACTGCCGAAGAGCATATTGCGGGCGAACACCGGCACAACCTGAAATCCCTGTGGGGCCGGGTTGCGGATGCGGTTTCCAGGCGTGAAAATGAATTGAGCATCGCTGTGGGCCAGAATGGTGATATTCATGCCGAGGGCGAACGGGCCGAGCTCGACGACCTGACGGAACTCTTCGCAGAAGCCCCGGCCAATGTAAAAGTCGTGGTCCGCCGTCACCCCCGTGCGCCGGAATCCGTCATGACGACCATTACCGAACTCGCCCTCGATGCCAACCGCGAGTTGGAACTAGACGACGACCTGGTACCGCTAATTCCACGCTATCGGGTCCCAACCGCACAGCAACCGGATGAAGCGGTCCTTGTACCGTCCACCCCCGACGAATCATAATATTTTCCCAGAAGGGGAATCTGCCCTGGAAAACGCGCTATACTAAGCGCTTCCCCGGGAATGGCTTCGGCCCTGTTCCCGTGCCATTTCACATCAGAACAATTCGAGAAAGAACAACGTGCCGTCAAAGAAATCTGATACAACGCCCCCATTTGAGATGCGCAAAGGCGATCGCGCCTACTACGACACACTGACCGATGCCCAATTGGATGAACTTTGGGCCAGTCGCGCCACCTTGGACATGAATCCAGGCGAAGAAAATCACCTCCGCCATGTCGTCCGGGAACGCAAGGGATTCAAGCCCGTAGAGGTCCACGTCTCTATCTGTCAGCGCTGCAATCTCCCCGCCAACAACTGTGCCTGCCTCAATACCTGAGGCCCCCTGAAGGCTCGAACAAGTGACGTATAGCGTGCCGCTGTGCTATGCTCAGGACACAGCGTAAAGAAACATGCGGCGAGATAATTCATTATCCCGCCGAACAAAGGAAGTACCACCATGGCAGGCGCAAAAAACGTACTTGGAACAGATCTTCAGACTTGTTCCCGCGATCCTCTGACCGGCTTCTATCGGGACGGATGTTGCAATACGGGTGCGGAAGATCTCGGGCTACATATCATCTGTATACGTGCGACGGAAGAGTTTTTGCGATTCTCCCGTGAACGGGGCAACGATCTCAGTACCCCCCACCCTGAAATGATGTTTCCCGGTGTGCAGCCCGGTGACCAGTGGTGTCTCTGCGCCATGCGCTGGAAGGAAGCCCTGGACGCGGTTGGAGCGCCGCCAGTCGACCTGGAAGCCACCCATATTTCTTCCTTAGAGTTTGTAAACTTATCCGACCTGCAGGCCCACGCTATCGACACCGACCCCCGGTAGACGCCTGCCTGACGCTCCCCGCAGCACCACGTAGAGCGGCTTGCTAATCTCCCATCTCGTCGTGGATTGCGACAAAGCGTGCTTCCACGTCAAGGAAAACATCGATCAGCTCTGGATCGAAGTGTTCGCCCCGCTCCTCGAGCAAGATGCCACGGGCCTTTTCATGGGAAAATGCGTCCTTGTAGCAACGCTTGCTTCGAAGTGCGTCGTAGACGTCGCCAACCGCCATGATCCGTGCCGCCAGTGGTATCTCTTCCCCGGCGAGGCCATCAGGATAGCCCGTGCCGTTCCACTTCTCGTGGTGGGACCGCGCAATTTCCACCCCTACCTGAATGAAACTGTTGTTGGGGTATCGCGCAATCACGGCTTCAAGATTGTGGGCCCCAATAACCGCATGGGTCTTCATAATATCGAACTCTTCCGGCGTGAGCCGACCCGGCTTGTTCAAGATAGCGTCTGGTATCGCGACTTTACCAATATCATGAAGGGGGCTCGCATGAAACACATTTCGCAGATACTCTTCATCCACGGTATCCGTATAGCGGGACATCTCGTGAAGTTTTTCGGCCAGGGCTTCACAATAGAGCTGGGTACGTTCAATATGCTTCCCTGTATCGTCATCACGGGCCTCGGCGATTTTACACATGGCCATAATGGTAGCCAGCTGCCCCTTTGAGACTTCTTCCTTGGCGGTTATGACTTCCCGAGTGCGCTCGTCTACCAACTCCGTCAAATGCAGGTTATGGTCGCGGAGTGCCATCTGATACTGGCGCAATTTTACATGGGTATCAATACGCGCACGAACTTCTTCAAACTGAAAAGGTTTCGTAATATAATCCACGCCCCCCCGCCGAAAGGCTTCCAGTTTGTCGGCCGTCTCGTTCAGAGCACTTATGAAGATAACCGGAACTTCCTTTAATGTTTCATTCTGCTTTAATCGATCACAGACTTCATAGCCGTCCATTTCCGGCATGTTGACGTCGAGCAGAATCAGATCAGGAATGTCACTCGCGGCCGCGCGCAGCGCCGTTGGCCCGTTGGGGCAAGGCCGCGGGTCGTAGCCGGACTTCCGAAGCATGTCCTGGAGAAGCTTCAGATTCGCGACCGTATCATCCACCACCAGAATCTTTATCTTCTTCGAATTCTCTATCATATTGGATATGCTCCAAAGACCGTAAGTACACCAAACCCACTACCACATATATTGCCTGGACTTACCGTGCAACTCAGGGTAACACATCAACCTTTTCTAAGAGATTCAACATTTCATCAAACTGAAATTCTTCGGCCAACTTTGTCAGCGAGTGACCCAAAGCCGGGTCCTTATCGGTGAACCACTCCAGCAGTTCATTGATCCGTTCCCCGTGACAACGGACCGCTGCGTCCTTCAAATCATACAGGATATCTGCGGGAATCTGTATCGTACTTGGCGCGGCGGCCAATACGGGGCTCTCGATCGACGACTCTTCGTCCTGATACCGATACTCCACCGATAGTTGCTCACGAATTACGTCGAGAATTGCGGAAATTGCAAAGGGCTTTCGCAGAAATCCATCGCCCCCCGCAGCAATTACTTTTTCCTTTTCTTCCTCAAAGACGGCCGCGGTTGCCGCAATGATCGGAATATCGTTGCACGCTTCGTTTGCCCGAATGGCACGAATCGTGTCGTATCCGTTCATTCCCGGCATAGCGATGTCGAGAAATACCATGTCTGGCGGATCGTCGAAAATAGTCTGAACCGCCGTTCGACCATCATTGCAGGCACGAACGCTGAAACCAACGCGCTCCAGGATGGTGCGCAACAGGTCAAGGTTGCTCTGCATGTCATCGACAATCAATATGTCAATAGTCGGTGTACCTTCCGCCAGCCCAGCGACCCGTCTAATGGTCGGCTCAACGGCAGCGATGCCTAAGCTACTGCTCACCCGAACGGGCACCATCAAACGGAACGTACTACCGTCGCCCTCACTGCTCCTGACGGTCAAGTCACCGTCCATCAATTGAGCATATCGGCGGCTGATGGGTAATCCTAGTCCCGTACCACCCGATACTTTCCGCCCCGATACCGTTTGCGAAAACGCCTCAAATACCTGATCGAGATCCTCTGCCGCAATGCCAGATCCGGTATCCTGAACATCGATCAGGAGCCATACCAGGGTCGCCCCACGGGCCTCTCCGCTCGCGCGCAGAATAATCCGACCATGCTGGGTAAATTTGAAGGCATTACCCAACAGATTAAACAGTATCTGTCGTATTTTGGCTTGATCGCCAAATACTATCCTGGGAATGCTCGACTCGCACTCAAGTTCAAATGCGATACCGGTTGATTCGGTACGCATTTGAAACACCCGAGCCAGCTCTTCGAGCAGCCCATGAAAATCGAATTCCGAAAGGTTCAACGTCACACTTCCGGCCTCAATCTTAGACATATCCAGAATGTTGTTGATAACCGAAAGGAGATGCTCGCCACTTCGGTTGATTATCTGCACATGACTGAGTTGCTCTCCCGTCAGCTCACTCGAACTCTCCAACAACTGGGAAAATCCCAAAATCGCATTCATGGGCGTCCGTATTTCGTGAGACATATTGGCAAGAAACGCGCTCTTTGCCTTACTGGCCACCTCCGCCTGCTGCTTTGCACGAACGGCCTCTATCTCGGCCTGCTTTCGTCTCGTAACGTCTTCATAGGCCACAACGACATGGACGTTATCGTCCACGAGAAATCGATTCGCCCGTATCCTAAAATGCTCCTCCAAGTCGGACGAATTTCGACTATAGTCCAATTCGAAGGTCGGCCGACTGCCTGCAATCACCTCCTCCAGAAGGCGAAACGCCTCCAGACTTGTGGCGTCCCCTCCCTTGCCAATCTTTTCAAGAGCACGAAGCAGGTTTCCCACCAGATGGAGATCACCCTTGGTAAGAAGATCCGAGATAGTAAACCGTTCCCACGCGGCGTTCACCAGGAGGATCATTCCAGTGGCATCAATCACGCAGATGTAAATGGGCAGGGAATCCAGGGTGTGCTCCACAAACTTTCGCGTGGCGGCGAGTTCACGGGTCCGGGTAAGTACCCGTTCTTCGAGCGTCGTGTTCAACTCCCGAATGCGTTCGTCTTGTAGTTTCTTTTCGGTAATATCCGTATTGATACTGAAGAATTTGACGAGCTCTCCGCTGCGATTGAAAATCGGCTGGATATGCACTTCTGTCCAGTAAGTCTCACCACCCTTCGTATAGTTCAAAATCTCTTCACGAATTGCGCGCTTCTCCGCGAGCGCATCGCGAATTCGCAGCACCGTCGCCGGATCGGTCGCAGGACCTTGCAATAGCGCACCGGGACGTTGACCAAGCACCTCCCCACTCTCATAACCCGTGAGGCGCGTAAATCCTGGGTTGGTCCACTCGATGAGACCCTTGCTATCCGTCAAAATTACAGTGTTGTCGGTCTCGCTCGCGATGAGCGCCAATTTTCGAAGCTCGGCCTTGTCTCGGGCCCGCTCCGTAACATCCAGGCCCGTCACCACGATATGGGGATCGCTACCGAGCTCTTCGGAAACCAGCGTGCTCGACCATTCAATCAGCCGATTGGTGCCATTCACTGCTTTCCAATAACTGCGATGCATATTGGGAAACCGGGCAACGTCAAAGTCGTTAAAAAGTGAGGTAATTTCGGCCTTTTTTTCAGCCATGGCCAGCAATTCCACAAAATCACTGCCAATCGCCTGCGGCGCACTAAGTCCGGTAACGACTAGACCTTTCCGATTTATGCGCAGGATTTTCCCGTTGCAATCCAAGACGATGACAACCGCTTCAACGTGATTGAGCAGGGTTGATGCAAAATTTCGTTCTCGTCGCAGTTGTGTTTCAAGTCGTTTGCCCCGCCAACCGTAGCGAACCGCCCGATCGATGGTTTCCGACGTAAACGAACCTTTGACGAAGTAGTCTGTCGCACCGGCTGCCAGGGCCTCCATATCAAGCTGGTAGTTGTCCTGACCAGTCAACATGATGAAAGGTATCGCTGGATACGTCTCGGCGGCCTCACGAACAAATGCAACCCCATCAATGGCACCAAGACGGTAGTCCACAATTGCAACATCGAATTGTCCGTCCCGCAGCATCTCGCGGCCCATTTCGGCGGAGGATGCCCAGGTTATATCATAGAGGCCCGTCTTTGCATCGTGAAGTAATTCACTCGTAACTACAAAATCGTCCTCGTCATCCTCCACCAGGAGCACGCGAATAGGTATTTCTGATTCTGAAACCGACATGGTGCCGCCATTTCTCGTGTTGCACTACTCGGAAGGGAGTTTCACCATTTTGAACCAGTACTGGTCAATGGATTGGAGAATTGAAACAAGCCCATCGAAAGAAACCGGCTTCGTTATGAATCCGGCCACACCCAAATCATAGCAACGCGCTACGTCTTCATCGGCTTTGGAGGTTGTCAGTACCACGACGGGAATACGTCGCAGGACCTCATCGGCTTTGAGAATCTCCAACACCTGGCGACCATCAAGACGGGGTAGATTCAGGTCGAGTAGAATAAGATCTGGGCGCTTGCTCTCGTCACTCTCCGTCTCATTTTGAAGGTAATCAATCAGCGCCTGTCCATCGTCTACCGTGACCAAATCGTGAGGCAATTCACTTTCCGCCAACGCCTCTCTTGCCAGCAACTGATCATCCTGATCATCCTCAGCCAGCACCATTACGAATTTGACTTTGTTCGCCATCCTACACCTCGCCAGCCATTGCAAACGATGACGACGTGCCATCCCGAGCATCCGTAGGCAACGTCACAATAAACGTGCATCCTCCGCCCTCGACACATTCAACCCCGATATCGCCATGGTGTCTTTCAACGATTTTTTTGCAAATACTCAACCCGATACCGCTTCCCTCAAAGGCACTCCGCGGATTCAATCGGGTAAAAGGCTGGAATAATTTCGCAACGTGGCGGGGGTCCATCCCAATACCATTATCCGCAACGTGGATACATACCGTACCACCCACTGACGGAGCTGGTGATATCGTAATTTCAGGTCGTGTCTCCGGCTTTTTAAATTTCAGGGCATTGCCAACCAGATTTTGGAATAACTGGTTCAGTTGAAGCGGATCGGCAGCAATTGTGGGTAAGGGTTCCCGAATAATCCGGGCATTCGTCTGTTCGATCCGGGTATCCAGGGTTTCCAATACGTCGTCAATGACGTCGTCCAGGCGCACCTGCGCAAAAGGCTTCTTTTGGGTAGAGACACGGGAATAGTCGAGCAACCCGTCAATCATGGCCTGCATACGGGTCGCCGCCCCTACGGTGCGGCTCAGATCATCCAACGCCCGCTCATTCAGTGCGCCTTCTGCTGCCTTCTCAAGGCGTGCACCAAAAGTCCGTATTTTCCGGAGCGGCTCTTGTAAATCATGGGAAGCAATATGGGCGAAATCCTCCAGCGCCTGATTACTCTGCTCCAAGGCGATCTGCGCACGCCTGCTTTCGGCAACCTCTTTTTCCAGTGAATCATTGGCTGCACGTAATTGATGGGTCTGCGCGTCAACCTGCTCCTGCAGGAGCTCGCGGTGTCGCAACAACTCCGCTTCCACATCGGTACGCCGTTCAATCTCGGTGCGGAGACTGGTGTTTAATGTGGCAAGACCGGGCAACTCAAGGGCTTGTGGTGCGATGCGAATTAACGCAATCACGGTAAGCCACGATACCGACGCGGTGATAACTTTCATAACCCCGGCCACCCGATAGGCCGGCCACCAGAAGATAGAAGCTTCCACGAGGTGACTCGCGCCGCATGCGAGGATAAAGACGCTGAAAAGCCATCCAATGGTTGGAAAGCTGATATCTCCCTTCTTCAACAGAAAGTAGACGAGCACCAGGGGGATGGCGGTATAGGCACCAAAAATAGCGACATCGGCGATAACGTGGACCCAACCGTGAAAGGGCGTCCAGTTGCCACAGTACCAGCGCTGGGGAAAATCCGATGTGTCGAATAACGTACCAAAGATACCGTTCATCAGAATCCCTTTTCAAAAACTTTATCGGGAAAATTTTGCTCGATTCACTACCGACTTCATTATCTGCCAATGCTTTCCGGTAATCAAGTGGCCTCCGGACTCTACGGGAGCAAATACCAATAAAACCTTGCCTTTTTGCGGAAGAATCCGCAACTGGTGACAACGGTGGGAGGAGATATGTGGCCACCGGGTTTGAGCATTGCGCATCGCTGCCAGCAAAGGCTGGGCAAAAGGTAACAGCAGTCCGAGAGGCCACCGTGCAGCGTAGTTGAAATACGTTGGCCGCGCGCTTGAACTTCAGACCCCCCATGTCTCGACTGAGGACTGGCCTACCTGCCGCCTAGAAGGCAAAAGGCGCAAATAATAGAAATGGCGACAAGCTCAATTGCTTGTCGCCATACGATATTATATTGGAGGCGGCACTCGGAATCGAACCGAGGATAAGGGCTTTGCAGGCCCCTGCCTTACCACTTGGCGATGCCGCCTCAAGAAGGGAAGCGAATTATAATAAACGACGGCAGATCTTGTCAAACTGGTCACGCCACAAATTGAAATTATTGGCTTTTCAATGTGCACCTGACTCAAAAATCCTCCCGCCGCCGAAGAATCTGGTCAGCCAATGGCTCCGTATTACGCTCCACGTTCCCGCAGCGCAAGAAGTGCATGGATCATCCCTGACCCAAGGCCACCGTGTAAACGGCAAAAGAGTGGGGTGGCAGGGTGTCATGAAACGTGTTTCCGTCGGGCGTGACATTCAGCCGGCTGGGTATCACATTCCTCGGGTTTTCGAAGCTGTTCTCTGCCGACACCGCATCCGCATGCAGGAGTTGTCCTGAAAGACTCGCAATGTCCCCTTCCCGCATCTCGACCGACAAGGAAACGGGCTCGGAATAGCTGCGATTTACGACGGAAATGCAAACCCGCTTACCCGCCCGCGAGGCGCTCACGCTTAGTGCGGGCATGGAAACCTTCTTGCTTCCCGCCGCCATGGCCCGTGCTTCCATATCCGGACTTTCCAGACGATGGGTCAGGAGACGCCCGCCACGATGGGGACGCATCATTTCTACCACATGGTAATTTGGGGTTAAATACATGGCCGTCCCCTCGGTCACCGCAAGGCATTGCAACGCATTAACCGCCTGAGCAAGCACAGCAACCTTGACGTGGGCTGCATGTTGATGGAGCAGATTATACACCGAAGCCGCGAGCAGGGCATCACGCAGGGTGTTGGGCTGCTCCAAACCACTTTCGGCCGTGGCCTCGGGGTGCCACATCCCCCACTCCTGCAGGGAAATAGCAGGTACCCGGTCACCGTAAAGCACCGAGAGTTGGGCGATATACCGACGAAGCAAGGCTCCAAAATCCTGAAGGCCGACGCACATGTCGTCGTAGGCCTCTTTTCCAAAGCCCCGACCGGGGCCGTGGGTAAAAAAATGCCGAAACGATAGTATCTTCGGGGATTTAAGCGCCACATCGGGGCACGCAAAGCCACCTCCGCTATTGCTTCGACCTAGCGCGGCCTCCATCGGCTGAACCACATTGATTTCGGAGTCCAGGGCCGTCAAGGCATTTATATCCCATCCCCCGCCCCGGCTCGCGCTCCAGAAGGGTATCTCGTAGGGATCCAGACTGCCGTCGTCGCCGCGGGCCCGCGTCCGATTGGTTTCCCCGCCAAAGGTCGCATATTCCACCAGGGCGAGCGCTTCTTCCAGCGTGCCCGTAGCGCCATTGCACGTAACCCAGGGCTTGCACTCCAGCTTCGTACACAGATTCATGAACTCGTGGAGGCCAAAATTATTGGGTTCTATCTGCTGCCAGGGAATATTCATCCGGTGGGGTCGGTTCCCCCCGGTACCCACACCATCCTGCCAGTGGTAGTAGTCGGCAAAGGCGTCACCGGGCCATTTCAGCAACGGCACGCGGAGGTGTTTCAGAAGGGCCAGCATGTCCAGCCGAATACCGTCTTCATTGGGACTGTGTGAAGCCCGCCCCGACCAGAGGCCGTCGTAGACGCTGCGTCCCACCATTTCCAACTGATGCCCATAGAGTGTCGGGGAAATCTTCGAACCTGCCAGCGCGGGCCAGACACGGAGCTGGGCGTGGCTCATTCATCCACCTCCGGCGCAACATCATATTGGTTCAAATAGGGAAAGACGCGGTCCGTTATAAAACTTCGAATTCCCCGCACATGATCCAGCACATTCCCAATTTCTCCAGGGGCTATCTTCTCCCGGGTAAATATCCCCTTGGCTTCCACATAGACTTCGTTCAATGCCTGACGAAAAGACTCAACCGTAAGCTGAACGTTACCGGGATATTCATCGGTCTCGGGCAGGGTGAAACGCAGTCCCCCCACGGCAATGGGGCGTTGAAAGTGGGGCCCGATCTTGCCCCCCTGATCACACACCTCCTCCAGAAGGAAAATTCGGGCATCGCTGAAGTGAGACAGGGCAAAGGTCGAGCGGATAGTGACCGTGTGGGCCATAAAGGGCGCAAGACCTTCCATCTCAAGGACACGACTCGCTACCGCCTCCACCCGATCCAGAAATTCACTCATGGGTATGTCGGCCCACTCCTCTACGAGAAGCACCCGGTCGGGCAGGAAAAGGGCTATCGACTGGGAACGTTTTCCCCGTTTAGAGTAAAAGCGCGGCTGCATGGGTCGGGTAAAATCGGTGCTGTCATAGCCGCCATTCCGCGTTTGCGACAATTCATAATAAAGCTTTTGAAGTACTTCTTTCTTATGCTGCGTTGGCTTGTGTATGAGTTCGACGCCAAAATGAATAACGCGATCTTCCGATTGCATGGGCACATCCTGAGTTGTATTTGTTGGTGTCTAGACGTTCTGCTTCATACTGTATCGACATCGCTGCTGGGGACCGATTCCGCCGGATCCCCAATGTAACAAACTTGGGATGGAAAGCGGAAGTACTGCCCCGGATGCTGTTGCCCACCCCAGCCCAGTCCCCGCCACAATAACCGGCAACCGCAGCATGGTACCATCAGCGAGGTATCGCACCGTGACCATGATACAACGAAGCGGTGATGGCTTCGGTTGGCAGAAGGTGGGTAGTGCTATTTGTCACTAAACGACCAGGCATGCAGAGCGAAACAGGTCCAGAGACTTGACCATATGCCTCTCCGTGTCGACCATCCGTCGGACGGTGAAAACCTGGAATGTGTAACATTCGCCCCAAATTGCTCCCGGCGAACAGGGCACCCTACCCCGCTCCGCAGGATATTACGTCGACAGCCGCTATTTCTTCTCAGCGATAAAGACGACGCAGGGCGGAATATTCTTCCAGATGTGTTCGGAGCGCTTTACTTCGCCGAATCGCTCTACGAGCTTCTCTTTGAAGAATTTTCGGCCGGACGGCACGTAGGGGCTCATGGCGTAGGCGAAGGTAACGAATCGACCACCCGGTTCTAATACATCGAAGGTGGCCTCCAGAATTTCATCCTGAAGGGCACCGTCAAAGCGCGTCCACGGCAGACCGGAAACAATGGTGTCACAACCACTGTAGCCGGCCTCTTCCAGGTATTTACGGGTATTCTGGGCGCAATCATGGTAGACGTGTGCCTGGGGAAAGCGATCTTTGGTCACCTTAACGAATTCTTCGTTGACCTCCAGGGCGATGAAGTAGGCATCTTCCCGTTTCTTAGCAAGAATCGCCTCGGTAAATACCCCCGTGCCAGGACCATATTCAACGATAACTTTTGATTTAGACACCTGGGCCATTTCGGTCACCATATCCGCCAACTGGCGTCCGCTTGGTGCAATGGCACCCGTGCTTTTATTGGCGCGAAAGACCTCTTTTAAGAAACTCAGGGTGCTCAATGGGTACTATCCTCTTCAAAGCGCGGGGTGTATAAATGACGTTAAATCGTTGGCGGTAAGACAGTTACTCAATAATGTGCGCATAACCAGGATGATCTTGTCTCACAATAGACTTCATACCAACGTAGGGTGCCGGCCAGATAAATCCGACCCGTTTGTCGAATTGAAAACCGGGCACGATGGCGTTCATTCTGCCATAGCAACGGCGAAAATCACAAACAGTACCATCCTGCCTGCCAGCTACCGCCGTAAAATCGCAACGTTTTTGTGTCTGGCACCCGCGCTCAGGGCATTACGGCCTCCACGTTCACATCGTCTATATACACAGCCACGGTATCGGTGGCATTGGATACAAAGCCGAACCAGTCCAGGCGGTGAAAGGTCTCCACCCCGCAAGGCAGCCCTTCAAATTCCTGGGTGGCCTGTCCCGCCACCTCGACACGCAGGTCGTAGGTTCCCGTGGCGTCTCTTCCCAGAGGACAAGTAATTGAGACCGTTACCCAGACGTCAGCGGGAATTTCCATAAGCGCCTTGCCCCCGGCCATGAGCTTCCCATCCCGAAACCACAGGCTGGGACCGGTCTGATAGGGACTCTTGTTATCGCGCCACTCATGGAAGAATAGGGCACCCGCCTCCAAACGAATCGAAAAAGAGGCATGGGCGGTGCCATTTTTCAGGCCCGGCGTGTAATACAGGTGGGGATCGAAGGCCACCTTCTGACCCGGCGCATCGCTGAACTTCAGGCTTGCCGGGGCCGAGACGGCGGCTTCGTCACTGACCCGTACCGTTCCTGCACCGTCTTCGTTACTGTGGGCCCCCCCAGCGAGGTTGCCCACGGGGGTGTCGTCAAAATTATCGCTGATATGAACCGGCTCGGGCACCGGCGGAGGGGTGAAGGCGGGCCGAGCGATAGCCCGGGGCTTGGCGACCCATGCCGCATCACCATAGAGCCCCGCCTCGCTGTAGTCGATAGGCTGAAATCCCATACGGAAGGCCGGTGAATCCGCTTTCAAGCGAAAATCCGCCTCTTCGGCATTTTCAAAGAGTGGGTCAGTGACCATGGACCACACGTCATGACCTTCCGACTGCCATTGGGCCAACGTGCGCCCGGAAAAATCCATCTCATCATAGAGCGCCACGTCCTCTGCCGTGCTCCAATAGATATTGTTCTCTAAATCAAAATTACCATTGCCCCATACGCTTCCCAGCAACTTATTGTTGTTGTAATACACAATATTGCGGTGGAAAAAGAATGAGTTGTGCTCTTCTTCCCGCGACCGGATTAATTGCCCATTGTGGGAAAAGGCAAAGATGTTGTTTACCACACGATTGTCCCGACCATAATGCTGGTGGAGCGTACCGGTCCGCGTGTTGTAGACCAGATTATTTTCCGCCAGAATGCCCGTGCTCCCCTCATCGAAGTAGATCCCCCAGCCGCCAGAGACCCGGGCATTGGATAGCACGTCGTGGAAAACATTATTGCGGATGATCGTGCCCGGCGACGCACCCAGGGTGTAAATCGCCCCCGTATCGCTGAGCTGACCCAATGCGATATGGTGAACGTGGTTGTACTCTATGATGTTGTGGTGGGCCGTGGTCTCCGCATAGCCCCAGGACCACCCCACCGATATCCCCGTGTAGCGAAAATCACAAATCTCGTTGTGGGAAAGGCGGTTGTAGGAGCTACGGCCAATCCACACGCCGATGGCCCCGCGAAAGACGCGTCCGCCATCGTGGATGAAGCTGTTGTCCACCACATTGCCCTCCACCGCCTCATTTTCGCTCCCGGGACTCCCCCCTTCACCGATTCGAACGCCACCCGCACCCAGATCGTAGACTTCGCTATTCAAAAGCTGATTGTTCTGACTTCCCGTGCGGAACCAGATGCCATAGCCGCCCACATGGCCCACTTCGCAGGCGTCGAAGGTCACATTCCGTGCGCCATTGGCCTCGACCGCCGCGGGCACACTGAAGGCCGCCTGACCGTCACTGTGGCCCGTCGGGGCGACCTTGTATTCCGTGTAGTAAAACTTCAGCCCCTCGAAACGAAGATGCTCCACGAATTGCCCGCCCTTGGGATCCCCTTCAAGGCGTAACAACTGGCCAGCCACAGGAGCCATGGCCTTTACCGTGTCAATTTCCTCGCCCGCCATGGGCATGTAATAAAGACGTCCTTCTTTCTTATTCAAGTACCACTCGCCCGGCTGGTCCAGGGCAGCGAACAGATGCTCGATATAATAGCGCTGGTCCGGGCGCCAATAGCCAAAGCCCCAGTTGGTGGCACCGGTGAATTCAATAATATGATTTTCCGTATCGATGGACTTGGGCCGCAACAGGGCCGTCTCCCAGGAGTGATAGACCACGACAATCGCGTCGTCCAGATCGTCCCAGGCTTCCAGGTCCCCAGGCCGATAATAGAAACGGGTCGCGCTCTTGGCTTTTTCGGTGGAATCTGCCTTGTCTTCCATTACAGGCCCAGCGGTATAAAAGAGCTCATCCCCCTCGGGAAAATCCCCTGCGCCGTTCTTGCCATTGGGCGTCCGCGCCGGGGTACGCCGTTCCCCATTAACCCACAACTGACTGAAGGCCCATTCCCCCGATTTCACCTCGGGAATATCGGCCACCCAGAGTGCCCCCTCCTGTCGCCAACCGGAGATGGCGCGGCCACCATGAATAAGTGCCTCTTCACCCGCCACGGCGCGATAGGTAATTGGCGCGTCGGCCGTTCCCGAATCTTCGGGCAAAAAGGTGAGGGCTTCGGAAATACCGTAGTCACCCCCGTGAATCGACACAAGAATCGGTACGTCCCGCTCCGTGAGTGTACGAATCGAATCACGGGCACCCGCGATGGTCGCCAGGGGACCATCGGTTCCATCCGTCTTCGGAACCGCCATTGCACCCGACCAGGCATCGTTGCCCTGGGGGGAAACATGGAGGGTCATAGCGGCGGGGGCGGCAACGCTCCCTTCGACAACCAGAACGGCAAAGATAGCCAGAATTGCCACAGATCGCAGATACTTCATTCCGATTTCCTTTTTTGGGTTTCAGGCACACAACAGGTCGCAACCGATGCCCCCGACGGGCAGACCTGACCCATCGATTAGACCACATGAAGGCTCCCCCTGACCACCCGACAGGCCGTGACCTCCCCCGGCCCCGTGTGAAGCACGCCCTGGCATCCCGTTGCAGGTCGTGGCTTCTCCATGCTACGTTGACGCTATGACTAGTATCGGCAAAGCATACCCACCGACCATGGTGCCCATCACGATGGCATTCCTCCTATTCCTGGTCGCCATCGTGGCCAACGCCCAACCGGCCCGGGGCTACAACGAACTCGGCATGGATTATTTCAAGAGCCAGCGCTATGCCGAAGCCTTGGAACGTTTCGAACTCGCCCACAAGCTCGCCCCGGACAACCCGGGCATTCGGCGTAATCTATGCACCACCCACCAGGCCCTGGCCAAAGTCGCTATCGACGCTGACGCCATAGACGAGGCCCTGGCGCACCTGGAAAAGGCGGTTGCCATTGACCCGACCAATCCCGGCCCCCACGTCCAACTTGGCGGCTACATGCTGGGCCTCGGCAAACTGCCCGAAGCCCAAGTCCATCTGGAAGCAGCGCTGAAGCGGGATCCCACCCAGGCGGAAGCCTCCGTCTTGCTTGGCGAGGTATTTTATCGGGAAAACAAGCTACGCCAGGCCCGCGAATTGTGGGCGAACGCATTGAAGGAGCATCCCGATTTTCCGGGCCTGGAGCAGAAGCTCGATAAGGTCACCCGGGAGGAAAAGGTGGAGTCGGACTTTGAAAGTTACACATCGGCCCATTTTCGAATCCGCTACGGCAAAGTGCTCTCGGAAGAAACGCGCACGGAGGTCTTCAACATTCTGGAAAGCGCCTACCAGGATATTGGCACGGCTCTGGGCGGAATTTTTCCCGTGGCCACCGTGGAGGTGGTGTTATACGATGGCGACGAATTTTCCGAGGCCACCCAGGCCGAACGCCACGTAGGTGCCCTCTTCGACGGAAAACTCCG
Source organism: uncultured bacterium (assembly GCA_963977445.1). Classification (GTDB taxonomy): domain Bacteria; phylum Hydrogenedentota; class Hydrogenedentia; order Hydrogenedentales; family JAEUWI01; genus JAEUWI01. The sequence goes on along the minus strand of CAXBPH010000095.1, from coordinate 6,496 downwards.
CGCCCCCATTACCAATGCAAAAGGCCGCTTTCTGAGCAAGGCCACCCTGACCAGCCGCCTGCGCCACGAATACGTCCACGCCGTGCTCCGTGAAAAACTCGGCTTCAACGTCCCCTGGTGGTTCAACGAAGGCCTCGCCGAAACCCTTTCGCGCGAAATGGACAGGAACCGCCTGCGCAATCTCAGCGCCGCCTATCGAGGAAACAAGACCTTTCCCTTTTCGGATCTCGATTCCAATCCCAAAAAGGAACTCGCCCCACAAGCCCTCGCTCTCGCCTACGCCCAGAGTCACGTAGCCGTGGAAGTGCTTTGGAAAGAGAACAAAGACAAGATCCCCGATTACCTGGACGCCCTTCAACATGCAAAAACTCCGGAAGAAGCCTTACAGCAAACGCTGGGCCTCGACTACACCGCACTGGACAAGAAAACCAGGGTCGCCAGCGGCGCGGAAGGTCGGCAATAGCATCCAGGGGACAGTTTCCGATTGCGGCTTGTCGTAGCCCCGGCGAACGGGTCGCGGTCAATCGGTAAATCTATTCGGGTACAGTCACCCCCTGTTGACGTCACCATTCCACTAACGTGCAAAAACGCTACCCTTACGGGGGATACTGTCCCCACGACACGGGGACAGTTTCCGATTGCGGCTTGTCGATGCCCCAGCAAAATGGTCGCGACCAATCGGTAACTGTACCCACTCGCAGGTCAATCCGGGTACAGTCACCCCCTGTTGGAGTCACCATTCCACTGACGTGCAAAAACGCTACCCTTACGGGGGATACTGTCCCCACGACACGGGGACAGTTTCCGATTGCGACTTGTCGATGCCCCGGCGAAATGGTCGCGACCAATCGGTAACTGTACCCAAGGGCACTTTCTTTCAACATTCTAAATTCACCATTCAACATTCTAAATTCACCATTCAACATTCTAAATTCCCATTGCTCCGCAATGGATCCAGGCGGTACAATGTTTGCTCTTGAGCACTCTACCCCAATTAAAGGAATTCCCCATGGGCGTACTCGCCGATCGTATGAGCCGTATTGATGCCAGTGGCATCCGCAAAGTTTTCGCCATGGCCGCCACCATGAAGAACCCCGTTAATCTCAGTATTGGTCAGCCCGATTACGATGTGGACACCCTGGTAAAAGACGAGGCCATCGCCGCTATCCAGTCCGGCTTCAATGGCTACACCCAGACCTGGGGCACGGAAGAATTACGGGACGGCATCACCGAGTACTACGACACCCGCTTTAATGCGAAAGTCGAGAACGTCATGGTCACCAGCGGCGTCTCCGGGGGGCTCTACCTTGCCCTCATGGCCACCATCAACCCCGGTGACGAGGTCATCTTTGCCGACCCCTATTTCGTCATGTATCCCCACTTGGTCAATCTCCTCGGCGGCATACCGGTTCCCGTAAACACCTACCCCGACTTCAAGCTCAACCCCGAGCGCGTCGAGGCGGCCATCACGCCCAAAACCAAGATGATCATCGTGAACTCCCCCGGAAACCCGACCGGCGTCACCCTCAACAGGGCCGAACTCGAAGCCCTGGCCGCCGTGGCCAAAAAGCACAATCTACTGGTCATCACCGACGAAATCTATGAGGCCCTCCAATACGACGAAAAAGCCGCCACCATGGTGGGCATGTATGAAAACGTCATCCTCCTCAATGGACTCAGCAAATCCGCCGGCATGACGGGCTGGCGTCTCGGTTGGGCGGCCGGCCCCAGTGACATCATCCAGGCCATGAACACCCTCCAGCAATATACCTTCGTCTGCGCGCCCTCTATCGTCCAAAAGGCGGCGGTTGTGGCTCTGAAGGCCGACATGACCGAAAAAGTGGACGCCTACCGGGAAAAACGAGACCTCATCTACAACGGTCTCCAAGGCCAATTTGAGATAGCCAAGCCCGGTGGGGCCTTTTATATCTTTCCGAAAGCCCCCGATGGCCATGGCGACGCATTCGTCAAGTCCGCCATTGAAAACAACCTGCTCATCATCCCCGGGTCCGTTTTCAGTGTCGTCAAGACCCATTTTCGCATTTCCTTCGCGGCAACCAATGAGACCCTCCAGCAGGGGCTCGACATCTTGAATCGACTCGCGTCTGCGTAAAACCTGCCCCTCCCCGGAAACAATTCATTTTGCCATTTGCGGTTCACCGTATATACTGGGGTATCACCACAACCTCGATGGCATCGTGAAGTTACGAAGGGACACCATGGGCACGTCTACCTGCAGATACGCAATTCACGCATTCATACTCATTTTGCTGACCGTCCCGGTATGGCGGAGCTACGGGGCGGAGCTTATTGTCTCCAACACCTCCGACAACGGTCCTGGAACCCTCCGGGAGGCCCTGACCCTGGCCAACAGCAATGGTGAACCCGATACCATCACCTTTAACTTTGGCTCGACCACGGTATTCAGCATCATGGGCCCCCTCCCGGTCTTTACCGAAGACAGCACGACCCTGAACGGCGGCGGCGTGGCTGTCTTAGATGGCAGCATGTTACCGGACCGTGGCATCGGATTGGTCATCAATTCGGCAAACAACGCGATTGAAAACCTCATGGTGCTCAACTTCCCCGGTGACGGCATTTCTATCATGGGTGTTGTCGCCACGGGCAATCGAATCCAGGGCTGTCAAATCGGAACCGATGGAACCGATGCCCGACCAAACAAGCGTGACGGTGTCCGCCTGGGATTCGGTGCCAGCAATAACCTCATCGGCGGCGTCAACGCCGCCAATCGAAATATCATCTCGGGCAACGGGCGTAACGGGGTGGCCATCAGCCGTGACAACAATCTCACCACCCCCACCAGCAACAACATCATCCAGGGAAACTACATCGGGACCGGCGTCAGTGGAAACAACCCTGTTCCCAATGGCGAAAACGGGGTCCGCCTCTTTGGGCGCGCGTCCACCAATATAATTGGTGGCGTCGGCGCGGGCACAGGGAACCTTATTTCGGGCAACCGCGAAGACGGTATTGCCATCGAGGACGGCGGTACGACCGACAACGTCATCCAGGGGAATCGCATCGGTACGAAGGCCTCCGGAACGGCCTCACTGCCCAACCGATTCGCCGGTATCCGTCTTGCTCGTGGTGCCGAGGGCAATTTCATCGGGGGTAACGCAACGGGTGCCGGTAATCTTGTATCCGGTAACGAACACGATGGCATCGTCATTCGCGACGGCGGTACGACCGGGAACTTCGTTTTGGGCAATTTCATCGGCACGGATATCGACGGGCTGGAAGAGCTGCACAATGGGGGGCGGGGCGTGGACATCAGCTTCGGTGCCCGACAGAATTATATCGGCGGACCCAACAGCGGCGATGGTAACTTAATCAGTGGCAACCGGGATGAGGGCATACGTATCCAGGGAGCGGGCTCCTTCAATAACACCATCCGGGGCAATACGATTGGGCTGGATATCAATGGTGACACCATGCCCGGCAATGCCATTGGCATCGTCATTCGCCAAGGTGCCGCAAACAACAGCATTGGCGGTCTCAATGCCGGTGACGGCAATACCATCGCGGACAACGGCGGCTTCGGCATCCTTATCGAGGGGGGCACCACCATCGCCAACAGCATCCGTCAAAACAGCATCAAGAACAACCGGAACGACGGAATTCGGTTGGAAAATGGCGGAAACGCCAACCTGGCGGCACCGATTATCAGTGGCATCGACCCGGTCATGGGCACCGCACCGGTCGGCACCGAGGTGGAGATCTTCGCCGACGCCGAAAACGAGGGGGCCACTTACATCGCAACGCTTTCGGCCGCAAGTGGCACTTTTTCCCAGGCAGTCGACTTGAGCGCCTACGAGGGCCGTCGAATTACCGCCACCGCCACGGGCCCGTTGGGCAACACTTCCGCCTTCAGCACGGCTGTTTCGCTCCCTGACGTGACGAATCCAGGCATCACGTTGATCGGCGGCAACACCATTATGCTCGAGTGACCGCTCCACGCCCGGCACCTACACCCTGACCTATTCGGTCATGGACAACAGCGGCAACATGATAAGCGTAGACCGGAGCGTCATCGTTCAGGACACTACCGCACCCATGTTGATTCTCCTGGGATCACCTGAGACGTCGATCACGATGGGCGATCCCTACAATGACCCCGGTGCGACCGCCGAAGACGGCTGCGAAGGCAATCTCACGGCCGACATTATGGTTTCCGGGGATACGGTGAATACCAGCGTGGCGGGGTCCTATACGATTATTTATACCGTTATCGACGGGGCAGGCTACACGCGTGTTGCCAACCGACTGGTGCGGGTTGTAGATGGCGTGCCCCCCCTGATTAGACTGACGGGCTCGACCATGATCACCCTGCAATGCGGTGGCCCCGACTTTGTGGAACCCGGATTCACGGCCGAAGATGGCTCAACGGGTGATCCCATCACCGGTGTAATCGTGGGCGGCGATACCGTCGATGTCCATGCCCTCGGTGTCTATATCATTACCTACGATATCACCGTAACCGAAGGTAGCACCGCCCTTCCTGCCACCCAGAAAATCAGACGGGTCGAAGTCGTAGACGAAACGCCGCCCACAATCGTCCTGAACGGTCCTGATATGATTACGGTGGAATGCGGTGCACTCCTTCAGGACCCCGGAGCCGTCGCTACCGACAATTGCGATGGCGAAACCCAGGTAATATCGGTCATCACCAACAATGCAGGCGGTAAAATGTCGGACAAAATCGTAGCGCCCGGCACCTATACCATCACATACAATTCCCGTGACAGTCATCGAAATGATGCGGACCCGGTAACCCGTACTGTCGTCGTGGAAGATACCCAGCCCCCCATCTTCCGACTTATTGGTCCACCCCGCATCACCCTGCTCACCGGTATGATCATAAACAATTTCGGGGCCATGGCCGCCGATCTGTGCGATGGCGATATTACGGGTAACATAGTCGTCGGCGGCGACGCCTTCGACCCCGACACGGCCGGCGTATACACCATCTCTTTCGATATACAAGACAGTGCCGGGAACGCCGCCGAGACCCTTTCTCGCGAAATCGTGGTCCTCGACGAACTTAGTGTCGACGTGGCTATGCTCAATGCCGAAGATCCACAAGGTACCGGTACCCGCCCCTTCGGCCGTATCCGGGATGCTCTTCTCATGGCCCAGGATCTCTTCGAAGAAGACCGAATGATTGGTATCCGACTCCAGGCGGGAACCTACCAGGAGCAACTGGAGTTTATCCCCAATGCCCAGCTCATGGGGGCCAACCCGGATGATCCCGGTGCGACGGTCATAGAACCGGATGCCGGCCTACTGGATGACAGCAACGCCATATTGCTGGAAACCGCCAGCGACATCGAAATCTCCGATCTCACCATTCGCATGCCGTCGAGCGACGCCTTAAGCGGCACGACCCTCCTGCGGATCGATGATGACATGGTTATGTTGGAAAACGTCGTCATCGACGGCAATGACGCGACCAGTAATGTTGGTGTACACGTTTCGGGCAGCGGCTCGGCAGCATCGCCGTTGATGAACTGCACCCTGGAAAACCTGAGCTGCGGGATTATGACCCAGGACTCCACCCTCAACATTACACGCAATGTATTTCGAAACATTGCCGGTGAATCCATCTTAATCATGGCACCGACGGCCAAACAAGAGGGCGAATCATCTGTCCCCGAGCTGGGCGATGTCGATGATTTGGAGAATACGGGTTCCAATACCTTTGAAAGCACCGATGCCGCCTATATCGTCAACGAGAGCGATGAAACGGTGTCGGCAGAGGCCAACTACTGGGGCACAGACGACTACGAAACCATCGGAGCGGGCATGGAAGGCGACGTAGACTATGTCCCCTACTTCGTAAGCGCTAACCTGACCATTTTGACCGTGACGATTGCGGTGTTGGTTGAAGATGATGACACGGCCACTCCGATTACCAATGCGGTCGTCAGTGTGGACCCAAAAGCCTTTTCCGACATTACAACCAATGACAACGGTGTCTATGTATTCCCGGCCATGGCCCCCAACGACTACACCTTCACAGCAACGGCAACCAATTACAATCCTGGCTCAACCCTCGTATCCGACCCCAATCTGATTGATGAGGGGACGATAATGTTGAGCGCCCTGGATACCACGCCTCCGGTCCTGACGATTACCAACAATACGGACAATTTCAATGTAATCGATTGCGGTATCGGTAGTTACACCGACCCCGGGGCGACGGCTGTCGATGCCGTCGATGGCGCAGTCACCCCAAGTGTTTCGGGCAGTGTGGACACGTCCACGCCCGGTTCATACACCTTGACTTACACGGCGGTTGACTCCGCGAATAATATGTCCATAAAAGAGCGAATCGTCACCGTCTTGGACAATTGCTCCGGTGAAGGCGAAGGCGAAGGCGAAGGCGAAGGAGAAGGCGAAGGCGAAGGCGAAGGAGAAGGAGAAGGCGAAGGCGAAGGAGAAGGAGAAGGAGAAGGAGAAGGAGAAGGAGAAGGAG
>CAXBPH010000094.1:0-22726 GCA_963977445.1 uncultured bacterium | reverse complement strand
AAGAAATAAAAATATTTCGGCGGGCCCGTGTAATTGGGCCCGCCGCGTTTCGTTTGAGATGTTCAGGGAATGTCGCCTGCCATTGTCTCGTAAAAATTCTTACCGGCGAAGAGCGACGTCAAGACTTCCTGAACGGACGCCTTGTCCAGCGACTCTATTTTCGCCATGAGATCGGCGTAATAGGCAAAGGTGCGGTCCAGCTCCAATCCCAGGGCGAGATTACCAACGACTTTGGCGTCGTTGGCGAAATCGTTTTGCATTTGCAGGATGTAGCTGACTTTGCCTTCCTCCAGTTCCGTATCCGTGAGGCCGTCGGCAATCCATCCGTCCATTTCAGCCACCATGACGTCCAGCGCCTTTCGGGCATTCTCCGGCGCGCAGATGGCGTAGCCCGCGAGAGTGGCACCAGGATCGAGGGCGCTCACCCGACTGAAGGCACCTGCCCCGTAGGACAACCCACCTTCATGACGGAGTTTGTTGAGCAGGCGCGACTTGGCACTTTGCCCCAGGGTGTACAGGGCGAAGTCGAAGGCGGGGAATTCCGGGTCCCCTTCGGTTAAGGAGAAATTGGTGGAGCGCGTTACGATGGCCATCTTCTTATCCGGCGTATCGATATTATCCAGGCCACTCTTGTTCTCTATGAAGGGCATGGCGATGCGCGTGTAGGGGATGGGAGTTTCCCAACCGCCCAGCATCTTTTTCAGCGAGGCGCGGAGTTCATCCGGGTCAAAGTCGCCAATGGCAGCAATCTCTGCATAGTCACCACCATAAAATTTATCGTAACATGATTTAATCTGTTCCGCCGTCAGGGCCTTCATCCGATCCAGCAGTTCCTGTTGGGTGGGTTCATAGTGGATGCTGGAGGTCGGAAAAGGTCGCGTTGCCCGAGAGAGGGCCCGCATGGCCAGGGTCTGGGGGTCGGACAATCCTTCTTCCAGGGCCGAAATATTTTCCTTCTGTACGATCTCAAACTCGCTTTTGTCGAAGCGAGGGGCATGCAAGATGGTGGTGAGGAGTTCCAGGGTGGCGGCGAGATTGGTTTTATCCGTTACCACGTCCACTTCGAGAAGGCCCGGTCCTCCGGAGAAGCTGATGGTGGATTGGAGCGTGTCTATCTGGTCTTGCAGGGCCTGGTAGTCCATATCGCCGGCACCGCGCATGAGCATATCGGGAAGAAAACTGGTGGCGTCCACCCAATCGATGAGGGAGGCTTCGTCGCCCACGTGAATACGGGCGTGGAGGCGGACCGACTCGCCCCGGGTTTTCTTGGGCAACAGGGCAAGTTTGACGTGTTCGCCGAGTTGCTCCCGGGTAGTGCGGGCATCGATATTTTCCGGGGTCGCGTCGAAGGCTTCCCCCTGTTCTATTTCCTCGGTGCCCTCATAGTCTTTCGTCATCGCCACCACATCGGGGGCGACGGGGATAGTGGCACGAAGGGGTTCCGCCGTGGGGATGAAGACACCGGCGGTGCGATTGCTTTCCAGCAGATAGGCCTGGGCCACCCGTTGGACGTCGGCTGCCGTGACTGCCTTCAAGCGGTCCCGGTGTAAGAAGAAGAGACGCCAGTCGCCCAGGGCCGCCCACTCACTGAGTTCGACGCCAATCTTTCCGCTGTTGGTCAGACTCAGCTTAATATCCTTCAAGAGGCGGGTCTTGATGCGCTCTACCTCCTCTTCGCTGAAGGCGGCCGAACCGCTTTCTTCCACCACCGTGTGCATGGTTTCCTCAACGGTAACGGGGTCCGAATCCGGGCTCACCTGGCCGAGTAAGAGCATGACGCCCGGTTCGGCCCAGGCAAAACTATAGCCCTGAATTGCGGCCAGTTTACCGGTTTCTACGAGTTCCTTGTAGGCCACGCCAGCGGGCTCGCTCGTGAGCAGTTCCTGCAACACCTGGATGGCCGCGAAGTCTTCGTGGGCACCGGGGGGAATGTGGTAGACCAATCCTGCGGCCGCCACATCGCCCACCCGCTCCAGACTGATATAGCGGGGGCCGTCTTGCGGCGGCTCTTCGGTCCAGGTGGCTTCCAGCGTGCGCTCGGGTCGGGGAATGGGCCCAAAGAGGGCTTCGATACGGGCCAGGGTCGCTTCGGGGTCGAAGTTACCCGCGACAACCAGCATGGCGTTGTCGGGTTGGTAATAGGTCTGGTAAAAGCGCTTCAGGTTTGCCGCAGGCACCCGTTCGATGTCGCTCCGGTTGCCGATGGTTGAAAAGCCGTAGTTGTGCCATAAATAGGCGGTGGACAACATCCGATCGAAGAGTACGCCGATGGGATTGTTTTCGCCCATCTCAAACTCATTGCGAACGACGGTCATTTCCTTTTCAAGGTCTTCGGCCGCGATGAGACTATTTACCATGCGGTCGGCCTCCATGGCGAGGGCAAATTCAAGATTTTCTTCCGTGGCCGGGAGAGTTTCGTAATAGTTGGTGCGGTCGACCCAGGTGGTGCCGTTAAATTTGGCACCATGATCTTCCAGGGCACCCCAGATGTTTTTCGTGGTGGGCGTGCCTTTAAAGACCATGTGTTCCAGCAGATGAGCCATGCCTTTTTCACCACGACCCTCGTGACGGGAGCCTACCTGGTAGGTCACGTTGACAGTGACGGTAGACGAAGCGGGATCGGGGAAGAGGAGGACCTGTAGTCCATTGTCGAGTTGGAATTCCGTGATGCCCTCCACCTGGGTATCAGGTTCGAGGGCCTGAGAAGAGAGCGGTGTCAGAACGGCGGCCAGGGTGCAGATCGTCGTTCGACTGAATTTCAGCATAGGGGACAACATGGGTAGTGCTCCTCAGGGGGTTGGGAAGGTGTTCAGGGCTATGATTTCATACTCCTGGAGGGGAGAGCAATACAAATTTCTACGGTGATGTGGGGACAGTTTTCGATTGCGGGGTGTTGGGGTGAATTGGAATCACGTCGTCCGTCAATCGGTAACTGTACCCGTGCTACCCGTAAGCGGCGGGTCGCCTTTGATGCGTTCACAGGAACCGACGTTGTCGGATCGCGTGGCAGGAGTGGAGGCTGTTTTTTGATGTCGAGGTAGGGCGAAGCGGGGTGCCCTTTGGGTACAGTTACCGATTGACTGTCAACGTGATTTCAATGCACCACGACGGGTTGCAATCGGAAACTGTCCCCGCGATGCCCGCGATGGCACAAAAAACGTGGAAGGTTCTAAGAACCTTCCACGTGTACTCTACTTTAACTGATTACTCTCAGGCCAAGACCTGATTGTAAACCGGATTTACCGGTCTACCATGCAGCGTCACCAGCCCAAGGGTTGTTGGTGGGGTCATTTTTGTTGACACTGGCTTTGGTGACAGGCCAGGTAGCCTGGCTGTGGTCAGCTGGGTACTTGACGAAGGCAACGTGTCCATCCATGTAGAGGATGTTGGAGCCACCGGGAACGTGGTTGAACTGAACCACGCCGCCCTGCTGGGAATAGCCACCAGCGATGGAGGATTTATCCCACAGTACGGGCAGGGAAGACTGGCCAACCGCGGAAGCGGCTGCGTTGTTGATGTCCGTGATGAGGAAGCGTTCGATACCATCACGAAGGATGGGGAGATCGACTTGAGCATTGTAGGTGGCGAGACCGGTCAAGTTAACGGTTACGGAATCTTTACGGTCGGTACCGACGGTATTGACAGCAGTACCTTCGCCACTAACGAGCTGGTAGGCCACCTCGGCGTTGTCACGGGGATGTGCAACGGCTGCTGCAGGAATCAGACGATTCGTGTAGGAGTAGTCGAAGGTAACGAAGACGAAACGGTTGCCCGCTGCATCTTTGTTACGCAAGGTACCGAAATAGGGGGCCGTGCCGTTGCACTGTCCGCCATTGTTACACCAGGAAGCCAAACCAGCAGCGTCCAACGGCGCAAAGGTGCCGCTGGGGTAGTCGCCGAGGATATTGATGAAGCTGGGGCGATTGTAGTTGGGAGCGTCGTCGGCAACTACGGCACCAGGCTGTGCGGCCGAAGGGCACTTACCAATGTTGTGGTCGGTGCAGTATTCGGGATACAACTGGTAGGCAGCAGGACCGGCCTGCTGGGCCCACATGTTGGAGGTAGGCTCAAGGTATTCGTCGAGGAAGGGCTGGTGATAGGGATAGAGTTCACCTTTGGACTCACCAACGAACATCTTGAAAACAATACCCCACTGCTTGAGGTTGTTCTGGCAGCTGGCGCGCTTCGCGGCTTCGCGGGCACGGGCCAGAGCAGGCAGGAGGATTGCTGCAAGGATACCAATAATGGCGATAACTACGAGCAGCTCAATGAGGGTAAAACCCTTCTTTGAATTAGGACGTCTAATCATAACTCTCTTTCCTTTTCTTTAGATCGTTAAATATAAAAAGAATACAACAACTGCATTATTGATAAATGTATTTCAGGCCGTTGGGCCTCCAAAACAGCGCTGCCTCCTTTCCCGTTCTGTCTCGGGTCATTTGAAAAACAGACTCTAGATATTTACACACCAGTTCACGAATAGAAAGGCAAGGCTCTCCACAGGTGTACCTGCTGTATAAAGCAACTATGGGTATTTCAGCGCATGTTTCAACCAATTGCACGATCCACATGACGTAGGCGGGACTCTCATACCGCGTATGCTGTGGGGCCCACATGGGCGGGTGCGGGGATGAAAACGGAGTGTTTTCAGTGGAACGAAATATTTCAGAAGCTTTCCGAAATGATTTCGTATTCAACTGTTGCGCTGTGCTTACGACCCAAACCATAATTTGACCAGACCATGAGTCGTTAGCGATAAGGCATTTTATAGCTTTTTTCGTCATGTGTCAATAGGAATTTTGAATTCTTAATTCACTATATAGGCAGCGTCAATAATTAACCGGCTCATTTCCATCCGTGTGGTGCCCGTTTTGTGCGCCTGGCCCGGGCAGGAATATAGGAAGAACTTTCCTTTATTTGTGGTCGGTCTTCTGCTAATATAACCGTAGCCACAATATATTGTGTAGGGAAGGTGATATGACAGGTCAGTTGCGTAGCGTGCATTTCGTCGGAGTCGGCGGGATCGGTATGAGTGGTCTCGCGGAAATTCTGCTCAATCTGGGACACCGTATTTCTGGTTCCGACATGGCAGGTTCGGGAATCACGGACCGTTTGCAGGAGCTTGGGCTGACTTTTTTCACGGGGCATGATGCAAAAAACATTGGTGAGGCAGAGATTCTGGTCGTTTCGGCCGCCGTTTCTGAAGACAATGTAGAGGTGCTCGCGGCTCGGGGAAAAAGTCTCCCCGTTATGCACCGAAGTGCATTGCTGGCGGATCTGATGCGCCTGAAGCCCAATGCGGTGGCCGTCGGCGGTACCCACGGTAAAACGACCACGACATCCATGATCAGTGCGATTCTCGATGTGGCCAATATCGGTGCAACCAGTATTGTAGGCGGCATTCTCCATCGCAGCGGCACCAACGCCCGGTGGGGCACCGGTTCTTATCTGGTGGCGGAGGCCGATGAACACGACGGTTCCTTTCTTCATCTGCACCCGACCATCGCCGTCGTAACGAATATCGATGCCGAGCATCTCGAGTATTATGGCACGATCGATGCCATTAAACGGGCCTTTACGGAATTCTGCAACGGCGTGCCCTTCTACGGCTATGCCATCTTGTGCGGGGACGATCCCCATTGTGCCGCAATACTTTCCGATGTGCACAGTGTCACGGTAACCTACGGCCTTTCGGAGGGCATGTCCCTTCAGGCCGTAAACATTCGCTTGCTTGAGCCTGCGGAATCGCCCCTTCGAAAACGTCTGGAAGGACTGGCGACCCGCTTTGAGGTGATCTGCCATGATAATCGCCTTGGTGCTCCCGGTTCCCTGGGCACGGTGACGATTCAGGCCCTCGGTGAGAATAACGTGCGTAATGCCCTTGCCGCCTGCGCGGTAGGCCTCTGCCTGGGCATGCGATTTAATGCCCTGAGTGAGGGGTTACGACATTTCGATGGTGTGCGACGTCGGCTTCAGATTTGCGGCGACGTGGGGGGCGTATCGATTGTGGAAGACTATGCCCATCATCCCACGGAGATTGCCAGCACCCTGGAGGCCCTTCGCTGGGTGAAGCCCGGTCGTATCGTGGGGGTATTTCAGCCCCACCTCTTCAGCCGGACCAAATATTTCTGTGTTGAATTCGCCGCCGTATTGGCCCAAATGGACCTGGCGGTGGTAACGGATATTTACCCGTCTCGCGAAACGCCCATACCCGGTGTGGACGCGGGGATGGTGGTGGATGCGGCGCACAACGATGGTGCGCGTCACGTTGAACTTATCAGGAACATGCACGACGTACCCGCCCATCTTAGTGGTATCGTGCGTGCGGGTGACATTGTCGTCATTCTCGGTGCGGGTGATATCAATCAAATCGTCGCGCCCTTGATGCGCGCGTTGGGAGCGGCCTGATGCCTGTGGCTCCGGTACATTCGATGCGAAATCGACGACCAGCACCGAGACGACAGCGCTTGCGCCAGCTCGTCATCGCGATGGAATTATTTTGCTGCGTTTGTGTTCTTGCGGTATTCGTGTATGCCTTTTATCACTACACCATTGATTCACCCCGATATAAGGTGAAACAAATCCTGGTGTACGGTGCGGTAAAAGTTTCGCCTGAGCAGGTTCGGTCGGCGGCGGGTGTTACCACGGAAGACAATCTTCTGCTGGTCAGCACGGCGGCGGTCAGTGCCAATGTATCTGAGTTACCCTATGTGGCGGCGGCGGATGTCAGCCGGGAATTGCCCAACACCCTGGTGATTACCCTGCGTGAACGTGCTGCGGTGGCCACGGTGATGGCGGGGCGACGGGTCTATCTGGTGGATGGCGCGGGATTTGTCTTGCGCGAAATAGCGCCGGGCGCGCCCATTACGGGGCCGTTAATAACGAGTATTCCCGATTTGGGAATTCCCGTTGCGGGCGAGCGTCTCGCGTCGCCGGCACTCCACGAGGCACTGTCCTTGTGGCAGGCCTTTTCCGAGGCGCCCGTTTCGACAGAAATTACCTTGTCGGAGATCGCGGCAGAGGGTCCGATGCAATTGACCATGTTTTGGGATGAAGCGCCCTACGAAATTCGTTGGGGGCGCAGTGATTATAAGCGACAGGCGGAGCGGCTCAGTGTCTTGTGGCACGAGAAACAAGGGGAACTCCCCTGTCAGGAATACCTAGACCTCCGGTTTGACCAGGATCTGGTCTGCCGTTAACACCGACCGGGGCTGCGCCATGTGGTGGTCAGCCTGGAATGATTTAGACCTTATCCGTCGCGACGACGACAGACCGGGATTGTTCCCGGCGGAATCAGGGTGCTACCATGACGCCGAATCCAGGGAGAGAATAACTCATGACGGTATCAATTTCTGACGAATTCCAATCTTTCGATCAGCGCGCTGTAATTAAGGTGTGCGGTATTGGCGGTGGCGGCGGCAACGCTGTAAGCCGGATGATCGAGGCGGGCATGTCTGATGTTGATTTTATTGCCGTCAATACGGACGCCCAGGCGCTGAAGAGTTCGCCAGCAGGCACACGACTTCAGGTGGGTGTTGAATTGACCGGCGGGCTCGGATCAGGCGCGCAACCAGGTGTAGGTGCCCGCGCGGCCGAAGAAGACCGGGAGCGGATCAAGGAAGTACTGAGCGGTGCGGATATGGTCTTTCTCACGGCGGGACTTGGTGGCGGAACCGGCACCGGGGCTTCGCCGATTGTGGCCCAGGAAGCTTCCAGCAACGGGGCTCTTACGGTGGCTATCGTCACCTTGCCCTTCAGTTTTGAAGGCAAGGAGCGCATGATTACCGCCCTCAACGGTCTTTCCGAGCTGGAGCAGTATGTGGATACCCTCATCGTGGTGCCCAACGACCGTGTGGCTACGTTGTGCCAGAACAACATGTCCTTGCTCAACGCCTTTAAGAATGCCGACGAAGTCCTTCACAACGGCGTTCGGGCGATTTCCGAGCTGATTACGGTGTCGGGACTGATAAACCTGGATTTCGCCGACGTGCGAACCATCATGCAGGCCCGAGGTCGTGCCCTGATGGGTATTGGATCGGCCGAAGGCGAAGATCGCGCGGTTCGGGCGGCCCAGGAAGCCATCATCTGTCCCCTGCTGGAGCAATCAAATATTAATGGTGCCATGGGCGTCATCGTCAACATCAAGGGGGGCTGTGACATCGGTATGCGCGAAGTACAAGACGCGGTAACGACCGTAAAAGAATCGGCCCATCCCGATGCCAACATTATATTTGGTGCCGTGGTAGATGAGCAGGAACGACCCGAGTTGCAGGTGACCGTAATCGCGGCCGGCTTCCCGAAGGGCGTCTCGGAAGAGTTTCTTTCCTCCGACGGTTCCGCCTATCAGCGGGAAGTTCATCCGCCGCCCTTGCCCCGGAAGCGTCCTTCTCACCGAGAACAGATTTCCATTTACTCCCCCACGGAGCCTGAAGAGGAATTGTCTCCGGTTGCCGAAAGCGAGGCGACCTATTCCGAAGAACCCACCGAACCTGGGGAACAAATCCTCTTTCCTGAGGAGCCGTTGGTCAACAACGGAAAATCTGAAGCGGCGGAACCTGAAGAAGATCTCGGAATTCCGGCATTCCTGCGAAAGCGGATGAGGAAAAATAACTGATGGACAAACAGCTGTTTCTGAAACTTCTCCAGCGTGCGGTGCAGAAAGATGCATCCGACATCCACTTGAAAACCGGCAGTTGCGTCTACTTTCGGGTGGACGGTCAGATATTGAGCCAGGAGGGGGAACCCTTGCTGGGTGAAGATATCGATAACATGCTCGATATCCTCATGAGTCCGGAACAAAAAGATTTTTTCATGAAGCGGGGCGATTTGGATTTGGCCTTCACCGAAAAGGGTGTGGGTCGATTTCGTGTAAATATATTTCGTCAGCGCGGTTCCGTCTCCCTGGTGATGCGCCGTATTAAGGCCAAAATTCTCACCATCGATCAATTGAATCTGCCCCTCGCCGTAAATCGATTTGCTACGATGCAGCGTGGGCTGGTATTGGTGACTGGAACGACGGGTAGCGGTAAATCCACCGCCCTCGCGGCGATTATTGACCACATCAACAGCAACCGACAGTGCCACGTGGTGACCATTGAGGATCCCATCGAATTTGTTCATGCGGATCGCAAGGCGGTAATCAATCAGCGCGAAATTACAATCGATACCAAAGATTTCTCTTCGGCCCTGAAAGCCGTTATGCGTCAGGATCCCGACGTAATTCTGGTTGGCGAAATGCGCGACCTGGAAACCTTTCAGGCGGCTATCAGTGCTTCTGAAACCGGCCACCTGGTGTTCAGCACCCTCCACACGACCAATGTCATGTTGACGATTGACCGTATTATCGATCTCTTTCCTTCCAATCAGCACGATCAGGTCCGCTCGCAGCTGGCCATGAATTTACGTGCCGTCATGTGCCTGCGCTTGCTTGCCCGGGCCGATGGAACGGGCCGTGTTCCCAATTGCGAAATCATGTTTACCAATCCTGGAATCCGGGCACTTATTAAGGAAAACCGTATCGTTCAGATGGATAACGCCATCAGCAACGGCCGGGAATCGGGCATGCAGGGCTTCAATGACAGTCTTCACGACCTGATCAAGAAAGAACTGGTTACGCTGGAAGTAGGCCTGGAGATATCGGACAATCCCGAAGAGCTTAATATGATGCTCCAGGGGATTCGTCTGAGCACCGGTCGCGGTGGTTTGCTGCGATAGCCTGTGCTTCTACACGTTCGGTTGTTCCCTCATTTATGACATGACATAATGAGTCGGTACGGCGCGAATCCATAGGGTAACGCGCCCGGGGTCTCCATCGAATCGTCGGTGCCGATTTCTGAGACCAGCGGGATCTACCCCATAGGGGAAATCGCCCGTGAAGTGCCCGAGTCGAGCTTTTGCAGGATATGTCATGCTTTCTTCAATACTACTTACCCTGTTGCCCGTGATGGGTGCGGTTACCGACATTGAACGAACCTTTCACGAAACCCTTCACGAGGGCTCGGCGACGGTGGCCGAGGTGCAGGCCGCCTGGGCAACGACGATGGGCCTGCGAAGTGCGACGGCCGACGGGATTGTGGCCGGTGGCTTTCAGGTGCAGGTGCGCTCGCTGGACCCCGCGACGTTGGTGGGTGAAATCACCGAGGGCGCGGTGATACGGCATTATGTGGACGTTACCGGGCATGGCCCCGAGCCCCTTCAGATCTTCATTCCCAAACATCCTGAAGGGCGATCTCTTTCAATCTACCGCCGTGTCGAGCCCGGTCTTTTTGTCGAATCCGCAACACCGCCCAAGTCGGTTGGTAATTACTGGCAAATTGATGTGCGTTGGCCGGGGGAATTTGTGGTCCACGAGCCGCAGTTTGCGGGCGAAGGCAAGGCCGTGTTTCCCTATCTCCCGACGCCCCAGGCGGGCCCGGAATTCAAGGGGGCCTGGCAACTCTATCGTGCGGCACCCAATGAGGCCGTTGGACCGGTTCCACTGCTCTTGATACATGGTGCCGGCACCGACCGATGGGCAGAGTTTACCGATTGGGTACGCTTCAGCCCCGAGGCCACGACCTTTCGAAGCCACTATCAGCTCTGGAATTTTTCTCATCCCATGACGGGCATCAACGCCCCCATTGGCTTTGATCCCGATTGTCCCGACTTCGAAGAGAGCATCATTGCCTACCTCTATCGTTTCCTGGAAGAGGCCACGGAAACGGGACGTCCAACGGGCAAGGAAGTATTCAAATTTCCGGCAACGGGACCCTTTTCTATCATTACCAACAGCCACGGTGCCCTCAAAGCGCGGGCCTTCATGATAAATTTTCCCGACTACGGTGATCGGGTGGCGGGGGTGGTTACGCTCGGTGGACCCCACATGGGAACGCCCTGGGCAACCCCCGAATGGCTCCGTCTCACCGCCTCCCGTTTTGGATTGCTCACCCCGAATATAGGCGAACGCCTGGCGGAGGATGCCATCACGTCCAACTATATTTCACTCGCCGCGCAGAGCGATCTGGATATGGGCTGGATCAACTATGACGAGGCGGGTGGTGCCGGTATTCCGTTTCGACGCTTCAGTACCTGGACGGGAGAGACCGGTCCCACGGAGCGCGTCTTATCGCCCCGGGACGGCAACGTTTCCTGGGCACGCACGCTGCCGGATTTCAAAGAAGACACAACCTTTGATCCGCAGGTACAACTGGAAACTTACTGTGGCGGCATGGAGCATATTACGCCGGAACTACGGGGCGATCTCTACATGGACAAATTCTTCCTCTACGGTAGCTATCTCTATCGTGGCCGGGGATGGTTGGACATGTTGCTCCGTGCCGGTGATGGCGTGGTGGATGCTGCCGACAACCGGTTTGAGAATAGCTCCCTTCGCCTCATTAATGTGGTTATGGGCTTTGTGCCCTCCGCCGGGGCAGACTGGCCCGTGAGCACCTATCGAATGGGCGATGGCTTCATCCCACTGCAGAGTCAATTGATGCTCGACGGTCGGGAGACCCAACCGGTCTATAAGACCCGAGAAGTGCTGGGTTGGCGGGTTCCCGTGCTTCCGTTTCAGCCCGATATGGAGGTGATTGCCGCCCATACCCTGGGTGACCCCGAGCGCATCCGCATTTGGCCCGGTTGGAGCCATCTGGATACGGTGACGGGTCGCTATAACAAGGAAACGGGGCATAGCGAACTCTTCGTGCAGGTGGCGGCCGACTTGATCAGCGCCTTGCCTGCCGAGTAAATTGCGAAGACCGTCGGGGGATTTTCAGAAGCGATGCTGGTGCCCTCTCTGTGTGCGCCGCGACCACGAAGGGAAATTTTCTTGTTATGAGCGAGACGACAAAGGATGGGCCCCAGCGCATTTCGGCTATCGACCAGCTTCGGGGTTATGCTATTTTCGGCATGCTTGTGGTCAACGCCAAGGGACTTTTCGGCCTTTCCCACGAGCAGATTTCCCACCACCGCGATTTTTTCACCTACGCCGACACCATCGCACCCTTGTTCCTTTTTGTCGTAGGGATGGGCATGCGCTTGTCCTGGATTCGTCGAAGCGCCCACAGTGATGCCGGGTCTGCACGGAAGGCCATGATCAAGCGCTATGGGACCCTCGTGCTCATTGCCTTTGCCATCTATGCGGGGTGGCTCTGGGATGCCCTCATGGATATCGGCCTGGCCGGTCTCCTTGCCGTGTGGGTGATCGATAAGAAGCCCCAGGTGCGCGTTTTGGCGGCCTTTGTGCTCGTTGGGTTGTACCAGCTTATCGTCATGTATTCCTTTTATGGCGATTGGATCATGCGCGTGGACGGCATACCGGCGATCGACTCCCACCTTATCGTGCGACTCATTCCCCTCCATGGCGAACTCTTTGATGTACGGATTAACGGTGGACCCTTGGGCCCGCTGAGTTGGTGCATGATGTTGTTGTTTGGCACCCTGGCCTATGACTTGCTCGCTGCGAGAGACGAAAAGAAGTTTATCGCGGGCTGTGTCGGCTGGGGATTGGGTCTCTGCGCCTTGGGCTACGCCCTTCACGTGCCCTGGGGAGAGACCAAGCCGGAATGGGCGATTTCGGCCTACTACATGACCGCGCCCTTTCCACTCTGGGCGACGGGGCTCTGCTTTCTCCAGTTGCTGGCCTTTTATGTAGTTTGCGACAAGTTTGGATTCTCTATTCCCACCTTTGCCGCAGTCGGTATGAACCCGCTCTTCATCTATATACTCCAATCGCTCCTGCTGGATGTGCTGGAAGGTTTTGACATGCCCGCCATGTCGCTGCCGGTGGGAATCGTTGGATTTCTCCTGTTCTACGGTTGCTTTGCGGCGTTGGCCCTGTGGATGCAGCGCCGACGAATCTATATCAAGCTCTGACGCCCGTGCGAAATTCTTCCCCCGAAAAGCATTGAACATATATTCAGTATGTGATAGGCTTGGGGGGAGGTGAGTACGGATGGGATTGCAATTAGAAAACGACAAGATCATGACCGGGCGGGGGGCGTGGTGGAACACGTCGAACCGATTCGAAGACCGTGACTACGCGTATGAGGACGATGACGCGCCGTGCGGGGCGGAACGTGTTCCGACCACCTTAATTGCGGACGACGCCAAGTCCATAGTGAGTCGCAATGACAGCCCGGATGTGGGTTTTGAATTCAGCGTCAATCCCTACCGGGGCTGTGAGCACGGCTGTGTATACTGTTATGCCCGACCGACCCACGAATATATGGGGTACTCGGCGGGACTGGACTTTGAGACGAAGATATTCTACAAGGCCGACGCCCCACGCTTGCTTGAAGAGGCATTGAGCAAACCCCGTTGGCGACCTGCAGTCGTGGCGATGAGTGGGGTAACCGACCCCTATCAACCGACCGAACGAAAAATGGGTTTATCCCGTGGGTGCCTGCAGGTTTTTGCGGCCCGAAGAAACCCCGTTGTAATCATCACCAAGAACCGTCTGGTAGGCCGGGACAGCGATATTCTCCAGGAAATGGCCCGAGCGGGATGCGCGGGGGTGTTGGTATCCCTGACGACCCTCGATCTTGGCCTTAATCGTCGTCTGGAACCCCGGACCTCCTCGCCCCAGCAACGCCTGGAGGTCATTGAAGCCTTGAGCGAAGCGGGTATCCCCGTGGGTGTATTAGTTGCGCCCGTAATACCGGGATTGACCGACCACGAAATTCCCCAACTTCTATCTGCCGCGCGGGAACGGGGTGCTCGATTTGCGGGTTATATCGTACTTCGCCTGCCGCACGCCGTTGCTCCTCTATTCACTTCCTGGTTGGGTGTCCACTATCCCGAACGTCAGGAAAAGGTGCTGAACCGGATTCAGGCGATGCGTGGCGGCCAACTATATCGGTCTGTCTTTGGCGAGCGCATGCGGGGCACCGGGATTCACGCGGATCAGATTGAGCGCCTGTTTTCGGTGATGCATCAGAAACTGGGTTTCGAATCGGGAGGCATGGGGCTTCGCACGGACCAGTTTGTGCGACCGGGTGGGGAGCAGCTCAGCCTCTTTTAGCAGGTTGGATTGGAAATTCTGCCGATGGAGAGGGCATGGGCGCGGTTAGACCTCGAGGAAAGTTTTCCTTCAGGCCCGGTCGTCCCCAGTAACGGTGCGCAGTCGGTCCCGGCCATGGGGGAGATGGGCATCCAGCGTGTTTTTGAGCGTGCTGCGATCCAACGGTTTGGCCATATAGTCGTCCATTCCCGCGTCGAGACACTTCTGTTTCGTACCTTCCATTGCATCCGCCGTCATGGCGATGATGGGGGTATGGGCGACCTCTCCTTCGAGCGTGCGAATTTGTCTCGTGGCTTCGTATCCACTAAGGCGTGGCAAGCCACAATCCATAAGAATCAGATCATAGCCCCGGGTGCGAACCGCTTCAACGGCCTCCTGACCATCCACGGCACAATCGCAGGTGTAACCCAGCTTGTCGAGCATTTTGGTTATCACGATACGATTGACCTCATTATCTTCGACTACCAGAATGTATCCCCCATCGCGGAGCATCTCCGCCAAGGTGTATTTTGTAACCAGCGCCTGCGATGGTTTGGCGTGGGCATTGGCACGTCGACGTAACACGGCT
Organism: uncultured bacterium; assembly: GCA_963977445.1. Classification (GTDB taxonomy): domain Bacteria; phylum Hydrogenedentota; class Hydrogenedentia; order Hydrogenedentales; family JAEUWI01; genus JAEUWI01. The sequence goes on along the minus strand of CAXBPH010000094.1, from coordinate 8,156 downwards.
GCGATGCAGCCATCGAGTTCACTTCGTTTCATAGGTTTTGGGAAATAGGCATCGAATCCCACAGAGAGCATGCGGGTGGCATCGCCGCGGGAGGGCGAGGAGGGTACCAGCACGAGGGCCACCTTGTCTAATTCGGGGTTTCTTCGTACTTCCATTCCAAACTGGTAGCCGTCCATCTCCGGCATCTGGTAGTCCACAAGGACCAGTTGAAAGGGGGTATTCTCGGTGATACTGTCTTGTAAGAGCCGCAGTCCCTCTGCGCCACTGGCGGCGTCGGCGACATTGTGCCCCCGGCTTTGAAGCATTTCCCGGAACATGCGGCGGTTGGTTTTTATATCATCGAGGATCAGTATACGCACCGTCTCGGTTGTTACGTCCAGTGAGACGGGAGGGTCGGATTCGCCGTGTTGGAATTCTTTTCCCAGGCGAACGGTGAAGGAAAACCGACTTCCGCCGCTATCACGATTGGCTGCACTGATTTGCCCTCCCATCGCTTCCGCTATTTGTCGGGAAATCGATAAGCCAAGCCCCGTACCCCCATAGCGTCGTGTCGTCGAGGCGTCGGCCTGGGTGAATGGGTCAAACAGATTTTCCGCGCGCTCATCCGATATGCCGATACCGGTATCGGTGACAGCAATGGAGACGATGTATTCGTCCTCTCGTTTTTCGACAAGGGCGCAGTGAATAACGACATCACCCACTTCGGTGAACTTAAGCGCGTTGCTGATTAAATTGAGCAAGATTTGTCGAAGTCGACCAGGATCGCCATTTACGCGCTCCGGTAAATCCGGCTCCATCAGAACCGCCAGTTCGATGCCCTTCTCCAGAGCGCGAAAGCCGAGCATCTCTGCCGCACTCTCCACACACGTTCTGAAGTCGAAATCGATAAACTCCAACGTCATTTTTCCGGCTTCCAGTTTAGAGAAATCCAGGATGTCATTTATGATAAGCATGAGCGCGTCTGCGGAACTGCGCATGATTTGCGTGAACTCTTGTTGCTCCTCATTCAAGGGGGTCTCGAGTAACATTTCGAGAATGCCGATAATTCCGTTCATCGGTGTGCGAATTTCGTGGCTCATATTGGCCACGAACATGCTTTTTGCGGCATTTGCCTGCTGGGCTGCTACCACCAGTTGGCGAACTTTTTCTGTCTCGCTCTCCTCATCGCTGGTCGTCACGTGAGGGAGGGGCGTCGGTTGAATGAAGCGAATTACAGCCGAGCGATCTGATAGGGCGACAACGAGGGTCTTTCCGTCCCAGGCAGGCGTCCCCTCTTCGATTGCTATCTGTACTTCCTGGGCCGTGCCTTGGAAGCGCGCCGCGCGCACCGCACCGCGCAGCAGGCCGCCGACTCTACCTGGAAACACCTGGACTACGGTCTTTCCGATAACGTCGTCTGGTGTGGTCCACAGTGGCAAGAGCTTGTTTGAAGCACAAAAATCTATGCAATCATCCGGGTTCACACATAGCACGTTTCCCCCCCAGGTGCTAAGTATTGACTTCAAATCACTGTTCATTGCCGCTTCTCTGGTTTTGGAAATGGTTTGGTGTTTGACAGGCCCTGAAAACGCATCGTATTTGCCCTGCATTGTTTCCACGAATGGGTGTAGCTGCAACCACGATGACCGATCGCCTATTGTTCCCCTATGCTACGCGATTGGAATGGTGCAAAGGCTTTAGCGGCCAATTCCACTGCTACAGAATACGATATTGCAGCCTGTATTGCCAACATGTCGCACATATTTTTGAAATAGTTACATGTTTGCATAGTAAAATGCTATTTGTGAAAAAGAAATGGATGTGTGCGCCCAAATTCGACTTCACGGGGCAGCCTGGAAGATGAGCGCATCGGGTGATTGGTTGGCGTTCAGGTAGTCGACATACCGCGGGTCATGTTTGAGGTACTCATAGAAAAAGGCCACGCTATAGCCGTTGGTGAGCCGATAGGTCTCTTCCATAGGAAGGTAGGTGATGGGTTCGCCGTTGGTGATACGTTTACCCTTACCAATCCCGTCGCCCCAGTTGGGGTTGATTTGAAACATGTCAGAGAAGGAATAATGTCCGGCATCCTTCATTTCAACGAGGTACTTGGGCGATTTCGTTGCGGCGTAGTAGGCGCGGGCACCCATGTTACCTTTCTCACCAATGGTATCGTCCTCCGACGCAATGAAAAGCAACATGGGGCGACTACTTGACGTGGAGAATTCGGGGACTACTGCCGCCATAGGCGCGATGGCGTCCACCCGGGGGTCTGTAACGAGAACGGCCATGGAGGTGAAGCCCCCAAAGGAATGGCCGGCGACACCGATGTTTTCGGTGTCGATGTGGCCGTGAAATCGAGAGCTGGCGTCGTCGTTCATCGCAATGAGCTGATCGAGTAGAAAGCTGACGTCCTTGGGACGATCGATACCGGCTTGTTTCCTGCCCTCCATGTCGTAAGGAATGACCGTGCCGTTGTAGGAGGTGGCACAGGCATTTCGTGTGTGGTCGACAGCGGCAACAATAAAACCATGGCTTGCCATCTGATCGCACCAGAATGTGCTTTGGGCGCGCATACCGCCATTTCCGTGGGAGAAAATCAATATAGGAAAGGTGCCTTCGGCGATCGTGGCTTCACGGCGGGCCACCGTCTTGAAGGTCTTATCCATTCCGCTGATATCGATCTTAAACGCAATACTCAGAATGGTATTCATCTGAATGTCTTTGCCGCCGAGATAGAAGTCACTGAATTTCGCGGGTGTACCAGTCGTTGCCACGGGATCGGCCGGGTACCAAATTTCTGCCAGGAGGGGCCGTGGTCCTTGCAGTTTCGGGTCAATACGGGCTGGATCTTCCAATTGCATTGTCGTGACCCCTACGGCATAAGGGCCCGGTTGCTCCGGACTGGCGGGCACGGCTGAAAAGGCTGTGGAATGCCCCATGAGGATCACGATGGTGGCGGCGATGAAACGAGGGAACATGGGCAGTACCTCTCTCTGGTCCTGGTTTATTCTTACATCGGATTAGTCTGTGAAGGTCTTGTAACAGGCCGTAGTAGAAGAAAAGCAACAGGATACCAAACATCATTCTGCCTGATAGGGCGCTCTCACTTTGATACAACCTGTATATTGGACTTCATTTGTGCGTCGTGGTTTCTAATCGCGACGATTTTGGCGGCACGGTCCAGGGCTTCTTGCCAGGCGCGTCGCGCACGTGGCGCTACGGACGATTCGGAGAAAGCGTCCCGGGCCGCTTTCAGGTCTTCGGCGGCGTAGATGGGCGGGAAGAGATCGCCAAACCACGTTCTAATGTTGTGGCTCTCCTGTTCCCAATCGACTGCGCGCACATGGGTGAGCCAGGCCGCTTGAAATTCCTTTCCCAAGTCGGGGTACAGGGCGTTGTAGAAGGCGCCGGCAACGGCCCGAAATTCGGGAATGGCAAGACTTCCACCGGTGAGTAGTGTCCAGTATTGTTTTTTATTTTCGAGGTCGGGCAGGGCAGCGCGGCACCCGAGGGCCCGTTGTGTCCCTTGTGCCGTTGCATCACGGGCCGCTTCGGCGGCGATGCGGGCCTCCATGTCGGGGGTGTTGAGGGTGGCGAGTTTGTTGAGTAGGCGCCAGCGCCGTGGCTGATCCAGCCCTTCCTGGAGCAACAACGTTTCCAGGGTTTCGCGTGCCTCGGGGCGCGAGGCAAGCCGTACGTAGCCATCTTGCCAGATGAGTCGCTCATCCGACCCGGACGCGGCTGCCCGGAGCCCATGGCTGAGCATACGCTCCATATCCGGGGCGTAGTGCCTGCGCATATCGGGTGTGAGGAAGTTGAAAAACAGTTGGGAGGTACTCCCCCCGCCGACGAGGAAGTCGAGGATATTGACGTCGGATTCCCGTGGCAGATTTTTCAGTAGAACCTCCATCAGTTCGGGAGAGGTCAATTTCTGGTGCCGCACCATGCTGAAAAGGGTGCCCCAGACCATTTGTCGGGTGAAGGGATCTTCCAGGGCTGCGAGATGGTGCAGGGCCGTCTGAATCGAGGCGTCATCGAGAAAGAAAAGCCCATAGTCCATGTCCGCATAGTTTGGGTAGAGGAAGTCGGGGGTCTTCACACCTGCGAGCCAGGGAACGTCTGTCGTGGTCGTTTCATAGGTTAAGGTATCGCTGTGGTCCAGCGTCAGGGCACCGGAATCCTCGAGACGGAACACCCCAATCCGTGTTTTGTGTGGAGAAAGGCGGGGCGCGTTCAAGGATTCCTGCGCCAAGGTAACGTGGGCAAGGTGATCGCCTTCGGAGACCAGCGACAGACTGATTTTGGAGAGCCCCTCGGTTTGTAGCCAGCGCTCGGTCCAGTTGCCGAGATCCAAATCGGCCGACGTGGCGATGGCATCAATAAACTGGGTCCGGGTGGCGTTTTTCCAGGCGAAAGTCTTGAAGTATTGGGCGACCCCGTGCTGATAGGCCTCGTCGCCCACATAGAATGCCAATTGTTTCAGGGCTGAGGCGCCCTTGGCATAGGTGATGCCGTCAAAATTGGACGTGGCGAGCTGCACCGAGGTCACCTCTGTTTCAATAGGGTGGGTCGTGCTGAGTTGATCCTGGTAGTAGGCCCAGCCCTTCAGGTCATAAAAATCGCGCCAGGCGATGTCAGCGTCTCCCATACTGGCCTGGGCCTGGTAGGCGGAGAAGGTGGCAAAACTCTCATTGAGCCAGAGGTCGTTCCACCAGGCCATAGTCACCAGGTCGCCAAACCACATGTGGGCCATTTCGTGGAGGAGGGTGTTGTTGCGGCCCCGATAGTCTTCGTCGGTAACGGCTCCGCGAAAGATCATGGATTCATTCATGGTAACGGCGCCGGGATTTTCCATGGCACCTGCCTGCAATTCCGGGGCGAAGACGTGGTCGTATTTCTCAAAGGGGTAGGGCGAATCAAAATACCGGGCGAAATAATCGAGACCCGCCTTGGTCTCGGCGAAGAGGCGGTCCGTGTCGAGATATTGGGCCAGGGATGCCCGGGTATAGATTGCGAGGGGTTGACCATGGTGGGTGTCGTGCCACGCCTGGTAATCGCCACTACCCAGGAAAAAGAGGTACGTGCTCAGTAGGGGTGTTGCGCCGAAGCGGATTTCCTTTCGGTCGCCCGCAGGGCTCCCCGCGAGTATGGGCTGATTGCCCATGACTTCCCAGTTGAGGGGCGCATTGACCGAGAGGGTGTAGGTGGCCTTGATGTCCGGCTGGTCGAAACAGGGAAAGACCCGGTGGGCGCCGTAGGGTTCGAAGTTGGTGTAGAGATATTCCTTGTTATCCACGGGATCGGTCATGTGACATAGTCCCTGGCCCGTGGTGGTGTAGGCCCCGACATGGCGAATCTCGATTTCATTCTCACCCACGCGCAGGTGGGCGGCAGGAATGTCAAAACTGCCCTCCCGTTTTGTCGCATCGGTAATGGTCTCGCCGTTCGCCCGTATGGACGTGATTTCCTCCGCCGTCAGATCGATGCTCAAGGGCGCGTCAACATGATTCAGGGTGAGGTCGATTCGGGTAGTTCCCTGAAAGGTTTTAGCGTCTTTTTCCAGTCGAAACGACAGGTCGTAGGCTACATCGCCAAGTTGTGCCTTGCGGAATTGGGCATACTCCTGTGTCAGGTCATCCTGGTGCCCCCGAGCGGGTTCGGCACGGGCAGCCGGGATGAACGTGATCACGATGAGCAGGGAGGCCATCAATCGAAGCGAAGGGCCCGTTTTCATTTGGTGCTGTCTCCGTCGCGTACATGCTGGGCAAGCCAGGTGCAGGCAGCATTCGGAAGGCCTTCATGACCGCCTTCGAAGATGGTTACGCGGGCCTTTTTCGCGGATTCACGCAGGTGGATACGTCGGCCATAGGTGGGGTCTGCTGTCGGCGCTTCTGGTGGTACAATTTCCTGGGAGAGGGCATTGATGGCGGATTGAGACACACCGGCGTCGCCCACGGCTTTCGCGACTTCATTGTAGGCATCGAGGGTGTGGTGGATGGGCACCGAGCCGGTGTGACCGTCGTGGACGCCAGCGTTGAGGTCCAGCGGGATATCGCGGGCATTGGCAATGTGATACAGCGGCGAACGGGCCAGAATCTCTTTGTCGACTTCCGGGGAGCTTCCGGGCGTGCCCCCCACACAGGCCTCGATATCCTTATAGTATTTACGTTCTACCGCCTTGTTCTCCTCATGCCAGTCGGCAAGCTCGCTGATGCCCACCCAGGCCGAGACGGCACTCCAGGTTTCAGGGCTGTAGCCCGCCATGACCATGGACATATGGCCGCCACCGGAGCTGCCAGCCAGATAGATTCGGGTGGTGTCTACCGGATATTTCGACACAATCGTCGTAACCGTATCGAGTATGTCTTGCCGTGCGGCGGGGGAGGCACAGGCTTCGGGGTTGAAGTTGCCGCCGCGAAAATGGGGGACGGCCACGTGCCAGCCGTGGGAGCGTGCGGCCTCGACCCAGGTGTCGGGGTCGTAGTTGTTCATGTCGGTGCTCCAGGAGTGCAACAGGACCAGCAGGGGCTGGGGGCCTTCTTCCGGCGAAATATAAAAACGGGTAGGCTGTTGTGTCTGGTCGTAGGTGCTCTCAAAGTTGAGCACTTCGAAATCTATTTTGCCCGCCGTGGCGCTGAGCAATACAAAGGGGAGAATGAAATTCAGCATGAAATCCTGTTCCTTGTGGGGTTGAATCTTCGTGTCGCCATAGTAGTGGGTCACTCCCGATAAGATCCAGTGTGTTTGCATCACGGACGGGGCGGGTCGTACACTCGCTTGACCTGAAAACACCTTGAGGAGAAGTCATTCATGCGTCTTGCTACATGTTGTTCCGTCCTGTTGACGTTTATCCTGGTTCCCTGCCTGAACGCAGTGGCCGAAGAGACCTTGCACACCGATTTGGAAGTGCTTGATCCCAACTTCGCCGTGGTGGAGCCGGGAGAGGACGTCCAGTGGTTTGATGCCCTCAAGATCGGCCTCGAAGGAAAGGGCTGGGAAGAGACAGGTCGTCCCTATGACCGCATCCCCGCCTCGTCAGAGGGCGTGATTCCCCCGGCAGTCTGGAGTCTTTCTCACCATTCGGCCGGGATGGCGGTACGATTCGTGTCGGATTCGCCGGAGATATCGGCCCGCTGGTCGGTGAGCAGCGCTAGCCTTTCCATGCCCCATATGCCCGCCACGGGCGTTAGTGGCCTGGACCTCTATGCAAAAGATGGCGACCGTTGGCGTTGGGTGGCCCAGGGCAGGCCGAGTCAGCAGATTGACAATCGGGCCCGTCTGGTTTCGGGGGCACCCGAGGGGCTCCATGAATATATGATCTACCTGCCCCTTTATAACGGGACGGACAAGCTGGAAATCGGCGTGAAGCCGGGCAGCACCCTGGCCAAAGGGCCGAATCGCATCGACAGTCGGCCTGTCGTTTTCTATGGCACCTCAATAACCCATGGTGGCTGCGCATCACGCCCTGGCATGGCGTATCCTGCCATCCTCGGACAACGCCTGGATCGGGAGACCATCAATCTGGGATTTTCGGGCAACGGCAAAATGGAACCCGAAATGGGAACGCTCATTGCCGAGTTGGATGCGAGCGTCTTCGTTTTGGATTGCCTGCCCAATATGAATGCAGAAATGGTGACGGAGCGCGTGGCGCCCCTGGTAAAGATTCTGCGTGCCGCTCACCCGGACACGCCCATTGTCCTGGTGGAAAACATAATCTACCAGAACAGTTGGTTTTACGGTGGTGGCGGCCACGAAGCGAAGAACGAAGCATTGAAAAAGGTCTACGCCCAGATGCTGCAAGATGGGGTGACGGGGTTGTCCTATGTGCCCTGCGATGACTTGCTGGGTGACGATGGCTTGGGCACCGTAGACGGGACCCACCCGACCGACCTGGGCTTTTTCCGCCAGGCCGATGCGCTGGAAGGTCCGATCCGGGCGGTGTTGAAGTAAATAATGGTGATACGTCCGTGGCTCGATGGGAGTCACGGGACGTTCGGGAATTTGGGCGCGAAGCCTATGCAGCATACAAGGAAGAGCGAATGAGTGATCACATAGTAGTATCCAAAGGGGACTTTGTGTTGACCCTGCAGCTCAACCGTCCTGAAAAGAAAAATGCACTTACCGTTGCTATGTACCAAACCCTTGCCGATCAGCTTTTTGCGGCGGACGAAGAT
>CAXBPH010000093.1:0-22996 GCA_963977445.1 uncultured bacterium | reverse complement strand
TGAATAAATAGCCACCGATCACCACAGAAGTCTCCGCCTTTGGGACGACACCAACAGGGGGTTGACCATTTCTGGTCAACATAAGGCCCACGCCGATTTTTAAAAGGCACGTAATATGGGGCCGGTGGCATATACTCCCAAGGCATTTTTCTTTGGTCTCCAAGGTCATCGAGCATCCGCCGTATGGGGCGGTGAACATTCCTGTACCCTTTGTGTCGACCAGGAATGGTCAACCCCCTGTGGTGTGTCTCATGATGGCTGACTATTCTTGTAAGACAATGGTTCACCAGGAAACAGAAGTCAGAGAACACGTAGGACAACTTTGTATCAAGGTTCCCATCGGCCCAGGTGCCTTGACGGCTTCCAGCCGTGTTGCTATGCTGCACCCGCCAGAAAGCCACAACCATATGTCAGGCGCTCGGCACGGCGGCCACATTCAACCGGGAGCAAACCATGATCTTTCGATTTTCCATCTGGGCTATAGCCCTCATTGTTCTGGGCACTGGCGCAAGTATCGAGCCGCAGGTCAACGATGCGAGCTATGCCCTGGGAAAACAGTTCATCCACGGGGACATCTCGGAAGAGGCGCTCTTTGCGCTCACCAAGCAATTTGATGGTGCGGCCAAGGGGGACGTCGATGCTCAATATTCGCTGGGTGAGCACTTCATGAAGGGAACGTTGGTGGACAAAGATCGCGGTGAAGCCGCACGGTGGTTTCACCGCGCCGCCGAGCAGGGACATGCAGAAGCCCAATACAAACTGGGCTGGCTCTGTGTGGATGGAGAAGGCATAGCCAAGAATTTGGATGACGCTATCGCATGGTATACGGCCGCCGCGGCACAGGGGCATGGGGATGCCCAACTTAAATTGGGCATGCTGCTGGTCGGCCGGGAGGCCACCGAAGCCTTTCGGTGGCTTCGAACGGCCGCCGACGCGGGCAATGTAGCGGCCCAGCTCCGGACGGGTGCCCTCCTCTCTCGAAGCAAACCCGATGAAGCCATCACGTGGTATCAGCGAGCCGATGAGGGCGCGGTTCCGAAGTCCGAGGGCCAGTATCGCCTCGGTTGTCTCTATGCGGGCGGCCTCGGCGTCGAGAAGGACATCCCTGAGTCGATAGTATGGCTGCACGGGGCCGCCGTGACAAGTGATGGGCGGGCCCAATATGCCTTGGGCCTCCTCTATGCCTACGAAGCCGAACCCAAGGATTACATACAGGCCTATAGGTGGCTCGACGTGGCCGCAACAACAAAACCCTACGCCGAGGCCGCTCGCGATGCCATTGCCTTAAAAATGACGGAAGACGAAATCGCCGAAGCCCGGAAAAACAAAGCCGCCATCTTGTCTCGTACCGATAAAGCTCCCGAGTAAGCCACGCACCAAGTTGCTGGACGCGCCGGTATTCCCAACACGGAGGGGAATGCGGAAACTATGCTACGGTGACGCGCTACCCGAGTCGCCCGTCCTTTGGGGGCAAGGCACCCGAACGCTTTCTACAGAACTTGCAGCGATTACGCCTGATTACCGACAACGGAATGTCGCCTTTTGTCCGCCCTGAAAACCGAGTGCGATCGGGTGGCACAACCGGGTTTCCTCGTGGGTTCGACGGCCCCATCCAGTTGAATCAGGTCACTACGTGGCCTGGTCGGCCAAGGCGTCCATCAACTTGTCGAAGGGCGTGTTGAATTTGTCCACCCCTTCATCCTCCAGCTGCTGGGTCACCGCGTCGATGTCGATGTCCAGTTGGGGCAGCCCGCCCATCACTTCCTGGGCAGCGTCCAGACCGGCTTCAAGACGGTCCGCCGGCTCACCGTGATCGCGGTAGGCTTCGATGGTCTCCATGGGGGCCGTGTTTACGGTGTGGGGACCAATGAGCGCTTCCACATACTTCACATCCTTGAAGGCCGGATTCTTCGTGCTGGTGCTCGCCCAAAGGAGTCGCTGGGTCTGTGCACCCTGCTCCGCTAATTTCTTAAAGCGGTCGCTGCCAAAAATATCTTTATAGAGGGCGAAGGCGACTTTGCCACTGGATATGGCGACTTCGCCGTGAGCCTTTTTCGCCTCATCGCCCTGGGGGCCGCCTGCGGCGATGTGCTTCTCCAGCATCGGGTCGACGAGGGCGTCAATACGGCTGATGAAGAAACTGGCCACCGACGCAATATGGTCGATGGGTTTTCCCTGGGCCGCCCGATCTTCCAGGCCCGCAATGAAGGCCTCGACCACCTCGCGGTAACGGGGCACACCAAAAATAAGCGTGACGTTCACGTTGATGCCGTCGCTGATGATTTGACGAATGGCAGCGAGGCCATTGCGTGTCGCGGGCACCTTGATGAATACGTTGGGGCGGTCCAGCGCGGCCCACAGGCGGCGGGCTTCGGCAACGGTCCCTTCGGTGTCGTGGGCCAGGTGGGGGTTGACCTCCAGGCTCACATAGCCATCGCCGCCCTTGGAGGAATCGTAGAGGGGGCGAAAGACGTCTGCCGCACTACGGACATCCTCCTGGCTCAAGGCCTCGTAGATGGCGGTGGCATCCTGGCCATCCTTTACCATCGCGCTGATTTCGCTATCGTAGTCGTCGCTATCGACAATCGCCTTTTCAAAGATGGCCGGATTCGAGGTCATGCCCCGGAGTCCGTCCTCTTCGATAAGACGTGCGAGCTCCCCGCTGGAAATCAGGTCGCGCCGGATGTAATCGAGCCAGATGGACTGACCGAATGATTCTAATTGTTTCAGTGGATTTTTCGTAGTCATGGTATCTCCTTTGCATTTACGCGAGTGGTTCCAACCAAGCCTGTTATTCTGAATCCGACAAAATTAATCATAGCACACACCCCGGCGTGGCCGTGTCGTGAAACCTGGCGCACCTTCCCGGCACCCATAAGAAACGCGCGCAACCCGGGTGGGGTTGCGCGCGTTGTAAATTAACGTATTGATTGACGATATTTTACCCGTTTAGCAGGGTGTAGACGTCGTCCGAATTTTTGCACTTTACCAGCGCATCAAAGAGTTCTCTGTTGCGCAACGCCAGCATGACCTGGGCGAGAAGGCTCAGGTACTCTTTGGTTGCACCTGCCGGTGTGGCAAACAATACCAACACATGAACGGGCTGATTGTCGAGGGCGTCGAATTCGATTCCCGAGGGGGAAATCCCGACACCCAATGTGGCCGCCGATACCTCGGGAATCCGAACGTGGGGCACGGCGATGCCCTCACCGAGCCCGGTACTTTGAATCTCTTCCCGTTCAAACACAGCAGCCCGAAAGGCTTCCACATTGGTCACGGCTGGGTTGCTGCCTACTGCGAGTATTAACGATTCGAGAGCATCACGTTTGCTCGTTCCCTTGGGAATTACGCAAATCTGCTCTTTTGATATTTCCAGGCCAAATGCGCTCATATTTGCAAGTAATTGGCGGGCTGCTTCAACCACGCACACTTTCTCCAGAAGGTTAGGAATTAGACGCTCATTCCACAGGTGTAGTTCAATTATACACCGTTTTCCCAGACAGCGTGACACGAGCCACCGCCGCAGCGCTGGTCCGGCGGATTAGAACGTAAACGGTGAAAGTTTGTCACGCATACGGGTCAACGCCTCTTCCAGTCGCTCGTCGGATACGGTGAGGGAAAAGCGTATGAAGCCTTCGCCATTCACACCGTAGCCTGCACCGGGTGCCAACACGACCGCGCACTGCTCCAGCATGTAGTCGCAGAATTCGGCCGAGGTATAGCCCTTGGGCGCGGGCACCCAGAGGTAGAAGGCGCCTTTGGGTGGATCATAGGTCCAGCCCAGATCGCGCAGGGTCTCAATGATCTTCGCGCGACGGCGGCCATAAATTTCGAGCATGGTTTCGATATGGGCGTCGCAGTTGTCCAACGCTTCGATACCGGCATACTGGACAGCGTTGAAAATACCGGAGTCCGTGTTGGCCTTGGAGGTCGCAATGGCCTTAATGATATCGCCGTTGCCGCAGGCCATACCGATACGCCAGCCTGTCATGTTGTAGGGCTTGGAGAGGGAATTCAGCTCCACACCCACCTCTTTGGCACCGGGTGTATTCAGAAAGCTCAGGCGATCAACGCCAAAGACCACTTCGCTGTAAGGATTGTCATAGCAGATGACGATATCATTGCTCTTGGCGAATTCCACGAGTTTGGCCAGGAATTCGGGGGTGGCAACGGCACCGGTAGGGTTGTTCGGATAATTCAGGAAAAAGGCGGACGCCTTCTTGGCCACGTCGCTGGGAATGTCTTCGAAGCGGGGCAGAAAGTTATCTTCCGAGCGCATGGGCACCGCATAGGGCTCGCCGCCGGCAAACCAGATGGCGGGCTTGTAGCCCGGATAGCCCGGGTCGGTTACCAGCACCGTGTCGCCAGGATTGATTACCGCCATACCGAAGTGGTGGCAACCTTCTTTCGAGCCGATGAGCGCTACAATTTCCTTCTTGGCATCCAGGCTCACATCGTAGCGGCGCTGATACCAACGGGCGATGGCTTCGCGCAGGGCCAACATGCCCCACTCTTCGTCCGTGGGGTAAGGGTGATTCGCCGGATCCTGGGCCGCTGCACAGAGCGCGTCAATGACGGACTGGGGCGTGGACTCAACCGGGTCACCGATGGCAAGACTGATCACATCGATACCGCGTGATTTGGCCTCGTTGATCTTGTTGCGCAAGGTCATGAAAAGATAGGGCGGGATTTTGTTCAGCCGATCAGCGGTCTGCATGTCGATGAATTCCTTCGTACAGATTCTTGGATCACGTTGGGGGGAGACGCCTACACCTTGGGCGATCCCAGCGCACCGCAGGTCAGGATGACGGGTGACAGATCGGTGGATACCTACCCAAGAACACCCGTCCCACCCAGCCTCGGTGGCGTAAGAAGGGCTAATCTTACACCCCTGCACCTATGGTTTCAAGCCCGCATAGACCATAGACCTCGAAAAGTAAGGTAGCTGAAAATGCTAAGAGAAGTGCTTTTGGACCGCGTCCACGAAGGCCTCGGCATACCATTGGCGCCATTCTGGATCGCTCAAACGGTCCCGATCTTCATCATTTTTGAGGTTGGCCGTCTCGATTAGCACCTTGGTGGGGATAAGCGTATTGCGCAATACCGTGGGCAAGTACCGCTTGGTACGGGTCCGCTGGATTACGTTGCGAATGGGGTCGCTGGTGCGGTGTACTGCAATCTGCGGATCGTGGCGCTGCAGCGCCCCCAGAAAGGTCATGGCAAAGCTACGGGAAAGCGCCTCATCCCGCCGTAATTCGGCCCGGGTGAATTTGACGGACCGATGCTCCCGGGCTTCTTTGAAGTTGTTGTAAATGCCGTCGCTCGGTGGGCTTTCGTTCTCTTCACGATAGGCCGCTCCCGGAACGTAGACCATGGTTCCACGGAGCTTTTCATAGAGGGCATCGCAGTGTATTGATGCAAAAAGCATCAAATCCTCCTTCGTTCCCAGGGCCCGTTCTTTGCGATAAATATCATTGGCCAGGTACCAGCGTAGATTCGCCGACACACGGGTATTATTCGGGGCATAGTTCGGTGAGGTCAGCACCACTTCATCATCGTCGTGACGGAATCGCTTTTCATTACTGGGTTTTTCGCCATCGCTCTTGTCCAGCATGGTGATATACACCCGGGCCTGGGTTGTGGTCTCGAGCAGCCGCTTTATCCGAATCGCAATATCATAGGACAATTCATCTTCGAACAGATTACCGTGATAGGTGCCTTGGTCGGAGCCCCCGTGCCCCGGATCGAGAACAATGACGACGCCCTTGAGGCCGGTACCACTGGTGGTAACAGGGCGGAGTTCCTCCGCCGCCGCGTGACTCTCTTCGAAGGCCTGACGACGTTCGCTGTCTTGGGGAAGATAGCGGTCGGAGAGCATATCCTGGGGAATGCGAATTTCCTGGCCCACATGGATGCGCCGCGCGTTGGAAATGTCGCTTCGTTTGAGGATTTCGCGGGCTGCATCGTTGACCAGATCGACCTCCCGAAACTCCGTAAACCGAATGACCACATTGGTATAGAGGGCCTCGCCCTTCTTGAGCTTGTAGGAGGCAAATTGACCCTGGCCGTCGCTGCCATATTGCAGGTCACCCTCGACGTAGGTGGCATCATAGGCCTCTTCCTCCTCGATCTTAGGCGGAGGAGGAGGCGTCGCCGCACGAAGGCGCGCCAATCGGGCGCTGTGATCGGGCGTTACTTTCTGAAATTCCGGCAACAACTGGGATTTGGGTATGAAGACGAGCTGGCCCTTACTCAGGTGGGCATCACGGGCTTCACGATTCTCCGACAGGGCCTCGAGGGTCTTGTAGTTGGTGCCCTTGCCTGTAAGCCATTCCGCCAGATTCCACCAGGTCTCTACCCCAACAGAACCGTCATAGGTTACCGAGTGCCACCAGCCTTCCGGGCTGGAAAAATCCTTGGGAAACATGGTTTCCATGACCTTGCGCTGTACCGAGGGCTTAAGATCGCCATACATCAGCGGCACGGTGCTGACCCCCGTGTAGCGGCTGGCCTCCGCCGGATTTGCGAGGTATTCCTTGAGAAAGGCACTGCTGCTCTTGCCTTGGGGGGTGCGACATTCGAGATAGAGGGTGCGACCGCCCTTGAGGGCAATCATTACCCCCGGATCCATCGCTTTCCGCACGACCGAGGCCCCATGAGCCTCCCCCATGGGTAGGCAGGCAACCAGCCAGGCCACTCCGAAGAAGGTGAGAGGCCCCAACCACATACCCACTGCGCTGCACATTCTCTGTCTTGCCATCATGCTACGGGCCACACCTCTTGGACACAATATATGGACACACCTTCCACAGTACTCAATATATCGTATCACGGCTCACAAGGAACGTACAACATGCGGTATAGGCCGGGAGTCTGAGTCCTAGCAGGAGAAGTTAAACATCTTGTGGAAGAGCGGCGTAATCTGGACGGTATCCAGGTCCTCAAAGCGACCGCATTCCGAAGGACGGGTCGTCAGGGTGAGCAACCCGAAGTCACGGAGGGGATAGAGGATACGGGTTATCATGGCGTGCCTGCGGTGCCGCTCGCGATGGTGAACCGCCATCTCCTCCAGCACGGAGTCGATAAATAGCTCTTCACTCAGCGTTTCTATGGATACCGGTGTAGCCGCGAGCTCGCTGAGGCGATAAATTGAAATTGCATACGTAGCCTGAATCTCGGGATAATCGGGCATTCGATCCAGGTAGGCCAGATTGAGTTCGAGACACATGACCAGAAAGAGATCTGCCTGCATAGTCCCCGTTGCGTTGTTGTCGAGCACATGCCGCCCCGCTTTCGAGAGGGTCAATTTACCCTTGAGTTTCTTGAGTAGTCCCATCGTGTCAGTAAGGATGTGCAGCAGATGAAGGGGCATGACATCGGCCTCATCCATCTTGCGCATGTAGCGCTGCTTTTCCTCCAGATCCCATCGGGGAAATTGCATGGTTTCTGCGAATTTGAGGACGAAGGCGCGATTCAGGTTGCCGGCTGACGTGAGACGCACCGGTTCTGCATCGGCAACCTGCTGCAAGAACTTCAGCGCGTGCTGCGCCATGGGGCTATCCACCACATCGCTGGGGCTGAGATCTTTAGACACGCGGATCGCACCCTCCCCCTCCCAGTTCGTATACAGGAGTCCGTAGACCTGCTCCGGCGAAAGGCCCTGAAACTCGTCGAGAGGCTGGCTGTTATGTTGGGCCAAAAAGGCCTGCACCGCCTCGAAGGCCTCATCGGAGGATGCAAAGTCTCCCTGCTCCAGGATCGTCCGAATCTGCTGAAAGACTTCCTCCGGCATATCCTCGGGAAACATTTCCCGCGTCGCCGCGATAAAGTCTTCGGAAGGATCCCAATCGGTGTTGCGCTTGGTTATGGCGCTCGCTGCGGCGATCAGCGCCGGATCCTCGGTTGCTTCCATGGCCTCCGACAGCGCTCTCAGAAAGCTTTCCAGATCGGCCGTTGTAAACGTAATCTCGAGCATGTCCCCTTGATGGAGCGCAAAGCGAAATCGGGCCGCCAGACCGGTGGGGAGCGTTACCAATTTCAAAATACACTCCCGCTCTTCACCCGTGATAAGAAGCGTATGGGACTCCTGATTCATTTACTTGCTCCATTTGATTTGACTGCCACATACAGACCACGAAGGGTCACAACAACAACACCATCCAATGCGGGGCTTGGGACAATCGTAATTTTCGTTATCTCTATGCATGGAATATAACATTCTGTGAAAAACGTAACCAAATTGCGGTAGAGTGGCCCATCGAATAAACACCGGTTTCTCCCGCACCATCGGATGCCCCCACCAACCACGCAATGGTCCGGGGTGATACCGCAACGCAACAGGAAAACTACGATGAACCCACTACGCCCGCTCACGTTGCTCTTGAGTCTTGCTATGGCACTCCACAGCGCAGGAGCCCCCACCGCGCAGGGCCGGGTCTTTCTGGATGCCAACGAGAACGGTTTGTATGACGCCAACGAACGGGGTGTTGCGGGCGTCGCGGTCTCCAATGGCCGGGATGTCGTGCGCAGTGATGACGAAGGCCTTTGGGAGCTCGCCACGCCAGACCATGGTGCATTCTTTGTGGTTAAACCCGCCCACTATCGCCTCCCCGGAAACGAGGCCCAGATTCCTCAACATTTTTACCTCCATAGTGAAAAAGGCTCCCCGGAAATGGACGTGCCCGGTATTGAAGCCACCGGCCCCCTCCCCGCAACTATCGATTTCCCCCTCTACTCCCACCCGGAAGATAAACCCTTCAGCGGATTGTTTTTTGGGGACACCCAGGCCCGGGGACTGCGGGAGGTAAATTTTGTATCCCATGATGTGGTCGAAGAGTGTCTGAATACCGATGCCATCTTCGGGGTGTCCCTGGGCGACATCGTGGCGGATGATCCCGCGCTCTTCTCCGAAATCAGCGAGAGCATCGCCCAAATCGGCATCCCCTGGTACAACGTCTTTGGCAACCACGACAACAATCGCGGTGCCACGGCGAACAAGTATACCGACGACACCTTTGAGCGCTTCTTTGGCCCGAGCACCTATGCCTTCGAATATGGCGACGTGGTTTTCATCCCCCTGAACAACATCTACTTCCCCCCGGAGAAGAAGGGCTATACCGCCGCCTTTACCGATGAGCAACTCGATTTCGTGAAGAATTATCTCGATGGCGTGCCCCGGGAAAAACTGGTGGTCCTTATGATGCATGTCCCCATTGTGCGCTGTCAGAAACGGGACGAAATGCTGGCCCTCCTCGCTGACCGCCCCAACTCACTGACCATCGCCGCCCATGTCCATGAACAAATCCACCTCTTCCTGGACGAAGCGCAGGGCTGGCACGGTGCCGAGCCCCATCACCTGTTTATCAACGCGACGGTCTCGGGAAGCTGGTGGTGCGGCGCACAGGATGAGCGGGGCATCCCCCATGCGACCATGAACGATGGCGCACCCAATGGCTACTCGAAAATCACCTTTACGGGCAATCGCTATGCCATCGAATTCAAAGCCGCCAGCCGACCGGCGGACTATCAGATGAACATCTACCTGCCCGACGATGTACCCGCCGCCGCACTCAGCGACACCGAGGTCCTGGTCAATGTATTCGCCGGTTCGGCCCGCAGCACGGTGGAAATGCGCATCGACAAGGAAGAAATCTGGCACCCCATGGAACAAACCATCACCATCGACCCGGAAGGCCTGCGCATGCATGAGCAAAGTCCCTATTTAGATGGCACCGTCGACGGAAAGAAACTCGATACGGTCTTTGGCTGGAAGATGGATTACCCAAGCAAGTCCTACCACATGTGGAAGACCAAGATGCCCACCACACTGCGCGCGGGCACCCATACGCTGACGGTACGCACCACCGACATGTTTGGCCAACGCTACGAAGGCAAACGTATCTTCCGCGTTCGGCCCGCCCCGTAGTTTCCCTCGCGGCCGGCCGACGAACCGTTCCGCTCGAACCGCCATAGCAGGTCATGCCCGCCGTACGTTCAGGAGCCCCTGTCCATACGGCTCTCTTCGCGGATTTTGTCCAGGGTGCCCCGCCCCCGTTGCAGGCGCCTGCAATAGAGGGCCGGTCCGAAACAAAAGGCAAAGATTGCCGTCCCAATGACCAGGCCCCAGTATACAGACACCGGAAATGAACTCAGGACCGTGCGTTGATACACCGAGGCCACGCCCTCAAGGTGCGTGGTAGTCCGTCCGGTGCCGAGGGCAATCAACAGCACCGTAGTGACGGGAAGAACAATCATGGTGCCCAGAAAATAGAGCAATCGCGCTACGAGAGCCCCAAAATACTGTTCCATCATCACAAATACCCCGCTGGCGATTCCTGGTGAAAAAATGACCTTGCTTGAGGATATACCCACAAACAAGGTCGTTTATTCGTTCAGCCCTCGCCAACAGCATGGTTACGGGCCCACGGTCTACTCGGGCAATTCTTTCAATCGGATGTTTCGCCACTTCACGGTCATGGGCTCCTTATTGCCCCCCACGCCGTGCACCTGCAACGCGATAAACCCACCAGCCGTCATGTTGTCCTTCAAATCCGCCCGCAACTCACCGTTGACCCAGGTCTTGATACTGTCCCCCTTCGCCTTCACCTTGACGTGGTTCCAGTCCCCCATTTTCCAGTTGCTTTTCCCTTGCGCCCCAAAGGCAACCCGCTGGGCTTCGTTGGCCTCGTCTTTCGACGGGTAGATCCAACCGCGACGCCCCTCGTCATAAATGCCGCCGGACCAATAACGGTCCCGGGTTTCCTGCTCCAGCTCCACCTGGTACCCGTGGACACGTCCGTCCAGGTAGTCGGGCCGACTTTCGCTACGGATCTGAGCGCCGGAGTTCAGTTCGGGATGGCCCATAAACTCAAACTCCAGGACGAAATCGCCATAGGACTTCGTTGTGCACAGGAAGGAGTTGGGCGTATCGGGTACGGACTGACCAACCAGCACCCCGTCTTCCACGCGGTAGAGGGCCGCGCCCCCTTTTTGCTCCCACCCCTCAAGGTCTTTGCCATTAAACAAATCCACCCAATCATCCGCCACGGCGACGGCACCAATCAGGGTTGCCAGAGAAAGTACCCCGGCCAGTGTTGCGTTACGAATACCCATTTGATTTCTCTCCCAATAGGTCCGAGACCGAATTTCAATACTAATACACCGAGCCAACCTAGCGCAGGCAGCGCGCCAAACGCAAACCAAAAACGAAAAATGCCCCCACGACGTGCGGACACATCGTGGGGGCAGGAAAGATTCGATAAGAACGAATCGTTCGTCTGGTCTGCTTAGGCCTTCTTGCGACGCTGACGCGCTACAAGTCCACCAAGGCCCATGAGCATGAGGCTGATCGTAGCGGGTTCAGGAACCGGAGCACCGGCGGCGTAGGTAACGCCATTCTTGTCGACGGTCAGGTCTTTAATCGCGTAAGAATCGGTGAAATTGTTCTGCGTATCACCATAGATGAGGTTGAAGCCGTAGCCACCGCGAGGAGCGCCCGAGCCAACACCCGCTGTCGGGCCAACCGGTCCAGCGAAGATTACGATATTATCGGAAATATCATTGAAGGAGGCGTTACTGCCATTCAGGGTAAGGTACTGGCTACCGGAACGACCACCGAGTCCCGCATCAAAGAGCCAATCGAATTCGTTGCCAACAATCGGATCAGTGTAATTTGTGCCGCCGTATTCAAAAATCTTCCACTGGGTGCGGGTACCAAAGGCTTCGCCCATATAGGCGTTTTCGGATGAGATGACGGCGTAGTTACCCGCGTTATCGGTTACCCATATGTTGAGATAGGGGTGGGCCGCACCCGCGGTGCTGGAAACTTTGGTCCAATCAACGCTTTCGATATCATTCAGCTGGCAACCATCGAACGCGTTGGTTCCGTAGCCGACTTTTTGACCGCCGCTAAAGGTTTCGGCATAAAAGCCGTCTTCGGCAGCGTTCTCGTTGATAATCAACGTGGTGTCCCATGCGGGTCCATTCAATGGATTCGGGCTACCGCTGTTGGCGTTTCGAATGTTGAATGTCTCGAAATCCACTGTAGCGGCCTGAGCCACACTACCAACCAGGAGCGCAAACGCCAACCCTAAACATTTCTTCATTTTAATTACCCTTTCTGCTGCTTCCAAAGACTTGTAACCCATTGAGCCCATTCGCACACACGATACGCCCTGCCTGGCCCATCCGGCTAGCGGCAAAATACACCGCTAGACATACAGACAGTACCCGACATACAAGTCTTTTATTAATTTCGTGAGGAAGCCCGCTCCACCGCGTCAGAATTGAGGATGGCATAACCCCCACCCAAGTAGGGGGACTAACTTGTGCCGCATCGAATCCCGACGCCCCATTGCTTCACACAACGGGATTGTAACAAAAATATGTCATTTCGTCAATAGATTGACACTGATTCGTTACAATAGGCTATTCTGTTGCAGATGGTCCTACCTGCACGTCATCACAGGTACCCATCCATACCCCTAGAGCCACATGGGCCGGTCTAATTTCATAACCCTATACAGGAAAACAACCTATGACCAGAAAACCCGTTCGAAAAACTGCGCTGTTTACCCTGCTTATCCTGCTGGCAGGCGGACTATGGGTTAATACGGCATCCGCTGCGGACCAGAGTGTCATCCCTGATTTCTCCAAGTCCCTTTACCGGTCGCCCATGAACGGAGAAATGAATACCTACCTTCGACCCGGTGACGGCCCTACCCTGGTCCTGGTTCCCGGCACGTGGGGCGGCATCTGGCGTTTTGAATCCTTAATCGCCGCCCTGCCCCAGTCCATGTCCATCGCCGTGGTGGAGCTGAGTTGGCAGGATGGACACAAGCCCAAGACGCTGAACCTGACCATGGAAGGGTTGGCCGATGATGTACTCCAGGCCATCGACGCCCTGGGTATCTCCCAATTCGTCATCGCAGGCCACAGCATCGGCGGTATGATTGCCGTCGAGATCGCCGGACGGGACGTGCCTGGGCTGGTCGGTGCCATTCCCATGGAGGGGTGGACCCACCATACGGTCGTGGCGACCGCCTTTGACGGGGTGGTCGTGGATGACCTTAGCCCGGAAGAGGAAGCCGCACGACAGGCCGACCGGATACGGGGCCGTAGTCACCTCAGCGAAGCGGAGCTACACGCCATCGGGAGCATCTGGAAAACCTGGAACGGTTACGCGGGCCTTGAACGCGCCACCATACCTATCCTCGAACTCTGGGGCGATCGGGGCAAGGCCCACCCCGACCGAAAGGCCCTGCAAATCCCCGAACGGAGCAACATCCGCATTGGATGGATTCCCCAGGCCTCTCACTTGATGCTTATGGAAGACCCCGCCGAAGTCGCCCGACAGGTTCGCAAATTCATGACAAACCTGCGGGCGGCGACTTCGAAAACAAAATAGCTATCCGGTGCGAAGACCCTTCGTACCTGCTCAAGAAAGTAAGGTATCCATGCCTTCCGACAGCAGATCATCGATTTCCGGCGAACAAAAGGCCACCGAACATTCATAGCCGCCCGTGGGGTATTCCTCTTTCGTGGGGATATACCAGGGACCGCCATCGCCATAAGCTGCCATGGCCACAAAGCGATCCGGTGCTTTCCCCTGGGCCCGCAGTTGATACTCGATAAAACACTCTGCCGGATAGTGAAGCAAGGAAATCTCATTGATAGCCAGTGAACTCAACACGATGGGCGTCTTCTTCTCCAGCCTGCGCAGCCACGCCAGCGTATAGGACGGCCGATTGCGATTTACCACTGAATTCTCGTGGTTGTTGATTTCCTTTTCCAGTGCGTCCGCGTCGTAGCGCTCATTGGGTGAGGGCACCAGGTCCGCCGTCTTCCACCCGACGCGTGCAATGGGCTCGGGGGACAAGGTCGCTTCCGACGCCACAATGCCTTCATACATTTTTTGCGTCAGAATAGCGCGGACGGGTGGTGTACCGTCGTTGTACTTCCCGGCGGAGATGTTACCTGCGCACCCGGTAAAATAGATGTGGGTGCAATCGGGCTCTTCTGCCTGACGCTGCTTTCGGGCGAGTCCCGCGAAGTCACTGGTTACCATGCCATCGCCGTAGTAACTCATGGGATGGGTCGCATAGTAGTGACACGACGCGATCTTTTCATCGCCGTCATAATAGGCCACGGTCTTCAGCCAGGGGTCGATGATACCTTCAGGAAGGGCGATGAGGGCTTCGTCTTTGCAGCTGCTGCCCCGCATGGCCTTCACGTTTCCATGCTCATCGCGGGATACGCGGCGGTTGGAGGCCACTTCCTTCACCTTCGCCTGGCCGTGGGCAATATGGGTTACGGGGCGGGATTGCTTCAGGCCTTCCTTCACCGCAGCACGCCCGCGTTCCAGGCACTGCGTATAAAAATCCACGTCTACGATATGGGGCAGGTCCCCTTGCTCCGCCACAATCGCCTCGGAATTCAGGCACGCAAAGGGTGCATTGTGCTGATGGACGCACTGCACCGCCACCCGGTCTGCCGTGGTGCCCGCCGCTTCCGCGAGGGCCTCGCGCCACTGGATGTGGGCATCATTCAACAGGCCGGTCCAATCCACCGCACAAAGCACGATGGGTTTACCGGCACCCAGCAACACAAAGCCGATGGCCTCCAGGGAATCATCCACACCCACAACAGGCTTAATCCAGCCACCACACAGGGAATGCCCCTCCGGCGGCGTCACATCGAAGCGAAAGGGCGCCAGGCGCAATTCACCCACGGGCTCCGTAGCGCCATGGGCCAGCCCGGGACGCAGACTCCAGGTAACGGCAGAAGCCAGGAGGGATTGGGTAATAAAATCACGACGGGTGGGGGCCATGGGAAACATCTCCAAGGGTAAACTTCACGTTGAAAACGCGTACAGCGGGTAAGGATAGTAAAGCACCATTTAATCAGAGACGACGGCCCCGTGCAACTCCAGGCAAGGGCGTCAAAACCAGCAAGGCCGCCATTGCCCACGTTCATGGGACAACATCAGCAGACACCGAGCGAGACCATAGGGCCTTTCAATATTGATTCGTGGGTGCAAGCCAATTACACTCATCTTCGGATTAGTTTTGGGAACCTACGGTCGCGGGGTATGCCGTGATGGTTCGAGGCAGGTTACTATCGTCTGGAATTTAGCGCAAATGATTGCCAGAGCCGTAGCAGGTACCGTCCATTGAGTGGGACCAGTAACGAGGGCTTCGCTCAAACGGGGAAGTACCGTCTCTTGCACGAGTTGGGTCGTGGCGGGATGGGTGTGGTCTATCTCGCAGAAGACACTCGGCTGCGTCGGCAAGTCGCCCTGAAAATCCTCCACCCGGCGTTGACGCTGGATTCTGGGTTTGTCGCGGGGTTTGTTCGTGAAGCCCAAGCCATTGCGGCGTTGACCCACCCCGGCATCGTGCGCGTCCACGCCATTGAAGAAATTGGTGGCAGCCACCTCATCGATATGGAATATATCGATGGAAATTCCCTGGACCAGATACTCCTGCGGGGACCTATAGACCGGCCGGATGCCTTGGGCATTGTCAACCGTGTGCTGAACGCGCTCGCCGCATGCCACATCAGAAATATGATTCATCGCGACGTCAAACCCGCGAATATTCTTATTGCCTACGACGGCCGCATACTCTTGTCCGACTTCGGTCTGGCCATGTCCTTCGGTCTTAGCTCCGTCGCCACGGCCACGTCGTCCTGTTTCATCGGCACCCCAAAATATGCACCTCCCGAATCCTGGGACAAGGTTCCCCCCTCCCCGGCAGGCGATGTGTATAGTACGGGGCTGGTGCTCCTGGAGTTGCTGGCCGGAAAAACACCCTTCGACGGTGACTCGCCCCTCGATATCATGCGCAAGACGATCGATGCCTCCGCTGTCCCCGTGCGCGACTTGTTGCCTGACATTTCAGACGACCTGGCGTCACTGCTCGAAGACATGCTCGATGTAACGCCGGCGAATCGCCCAAAGGACGCCGGGGTTGCCCTCCAACGCCTGCGCGAGACCGAGGAGTTTTTAGACCTGCCCGATGGCGGCACGGAGACCATGCGCGTCACCCCGCCCGGAGGACTTCGCCGTCCACGCGTTGCTCACCGCGCCCCACGATGGCTGGCGCTCGCTGCGGCGACCTTCGTGATGCTGGTGGCAGGATTTACCTGGTATCTATTGCCCTCCTCGGAGCCCACCATCGTTCCGACGGAAGAAATAACTAAACTGCCCGATGCCCCGTCGACCACGCCCGTGGTTTCTCCCGATGTCGCCCATCTTGCCGCCGTGGGAGACTACGTCGTATTTACGGCCGTCGTCGGGGACTGGCGCAGCCTTTGGAGCTATAACACGACGACAGGCGACGTAGTTCCCTTGTGGCCCGAGCTGTCTCTGGGCCCCGATGACAACGTCTTCAAGGATGGCGGTCATCCGGTAGCAAACGGCATGGTCGGCGTCGTCCGCACGAAATCGGATGGCATCCGCCTTTTCCGAACCGATGGCACGCCGGAAGGAACCACCGTACTGGCCTACGCCACCAGCGTGGACGCCAATCGCATCGAGCTGCTGGGAGCCCGTGATGGGAAAGTGTGGTTCAACCGAATCGCCGGTGATAATACGTTTGGCCTTTGGGAGACCGACGGCACCATCGAGGGAACGCGCCAACGGTGGGGGGACAGGTATTTACCCATCGTCACGGGTATCAGATTTACACAATCTGGAGGCATGTATTTCACATGCCATACCACCGGGGCCCTGTATCATTGGCCCAAGGACGCTGAGGAGCCCTATTTGCTCTGGCCTGCTGACTCCGGTGCGACTTCCATCGGTGAGTTCTTAACCCTCGACGAACAGGTGATCGCCGAAGCGAGTGATGGAAATAGAGGACGAGAGCTTTGGGGCGCGAGCCCCAAGCCCGGCAGTCTTCGATTAATTCATGAATTCTATCCGGGCGAACAGGGCGGTTTGCAGGACCCGCAAATGGCCCCCTTTCGCGATGGCGCTGTCATCGTAGCGACAACCCCGGAGTCCGGTCGGGAACTCTGGTTTACCGATGGCACCGACGGCGGCACCCGCTTCCTCCGCGATATTAATCCCGGTCCGATGGACGCCAGTCCCTATCGCTTCACCGAGTCGGGCGGCCTCCTCTTTTTCAGCGCCCTCACGGCCGAAAACGGTCAGGAACTCTGGGTATCCGATGGTACACACGAAGGCACCCGCATGGTCCGCGACATCGCGCCGGGGGTGGCCTCCGGTAACCCCTTCGCCTTTTGCGAATTCGGCGACGGATTACTTTTTACCGCCGATGATGGTGTGCACGGTGAAGAGCTCTGGTTCAGTGATGGCACAACGGAAGGCACCCACCTGCTCTTTGATTGCCTGCCCGGTCCTGAAGATGGCGGCGCACATGGCACCCTCCTTGTTGGCAATCGAGCGCTGTTTGGCGCGGACCACCCAACCTTGGGACGGGTGCTCTGGGAAACAGACGGCACCGCCACGGGAACGAAGCCCCTTTTTGACCGCCTGGATGCCGTACAGGCCCCCATGCCTGCGAGTTCCCCCTGGGCAACCTTGGGCGACCGAATCGTCATCGTCAACACCACCAGCGAGTATGGCGCTGAACTATGGGTCACCGATGCCACCAACGCCACGACCACCCTCGTCCGCGACATTTTTCCAGGCCCCCAGGGCAGCTTCCCCCATGACTTCAAAGTCTTCGATGGCTATATTTATTTTGCCGCCGACGACGGTATTCATGGCACCGAACTCTGGCGATCCAATGGCACCCGAGACGGCACGGAACTTGTATACGATGCCTACCTGGGTGCCAAAAGTGGCACGCCACGGGAATTTATCCAGTGGGGTGAGGACCATCTGGTGTTCACGGCACGACTCAGTCAAATCGACATCGTAGCGAGCAATGCAATCCTTTGCATTTCGAAAGGCACCAATCAGGTTCAAATTGCCGGAGGCACGACGAATCGAGGCCCACAATGGAATCCCACCAATCTCACCGACGGTGGCGAATGGCTCTTCTTTTCCACCCAGAGCAGCGACGGCCAGACCGTTCTCTGGCGCACGAACATCAATCACACCGAAGGCCTGCCCGCCCTCGGCCTCGGCGAAGCGCCAGCTCGCCGGTAAAAGCGAGGACGAGGCAGAGGCCACTGGGCTAAAAAAGGTGCCAATTCCCACGAGCGGGGACTTCCAAAAAAAGGCGTGGGCCGCTAAGTCGACCGTATTGGAGCGAAGCGTACGTTTGGGTGCCACGGACAAGCCCGCAAGGCTTGCCCGTGCTGGGACGGGAGGTCGACTCAAACGCGTCTGTGAAGTAAACGATGCTTTCTGTATTGGATAAAGAACGTGTATGCACTTCTCTGTGCGCCAATGTTAGCACGGGCAAGCCCTGAGGGCTTGACCGTGGCACCCCAAAATCCCCCACGGGAAAACGTCTTTCGTATCGCCAAATTGAAAGCTATTTCTGCTCTCAGAAGTCCCACGAGCGCGGCAATCCCAAGGGTGACGATGGCTTTCTGCATTCGCGCTACGCCCCCCTTCGCGTGAACGACGGGTTCACCCGAATACCACAACCATCCCGTCATGGTCGGAGCCCTATCTGGCGACACCGAAGGCAGCCACATCAGATGGTGAACAACACCTTAAGCCCCTGTCCACGCTAAACGCGCAGAAATATTTTTCGCTTGTATAAGAAGTGTGCAAACACGGTGACCAGGACCAGTGCGAGGATGGTCTCTGCAACACCATCATAGGGTGAAAACATACGTTGAACGGGGCCCGCCACAATACGACCGGTAAACTCGTGATAGGGCAAGAGCCCTGCAATCAGGTACATCACCAATGAGTTGGCACCGATCCATACAAAGGGCCTGGCCCAAGCCCGGTAATTCAGTATGTCGATAACGGCATAAAAAAAGGCAAGAAAAAGACAACTATACCCGCCTGCGACCAGCACGTAGGAGGATGTCCAAATACGCTTAATTACTGGAAATTGGAGGCCCCACAGAAATCCCAACGCCACCAGAGCAATTCCGCTTCCAGCAAGAAGTGCAAACTTGCGCCACGGCGTTACCGAGTTTGCACCGATTAACAGCCCGGCAAAAACACCCAACAAACAGGTTGAGATGGCCGGAACGGTGCTGAGCATGCCCTCGTTGCGCCACCCCTTCTCTTCTCGATCTCCCGGCAAATAGTGCCGATCGAGATAGTTGGACCAGTTGGTATGCATGTCAAAGGTCGGTCGACCCAATTCGGGAACAGGTACGAAGGTCATCAGTGCCCAATAGCCAATCAGTATGGCCACGCACACCACCACCAGACCCCGCAACCGGAAATTCAGATAGAGCAGGGACGTAATCAGGTAGCAGTAGGATATGCGCTGCAGGACACCGGCGAAACTAATCTTTTCCTGGGCGAAGCCGCCGCTATAAATAAATGCCCAAAACCAAAGGAAGGCAAATCGGCGAAGAAGTCGGTAATAGGCGGCCTTCTTTCCTTCCTTCGCGATGCTCTGCTCAAGGGAAAAAACCGTTGAAATACCTACGATGAAAAGAAACAGCGGAAATATCAGATCGTAGAAACGAAATCCTTCCCACTCCGCATGGGTAAGTTGGTGGGCGAAGAAGCCGAACATGCCAATATGACTGACCTTCGCCATGGAAGCCACGAGCGCATCCGCACCGATAATCCAGAACATATCGAAACCGCGCAACGCGTCCAGGGACATGAGCCGCCGGGAACTTTCGCTTTCGCCTTTTGTCGGTGGTGCTCCGGACGTTAGCGCGTCCGATTGCCCGTCGTCCATATAAGATACTCCTCGTTGAGGCTGCAAGTATGGAGAAGCTGGTAGGGCATTGCAAACGCAGGTCAGTTCAAGCAGAGGTGCTATTGGGCGTTCGCGGGATTTGTTCACGCTCCGTACCCACGCCACACATTATCCGGAAAATATCACCCCTATTCCGTTCCGGGCACAAAAAAACGGCCCAGGGACAAAACGTATTAAGTCCTTGAACCGTATATAGTTGAATGGTGGGCGATGCAGGATTCGAACCTGCGACCCTCCGGATACGCCCGCCCCAGGGCAACTATGGCTTTCTGCGTTCGCGAAGATGACCGCCGTCGATAAAACAGGTAGCGATCAGGGGTGAAAACAACCATTAGTGGCTTTGTTTTGCGGGCCGGTGGGGGAAAGCATAAATGCAGATTACGATGAACACGATAAGTACCGCCGATGCCGTATAGCGACTAAATGCCAGTCCGCCCGCATCAATGGGTTTGTCGAGCAAGTCGCCAACGACCGCGCCAAGTGGTCGGGTAAGTACGAAAGCTGCCCAAAAGAGGATCGTATGGGAAACAGACGACCAGAAATAGGCAGCCGCGACAATCGCCAATAACGCGCCGAATATTATCGCGCTCCCACCATAACCTAGGCCTGCCGTGTCGGCGGTCCAATCTCCAAGGGCCGTGCCCAGGGTTTGCGAAAACATTATCGTTACCCAATAGAAAATCTCTGATTTTCGCGTACTTACGCTCTCAACGGAAACCGTGCCCAGTGTGCGGTACCAGACAAAAAGAGACGTTATCAAGAGGATAAATAACAACGTCGCGCCACCGGGATAACCAATACCAAGGGAACGGTCTGCAAAGTCCGCCAACGTCGTTCCCACGGTCGTCGTGGCAATAATCGTGATCCAATATAGCGCTGGGTGGAATCGCGATGCCCGTATCTGCGCGTATACGGCTACGGCAAAAATTACGCCGAATATCAACGTGCCAACCAGATACCCGAGATTCATCGACATCGAAACCGCGTCACCACCGGTCTCTCCGAGTGTGGTGGCCGCAATCTTGATAATCCAGAAAAGAAGTGTAAGTTCCGGAACTTTGCTGAAGCCTGTGTCGGTGGTCTT
This sequence comes from uncultured bacterium, assembly GCA_963977445.1. GTDB lineage: Bacteria > Hydrogenedentota > Hydrogenedentia > Hydrogenedentales > JAEUWI01 > JAEUWI01. The sequence continues at coordinate 2,095 of CAXBPH010000093.1, read as the reverse complement.
ATTCAAATCGTTGACCTTATTCATATCGTTATACTCCTTGAGGCTACAGTGGATATTATCAATGAACGGAACGTTCTATCGCCAAGAATGTCGCCTGCGCCTCAGCTTCTCTCATCTCGCCTTGGACGTCTGAATGACCGTGTTGACCACAAACGGTGACTATCGAGTGGATTCAGTGTAGGTACCCACAGCCAACACGTCAAGTTATCTATTGGTAATAATCCAGCAATCTTTGAGCAAGGTGTACAACTGTACAATCACACCAAGCGGATAAATTCTATCATGATAGTAGTCCCGCCAATTTCTCTGTCCGCATCCGGGCCTTCTTCGAGAAATGTTCTCCTCGGCATCAATTTCTCAATTGGAATAGAAAAAGACGTCCGTAAAAAACTTCCGGTTACAAGTTGATGCCATCCCCGTCAAATGATATACTATCCGTCCCTTAGTTGCCTGACCACCCGTCAGGCCCATGGGCGATTAGCTCAGTTGGTTAGAGCATCTGTCTTACACACAGAGGGTCGCAGGTTCGAATCCTGCATCGCCCACCATTTTATAACTCTTTGCTGAATCACGAGTTACGTGGTACCCGACATCGCGTCGGTGCGGCTGTAAACCTTGAAAACGTTCGGTTAGTACTAACCGAACGCCCAATAGGAGCAGCCAAAATGGCCACGATTCGCATTCCCCGTACCCCCACCTTCCGCCATCATAAGCCCAGCAACCAGGGTTTTGTCGAAATTGATGGCAAACGCCATTATCTGGGCCGCTACGACCTTCAGTCAACAAAGCAGGCCTACCACGCCTTCATCTCAGAGTGGATGGCCAACGGTCATCGTCTCCCCGTAGCGCCCGAAGAAATCACCCTGCTTGAACTGGCCGACCAGTATCTTGAGCACTGTGAAGTCTACTACCGTGACGCAAGCGGCAATCCAAGTTCCACCCAAATTGAGAACGTGGCCACCATCAAAAAGGTTCTGGCGTTGTACGCGGAGATCCCGGCGGCTTCCTTTGGGCCGAATGCGCTTCGAGCGGTGCGGCAGCACTGGATAGACGACAACCTTTCCATTACAACCATCAATAGCCGGGTGGGCATGATTCGCCGCATGTTCAAATGGGCAGTTAGTTACGAGATGATTCCTGTTGAAACCTATCAGGCACTGGCGACGCTACCCGGACTGCGTAAAGGTCGAGGCGTTGGGAAGGACCCCGTAGAGCGTGAACCGGTTCCTATGGCCGATATCGACGCTACGCTGGAGCACCTGACGAAACCGCTTCAAGCCATCGTGCGGCTCCAATTGTGTACGGGAGCTCGGCCCTCCGAGATTCTGAATTTGAAGCGTGGAGATTTGGATTGTAGTGGAGAGACATGGTCCGCTGTCATTCGGGAGCATAAAACCAACTACAAAGGGAAGAAGCGTAGCCTGTTCTTTGGCCCACGAGCTCAGGCGGTTTTGCGGCCGTTCCTACTACGGAATGACGACGACTATCTTTTCAGCCCGAGGGAAGCCGAGAAGGAACGCCACGTACGGGATCGTACGGGTAAGGGACGCCGTGCCAATCAGAAGCCGAATCGCAACAAATCCGGTCGAACCGTGGGAGACCACTATGAAGCGCATGCCTACAATCGTGCCATTACTCGGGCCTGCACGAAAGCCGATGTTGAACGCTGGTGTCCGTATCGTCTCCGTCATACAGCCGCGACGATTATGGAGGCAACAGCCGATCTCGAAACCGCCTCCGCCATTCTCGGCCACAGTGGATTGAATATCACCCAGGTCTACGTCCACCGCGACAACAAGACCGCTGCCGCATGGGCAGCAACCCATGGATAAACAGCATGACAAACCCCATCAAAAACATGATTCACATGGGGAGAAGGGTAGTAAAACGCCAGTCAAAAAAACCGGATGTGCGGTATTTTTGGGCGCATGGATTGCTCTGTGTCCTGGAGGATCGTGAAGAAAATGTTAAACACGCCGGAGATGAGACACTTTCCGGCGAGTTTACTTTTTAACCCAGAAACGCATACTGCAGGCGTGTTGTCGTAGACGAAAACCGCAAGAGTCTTGTATGCTCATATTTTTCTCCGGCATAA
>CAXBPH010000092.1:0-23071 GCA_963977445.1 uncultured bacterium | reverse complement strand
TGTCCACGTAGGTCTTCGCCGTGTAGGAGCCCTTGTTGGTCAGCAGCGCCGTAATTTTGGGACCGTTTTTCGTGACCGACTGGAGCACTTCCTCCGTGCGCACTTGGACCTTGGCCTCGTCGAGCATCTGCATCGTTATCTGCATGGCCACATGGGGTTCGTAGGTCCATTTTGCCTGGTCCTTCACCGCCACATCGTAGGGCAGCTCCACGCCCCGCGCGACGTAGTCCGCCTGGATGCGCCGATGCCATTCATCAAAAAGGCCCATCACCGTGCTGCGGACCGTCTGGTTGGAGTCGCTGAAACTCAGCCCACCCGTATTCACACCACCCACATGGCCCGTCGGCTCCAGCAGGATCACCGACGCCCCTTCCCGCGCCGCAGCGATGGCTGCGCAGAAGCCCCCCGGCGTCGCGCCATAGACGATGACGTCGACCTCCTTCGTGGGGTGCACTTCGGCGCCGTGTTCAATCAGGAGTTGGGCGAGCGCAAAGGACGACTTTCGGTCAACAGCATCCTGTATCGGCGTGCGCCCCCGGTCATCCTCCGCATTCGGATCCGCGCCATGGTCCAACAGAAATGCGGCATGGGCCAGGGCGCGCTGGGCGATTTCGTCCTTCGTCCCTTTCCAGTCCCAATCAATATCGACATGGAAGCTTGTCCTGGCAAGCCAGTGGAGGGAGGTGACGCCCCGTTCGTTGGCCCCGCCCAAGTCCGTTTCCCGGGCGCGCAAGAAATCGATAGCCTCCTGAGCGTTCTCGCGTACCGCGTAGTCCAGGGCGCTAAGCCCGCCTTTTGTCCGCGTATGGATATCGGCACCGGCCTCCAGTAGGGATTTCAGGAGGGCCACGGAATCGCCTTTGTAGGTGACGGCGAAATGAAGGGCGGGTTGCCCCAGCGCCTCATCGTCGTACGCGTTCCAAAGGGCCACTCCCAGTTTCGGCATGTGCCAATCCAGGACTCGCAGCAATTCTGTGAGTTCTTTTACGTTTGGGTCGTTGCGCGGCAATGCTGGTCGTTGGTCATTACTTTCTACCAAGTTTGCGACGGCGTTTTCCATGACCACGGCAAGGGCGTTGTCCCAATCTTCGCGCGAGCTAACCCAGAGGTACTCCTCTGGCTCGACCGGCAGCAGAGTGTCAGGCTCGAAACGCGACAGCGTCCAGGTGCGTCCCCCGTCCTTGCTCTGATATATGTCGCGGCCAAATTTTTCGGGATGTTCCTTTTCTGGAAGACGACGGATGTGAAATTCCAGTGCCCCATTTTCCACTTCAACCAGACTGTCGAACTGGGAGGGTTCACGGGGGAGATCGGGGAGCTTTCCTGCGGTCCATTCGCGTTCCGGGTTTACGCAGTGCACTACCCACGTTGCTTTGTCCTTATTATCGAGCGACTGCAATATTCCGACGGTATAAAACGTGCCCAGCGCGCTCCATTGAAAGCCCGGATAGGGTAATTTAATTAATTGTGCGTCCCGTTCGTCCCGGCTACCACTGTCCAGGACATAGGGAAAGGTATTTCTGGCTGAATCACCGATCGGAATCTCCAGGAAGGGGCGACTATACCGCGAGACTGATGTGGCTCGTTCGAGAAGTTTCCTGTCGAAAGGAAGACTCTGGGCTTCGGGCAAGCGGTCAGAATCGAGACGCATAGGTGCGGTGCCAAAGCGTAATTCAAGTTCGTCGAGCTTGAGATACTCACTGTCCGCCAAGCGGTGGACATCCGACTCACTTCGCTGTTGAAGTTGGCGGTAGCTACCGTGAAACGCCTTCGAGCCTACCCAAGTAGCGCCCGCATCGGTCGAATGAAAGTACATCAATCCATGGCATTCGCCATGTGTTCCATCCTTATCAGATGGTGATGCGATGGGACAGGGGGCGCCGGAATCTTCACGATACCAACTGCCCACCACGGTTGCCTGGCCGTCTGGTGCGAGGCGAAATGTTTCGTAACCGTCCTGGTAATATCCGAAGTTTATCGATGACAATGTGCGCCACGTCCACCCACCATCCGGACTATGGAGAAGCACCACTTCACCGTTCGGCGATTCGCAGTGAAACGTCAATGCTGCCCAGATCTGGGAACGATCTGCCGATGTCCAGACGTCCGCCCAGCTCCAGCCGGTGGATAGCATTTCTGCGATCGACCATTGCTCCCCGGAGGAAATCAGGACGGCGGGATAGGAATTGCAGACTTCCGACGTCCCCCTCGCCGACGTAAAAACGACGGCCGGATGCTCCGAAGTGGCCTCCAGTACGCGGGACGGCACACCCAGTCTTTCGAGATCACTTTCTTTGAGCGTCCGCCGGGGAAACTCGAAAGATTCCCGGAGTTGATCGGTGGCCTGCTGGGACGTAGTTTCGCCAGGAACGGTCGACTCGGCTGCGCTAAACAGCGACGAAACCATTAGTGCCGCTAGTAAACCCAAAAGGCGTAGAGAAGGATGTTTATCTGTGATTTGATTTGGCATGACAATTCCCTGAAATAGCCCCGCGTCAAGTAAGTCGCTCCTACTATAGAGCAGACAGGGATTGTAGACAAGGACCTGCGTTTTCCTCGTTCCCAAGCTCCGCTTGGTAATGCAGTCTTGCAAGCTCCGCTTGCCGGGGTAGGTGCGCGCGCCATGAGCCAACACGAGAGATGTCGGAGTAGAGCTCCTGGATATGCATTCCCAAGCGGAGCGTAGGAACGAGCATAGCTAAGGAGAATCTGCTGGAGAAAATCTGCTCAAATGACAGGTGTCGTGAATAAACGCGCAGGTCGCATTCTTGTGCTGAAGCAAATAGTGCACAATGGTGTAGAATGAAGAGCGTGTGAAGATACGCGCTGCACGCAAGTACGTGTATGAAATTACCCGTCCCCGAGGTTTATTACTATGCTTTTCTCGATACTACGTCCCATTCTATTTTCCGGAATTATTTGCAGCACGCTTTTCATCGTCGGCTGCTCCCAACCCAAGCCCTGGCCCGCTAGCCCCCTCTATCAAAACCCCGTCAATGACGCGAATTGGGTGCCACCCGCGACCAAGGCCGAGGCCATGGAAGCTATGGCGGGACGTTACGGCCACTACGACATTGTGGCCTACGATGGAGAGACGCCCAACGGCCCGCTATCGACCTTCGTGATTTCCTATGGCTCTACCGAGTTGGTCATCGAGGAGGGCGAACTCGTCGAGTATGATCGCTTCTGCCACGCCGAGCACAAGGCCAATCAGCCCTTCGTCACCACGGTACCTGATGAAGGCACCCAGGCGATTCTGCCCCGTAGTGCCGTGGTCGATGTACTTAAAGAGGACGGCGTATGGAAGCTTCGCCGTCCCGCGACACCCACGCTCATCGGTATCGATGGCGATCCCGATCTTCCGCTCTCTATGGATCCCAATGACCCGCTGATAAACGACGCCGATGGCGACGGTAAACCCGGTATCACTGTCTATGTGAAGCTCTATGGGTTGATAGAAGGCGAAATCTATCTGGCCCGCCGCGAGATTTTTGAAAATGAAGTGACGTTGTATTCCGATGGAAGTTTGCGGGGGACCGTGACCGATTCGTCTGAACAGCTGGTGGTGGGGGCCTCATTTGGCATATTGAACACCCCAAACAATCCGGGCCAGTGGAGTGACCTGGGTCTTAGCCCGCTCATCCTCATTCCCATTCCCGCTGATGTGGACACCTGCGAAGAACTCATGGCGAACCGAGATTCTCTGTTTCCCCCCGAGCCGGAGTTTTAAGGGGGGGATTGTATTGCCCGTTGCGTCGTCTGATCGTGGCTTAAGAATATGGGCACCGCCAGAAATACTTTTACCACGAAGGGCACGAAGAGCACGAAGAAGAAGGGGCAAGTGAGAAGGACGTAGACCGTGCAATGGATACAAGTTTTGTTTCAGGCCTGAAAGACAGTCTTCGCCTGCGCGGCATATAATTTTCGTAAGACGTAGTATATTTCCTCTTCTTCACATTACTTACTTCTTCGTGCTCTTCGTTTCTTCGTGGTAAATAAGTCCCCTCCTTCATCGTTCGACTAACGTGGAGTTGAGCAAGGGAGGCGGTGAGTCACCCGAATGCTTGTTGGTTACCCAGTTTTTCAATACACCAGCTTCCGAAAATCCGCAACGCTGTGAAAGGTAATCAGGTTCCCGTTGTGACTGTCTTTCGCGCGCTCATCGCCGGAACGGCTGAGGATTCGCAAGTCGTCGCCGTCGATTACCATAGAGGCGTAGTGGCGACCCTGTCCCGCGTTTCCGGTGTCTGCAACGCGGGCGGCGAAGATCCAGTCCATACAGTTTTTTGAGAAGTGAAGTACCAATCGGTGTCGCTCGTTGTTGGGCAGGTTGTAGCGGTTGTCCGGGAGTTTCCTGGGGTCGGTCATGGAGTCCGTGGCCTGACTGGAGAGAAGCCAGAAGAGTTTCGTGACTTCGTCGTAGAGTATGTGGAATTTCATCTGACCACCGGGGCAGGGCACGTAAAGTGGGTGTCCCCTTTGGGTTGTGCGGGCGTAGGGACTTCGTGCTACGCTGATGGATGGTTGTTGCGGACGGCAGGAGACTCATTATGAAGGATGCAGGGCGCGGGAAGACGGGCTTTACGCTCATCGAGGTCACCTTTGCCACGGGGATCTTGTTCTTGATACTTGTGCTTTTGCTGGGTGCCTTGTCCCACCTGGCCTTGGTTCGGGAACTGGGGGAACGACGCCATTTGGCCACCTTGTGCTTGACCCATTGCGTGGAGCGTCTACATGGGCAGGGAGCACTCGGGCCTGAGCCGGTGTCGCTTGCCGCGCCGGAAGCGCTGCCTGGCGACTATGAAATTCATCTGGAGCCGACGGAGGAGTCCGGTGTGGCCCGCCTGGTGGTCACCACGCAAAGCAATCGCGGCCATGTCATCACCGTGTCGGCCCTGTGTGTGGTGGGGGACCTTTCTCATGCGCCGTAATGGATTTACCCTTATCGAAATACTCACGGCCGTTGCCCTGCTGACGGCGGCCCTGGGAATGATTTGGGCCGTGTGGCTTGGCGCGAACGAAACGGCGGAAGTCTTGGGCAAGAAGGCAAACGGAACCGATGCGACAGTCCACGCCTTGGCCATGATCACCCGGGAGTTGCGCGCTACCTCCCCGTCACAATTGTCCGATCTCCCTGGCGAGGCGGTGCGCTACCGTGTCCCGGAAGATCGCGATGGCAATGCATTGCCGGTAGATGGCCAGGGAGCCATAGAGTGGGGGCCCGTCCATCGAATTGGACGCGACTACGACGATCGAAACAACGACGGCTTCACCGAATCCCAACTGGTGCTGGAGCGCGACGAGGTGGTCGAGGTGCTCGCCAATGGCCTGCTCCCACCGGCCAAAGACGGTGAATCCGGCCGGGGCATCTGGTTTGAGGAACAAGACGGTGGGGTGTTGGTCACCATCGAGGTAGCCAGCACGACCCGCCGCAAGTTAACCGTCGCCGCGCGGGCTGTTCAACTTGTCGTGCCGAGGAATCCGTGATGAGGTTGCCCAGTCGCCTTCGCCATAACAGACCCCGCCGTGGTGCGGCCTTGCTTCTTTGTCTCGCCTTTACCGCCGCGGCCATCTCCATGATTCTAATGCTGAGCACCCGCTCCATTGCCCACGTGCGCCAGGCGGAATCGGCTTCCCATGTCGCCGCGGCCTTTTCCGCTGCCGAAGTCGCTCAGGCACACGCGCTGGCCGACTTGCGGGCTGGCGGGTCGGGTACGATAGGCTATGGGGGCACCTTCTCCTGGGGCCCGACGGGTCGGCCACCCTTGCCCCATTTTGACGATCCCCAGGTGCAGCCGAAGACGGCGGTCGGTCCGCCGGAGACCCAATGGTTCACGGTTGTCGTACAACCCGACGGCCTGCCCGATGACGTGTGGGTCGTCTTCGCGATGGCCCGAGTCGGGGGCGTGGAGCGTCGCCTGGAGACGGTATGGAAGCGGGGGGGCACGCCCGACTGGCAAATTCTCTCGTGGCGGGAACTGCCGCCCGACGTGATGGAAGGGGAGCGCGATGGCCACCTTTGACTATGAAGGGTTGAGCCAGACGGGAAATCTCGTCTCGGGCGAAGCCGAGGCAGAATCCATCTATCTGCTTACCCAGGAACTGCGCACGGCAGGCATTTTTCTTCACACCGTCGCGCCGAGGGATCGAGAAACGCGCCCCCACAAGATGGACCGCCCGTTGGGTGTCGAAGAATTGAATTGCTTTACCGAACAGTTGGCGGGGCTCACCCGGAGTGGCATGCCCCTGGCCCCGGCCCTGGCCGAGCTTGCCCGGGAGGTGCGTGGCCGACGCCTGCGGAGGGTGCTGGAGGAGGTCCGCCATACCGTGGAAAGCGGCCGCACGCTGGAGGAGGCATTCGAACGACAGGGAAAGGCCATTCCGGCCCTCTATCGCAACCTGATTCGCGTGGGGGAGCGCACGGGAAATCTGCCGGGCGTGTTGCAGCAGTTGGCCGAGTATGGGGAACGCCACATCTGGTTGCGACAGCGTACACTCCTGGCGGTCGCCTACCCCGTATTTCTGGTCGTCGCTTTGCTACTATTTATGGGACTCTTTGTGACACGGGTCATCAGCCAGTTTGAGTCTATATACGACAGTTTCGGGGGCACTTTGCCTGCGTTTACCGGGGCCGTATTGGTCTGTGGACAATGGATCGAGGCCGTTGTTTACCCGGCCTTGGCCCTCGTCGCAACCCTTGCCCTCTTCAGTTGGTTTTTTGGAGGTCGGGCGTCCTTTGGCAGCTTGGGACGACGCTATTGGGAAGCCTTGCTCTTGCGATTTCCGGGTGTTGGCGGTGCCTACCAGGCAATCTTGAGCGCACGGTTCTTTCGCGCGCTGGGGATGATGTTGGAGAACGGCGCGCCCATCGTGGAGGCCCTCCACCTCGCGGGCATGGCCACGGGGAGTACCCGTTTCGCGTCGGCATCGGTCCGTGCTGCGACCCGCGTTGCCCAGGGCGAACCCGTGAGCGAAGCTCTTGGGGATACCGGGATGTTGCGGCGCCTGGAGTTGTGGATGCTCAAGCAGGGTGAATCCCAAGGGGATTTTCCCACCGCACTGATTCGTCTGGCCGATTTGTGTGACCGGGATGCCAGTAATCGTCAGTTGGTCACCCTGTCCACCCTGGGCCCGGCGCTGGTGACCCTGTTCGGCATTCTCATCGGCATCGTGGTGGTTGCCTGTTTCTTGCCCATCTTCCAAATTTCGAGCGCTTTAAACTAGGGGACTTCAATGGCTATAGGGCAAATCGATCATGCCGAAGCGGAGGAAGTCTACGACATCCCACCGGACCGGCTCCCCGTGCGCTTCCGGCTCATCTCCCGGTGGCGGGATTTATTGGCGGTCATACAAGCGATCCATGGGCTGGTGGCGGCCCGTATGCCGCTCTCCGACGGACTCCTTGAGCTCAGCCAGGGTGCGCCCAACAAGGTGCTCTGGCACATTTTCTATTGGCTTCATCGGGAGCTTCAGGGTGGAGTGACCCTTCATGAAGCCATGGAAAATCGCTGCGATTTTTTTCCAAAGTTCTGTGTGGATCTCGTTCGGGCGGGCGAAGAGAGCGCTGATCTGGAGGGGGCCTTGGAAGAGCTACGGGAGGAAATCGCCGAAGGCCTCGCGTGGCGTCAAAATGTTTTCCTGAGGCTGTGGCTCATCGGGGGAAGCCTCTTTATTCCTGTGGTTTGCGTCGCGGGGACAATGACCTTTGTGGCCCCACAGATTGTAGCAATTATCGCGCAGTTGGGAATGGCCCTCCCAACGATCAGCGCGTGGGCCATCGCAATGCACGAATACGGCATTACCTGGGTGTTGTTGTTGTTGGCTTTTGCTTTGCCCACACTCTGGCTCGCAACCGAATATTCTTTCATTGCGGGCGGCCTTTTGGCACGAGATATTGCGATGCTCACCGCGTGGGTGCCCGCACTGGGGTCGATTGCCCGAAAGCGCCACCTCGCTGGGATCGCATCGATCCTGGGGCGCCTGCTGCGGGCGGGTGCACCGTTGCCACGGGCCCTTCGTAGCGCGGCGTCGTCGAGTAGGTCCTCCGTATTTTCAGACGGTCTACTGCGCTTGGCATACGCCGTGGAAGATGGGGAAAGCCTCACCGAAAGCATGGAAAAGGAACGTTGGTTGTTGCCCGCCTCCTTCCGGACGTGGGTTGCCCTCGGCGAATCCAGTGGCCACTTGCCCGAGGCCCTTCTCCAGATAGCGGCACGTTACCGGACGCAAAACCAGACCTTTATGCGATTGGCCCTGGAAATCGGTATGCCACTCATCGTCTGTCTTAACGGCGCGATTGTCTTCCTCGTCTATGCCGGTTTGCTCTTGCCCATCATGAGGTTAGTCTCATTGGCGGAATAGGGAAGCCTTCTTCAATCCGAAGCGTAACGGGCTATCGGCACGACGATTCGTGTGGATTCGTACTACTATCAGGCATGTTATTGTTTTTTTGAGCAAGAAAATAGATCGCAAGAGTTTGTATCGCCTTGTCATTCTTAAGGATACATTCGCAAATCAGGGCTGGAGAGATTTCGAATTCTGACCACGGATGAAAAAATGCAAAATAGAAAACAAGATAGCCCATGCAAAACGCCGAAAAGCAAAGGGGGTTGACCATTCCTGGTCGACACAAAAGACACGGTAATTTTCGCGTCCCCTTCCGCTCATGGCGAATGGCGGGAAGTGCCAAAGAATGGCGCTCGGAACTTCACATCACCTGAACAACATCACGTGCCCCGTGAGCCTGACGTGGGCCTTATGTCGACCAGGAATGGTCAACCCCCTGTTGGACACGACCAATCTTTTTCCTTTAGTGGTTCAATTTCGATGCGGCCATTCACGCAATAATATCGTGCACCACGTGCCCGTGCACATCAGTCAGGCGGAAATCGCGGCCCTGATAGCGGTAGGTCAGCTTCTTGTGGTCGATGCCGAGCAGGTGCAAGATGGTCGCGTTCAAATCGTGGATGTGCATGGCACCGGGGGTGAACACGCTCTTGTCGGGCTGGGGGTTCATGGGGTTGCCGTCGGCGTCGACGATGTTGTAACCGAAGTCGTCGGTCTGGCCGTAGGTGATGCCGGGCTTCACGCCGCCGCCGGCCATCCACACAGTGAAGCACCGGGGGTGGTGGTCGCGGCCGTAATTCTCCGCCGTGAGTCCGCCCTGACAATAGGCCGTGCGGCCGAATTCCCCGCCCCAGACCACGAGGGTGTCTTCCAACATGCCGCGCTGTTTGAGATCGGCAATGAGTGCAGCGCAGCCCTGGTCCACATCCTTGCACTGAGATTCATGCTCTTTGGGCAAGCTGCCGTGGGCGTCCCAGCCGCGGTGGAAAATCTGGATGTTACGGACCCCCCGCTCGGCGAGTCGTCGGGCATTGAGGCAGGACGCGGCGAAGGTTCCGGGCTCCCGGGCGTCTTCCCCGTAGAGATCAAAGGTGGCTTCCGGTTCGTCGGAGATGTCCATGAGTTCGGGCACGGCCGTCTGCATGCGGTAGGCCATTTCGTGTTGTTTAATGCGCGACAGGACTTCGGGATCACCGAATTCGTTGAAGTGGGCCTGGTTGATGGCGTCGAGGGCGTTGAGTTGTTCCCGTCGGTCAGAGCGGGATACGCCGCTCGGGTTGTTGAGATAGAGCACGGCGTCTTCCTGGCCGCGCAAGAGTACGCCCTGGTGATCGGAAGGCAGGAAGCCGCTGCCCCAGAGCCGTCCGAAGAGACTCTGCTCGGCGAAGCTGGTTTTGGCGTGCATCACCACGTAGCTGGGCAGATCTTTGTTGCCACTGCCCAGGCCATAGCTCAACCACGCGCCCAGACTGGGACGTCCCGGCACCTGGCTGCCCGTTTGAATGAACGTGATGGCGGGGTCGTGGTTGATGGCGTCGGTGTAGGTGCTGTGAATGACGCAGAGCTCTTTGGCGACCTTGGCGGTGTGGGGGAGAAGCTCACTGACCCAGACGCCCTTGTCGTTGTTTTCGCAGTGGGTGAATTCATATTTACTGGGACACACCGGCAGGGTTTTCTGGCCGGAGGTCATGCCCGTAATGCGCTGGCCGTTGCGGATGTGCTCCGGCAGGTCCTGGCCAAACATGTCACGCATTTTCGGCTTGTAATCCCACAGGTCATGGTGGCTGGGTCCGCCACTCATGAAGAGATAGATGACCCGCTTCGCCTTGGGTACGTGGTGGGTGCCCCCGGCCAGCAGGGCCTCGGAGGAGGCAGCGGCTGTATCGCTCAGCAGGTTGGAGCCCAGGAGGGACGCCATGGCGGCGGTGCCAAGGCCGAGGGACGTCTTGCCAAAGAAGTGGCGCCGGGTGATCTGAAGGTCGTTTTCGCGTTGTGGATTTTCTGACACGGTGTAGTTCCTTTGCTGAAAACCGTCGTTATTTTTGGTAAATATCTGGTACGAACACGAAGACGGCAAGGGTGCCACCTACACGCGTCGCGGGTTCCCCGCAAGCTTGTGGGTGCGGGTGCACCGGTATAAAATGTTCGAATGTACATTCATCTATGCCCGAACGCGCACCCATAAGGTCGCTCGTTCCCGCTTGCGGCGGGCTTCCAACCTCGCGTCGGTATAGGTGGCACCCGTGGGAGTTCTATAACAGATTTCCTGTTTTACATGGTGCCAAATCTCAATACAACAACAGGGCCCGGTCGCTGGCCAGGAGTGTGGTGGCGACCTGGGTCCATGCGGCGTGTTGGGCCAGGTCCAGGGACTCGTCCCGGGGCATCTCGCCGATGGCCAACAAGTGCTTCGCATCTTCCGGGGCGGCCTGATAACGGGCCAGCATGGATTCCAGCAAGCCATTGCACGCCGAGGCTTCCACGTCGGAGGGGGGCTGGCACGTGAGCAACTGGAACAAAAGATCGAGCCGATGCTCATTGCTGTCAGCTTCTTTCAAAAGGCGCTCGGCCAACATTCGGGCCGTTTCCACCCGCTGGGTCTCGTTGAAGAGGGCCAGGGACTGGAGGGGGGTGTTGGATCGGGAACGGCGCACGCAACTGGTCTCCCGGTTGGGCGCGTCGAAGAGGGTCATCATGGGGTGGGGACTGGTCCGCTTCCAATAGACATAGAGGCTGCGGCGGTAGAGTCGCGGCCCTTCGTCGGCTACATAATTTTTGGTGTTGCTGCCGGGGTGGGCGAGGGCAAACCACATGCCCGCGGGTTGATAGGGTTTGACCCCTTCACCGCCCATGGTGGGGTCGAGGAGTCCACTGACCCAGAGGTTTTGATCGCGGAGCACTTCGGCATCCAGGCGGAAGCTTGGGCCCCGCGCGAAGAGATTATTTTCCGGGTCGCTCACGTCGTCGCGAAAGCGGGACGACTGGCGGAAGGTTTGGCTCATGACCATGCGTTTCAGCATGGCCCGTCTATCCCAGCCAGACTCATGGAGAGTGATGGCGAGCCAATCCAGCAATTCCGGGTGGCTCGGCTGATCGCCCTGCAGGCCAAACTCTTCCGGGGTGCGCACCAGGCCATAGCCAAAGACCTGTTGCCACATGCGATTGACGAGAACCCGCGCGACCAGGGGTTGATCGGGCGACGTGAGCCACTGGGCCAGGCCGAGGCGATTCTGCGGGGCACCTTCGGGCAGGGGGCCTGCGACAGAGATGACGCCGGGGTTCAGAGGCTCGCCGATAGGCAGATTGTATTCGCCCCGCTCCAACACGAAGGTGTCGCGGTGCTCCCCTTCCTGGGCGATCAGAGTGGTGGTGAAACTGTCTTTGATGGAGATCAACTGGCCCCGTGGGCCACGGTCAATTACCTTGTCCGCCGCAGAAAGTTTGAAGCGGCCCAATTGATGTTCCGGGTCGTCGTGGATAAGTTCAAAGGCGAGGGTCGCCCCTTCGGGGATGGTTTCCTCGTGTTTCAGGATGAGTAGCAACTGCTGGGGTGTGTCCGGCGCGTTCGCTACCTTCCAGCCGTCGCTTGGTGTCGGTGCGATGAGGCCGTCGATGCGATGGTCTTCCTCGGAAAAGCCTGTCGTCGCTGTGCGGAAGACCAACTCGCGGGGCTCCGTATCGGGCACGGTAATCGTCACCTTGACCTGACGGAGAAGGCGGTCACGTTTTTCCGGTTCCATCACCGTTCCAACTGGCCCTATTACCCGCTCATCGGGAATGACATCCAGTTGGAATCCTTCCAGCGTACCATGGAAGGAGTCGCTGGTGAGGAGGTAGGTGAAGCGCTCGGTATCAATCGCGACGGATTGGTCTTCCAGCACGTCATGGGAGACTTCGATTTTGGTTTCCACCGCGCTGAACTGGAGCGGGGTCAGCGTTTTCTCCGGCGCGGTGAAGGGCGGACCGGGGTCGGTCTCGACAATGGATTTCAGCTTGTGGAAGCGATCCCAATCGGCCACGTTGCCCGGTGCGAGGACGTTGGGGGCATAGTCATAGCTGTTGCCGTCCATGGGGGATTCGGCCGTGCTGTTGAAGAAGGCCATAAGGCGGTAATATTCCTCATGGGGCACGGGGTCGTATTTGTGGGTGTGGCATCGGGCGCACAGGAGGCTCATGCCCAGGAAGGTCGTGCCGAGGGTCTCCACCCGGTCAAAATTGTTTTTCGCCTGGAATTCCTCGGGGATCGCGCCCCTGGGATTCAACCGGACATAGCCCGTGGCAACCTGCTGCTCCAGGGTCGGGTTGGGGAGGAGGTCGCCGGCGATTTGCCACGTGATAAAGTCGTCCATCGGCAGGTTTTCGTTTATGGCACGGATGACCCAGTCGCGGTAGGGGTAGATGCCCCGGCGGTTGTCCAGATGGAGGCCATGGGTGTCGCCATAACGCACCGCATCGAGCCAGTAGCGCGCCTGATGTTCCCCATAGCGTGGACTCGTCATCAAGGTGTCTACGAGATGCTCAAAGGCGTCGGCCCCGGTATCGGCGAGGTATAGATTTAAGACTTCCGGCTCGGGGGGCAAGCCCGTGAGGATGAGTGCCGCCCGGCGGGCCAGGGTGGCCTTGTCGGCCTCTGCTGCCAGGGTCGCACCCAGGGGTTGGAGCTTCGCGGTGATGAATGCGTCGATGCTGTTGTAGTCGGTAGACTTCACCGGGGGCACATACGCCCAGTGTTGGGCGTATTCTCCACCGGATTTCACCCAACGCGACAAGATATCCCGCTCGGCATCATTGAGTTGCCGTTCCGCATCGACGGGGGGCATGGGATCCGTCGTGTTGTGGATGCGCGACAGAATTTCACTCTTGGTCAGATCCGAGGGGTCGATGGGCTTGGTGCCATCGTGGTCCGTCGTGGCTTCTGCATAGGTGGTGAATTTGATTTGATTCTTTTTCGCATCGGGCCCATGGCAGACGTAACACTTGTCTGACAAAATAGGCAGGACCTCGCGCGCGAAGTCGGGTGCGGGAATCGTGTCTGCACGTTGGGGCGAAGATGTATCGGCCCATGCTGTGCCCAGGAGAAAGACCACGGGGGCGGCAACGATACCAAAGAGATGGGATGTGGTGAGACGATTGATCATATGCGTTTTTCACTACCAGGTGGGTTAGCGTTACTGCGACGGCGCGCGGCGACCAGATTCATCGGGCACGTCCTACGCCAGACCAGTGAGGCGGCCTGGGCGAATGTCGCGGAAAACTTGACTACCATTATTTTAAAGGTAAATGGTCGGCAATACAATTCGCTGGAATCGAGGTTTTGGGTCGTTGCTGGCAGGTGGGGTAATTCAGCGTTGGTAATTGAAAGGGGGGCATGACGCGGCGTGGCGGGTTTGCCGTGTTTGAGAACCAGCCGCCAGCGAGCCAATCGGTGGTCGCTGCCTCGGCGTACGGGGAGTTCACGCTTCAGCGGGTCTGTCATCTTATCCGCTCCAGGCGGATAAGGTTGCAGATGGGTCGCAGGCGGAGACCGTACCGGCAGTAGGGGGTGACTTGGCGTTCAGCGCGGGGCGTAGATTCACCACTACTGCCGGTACAGCCTCACGAATTGGGCGAACCGTGGCCACTCCATCTCGGGATATCGATAGGGCGACAATCTCCCGGTCGATAGGAAGCTACCGGGTTAAGGCAGTTCCCAAGTGGTCCTGTCAGGCGTTTTTCAGGAAAATATAGGTGTAGATCCCCGTTAGGATAACGGTGTAGCCGATGAGGACATAAAACCAGTTTCCGGCAAGCTTAGGAGTTCGTATACTAGCCAGATTTAATAGTAGCAGCGCCACCAAAAGGATATAGAGGAGTATCGAATAAATAGTGTGTCCGATAAAGCCTTCAAATAAATACACGTACGCAAGAATAAGTGCGTTCATGTCCAGCGCCAGCCCGGTATAGGTCTTGTCGGCATTCATTCCGAAAACGTTGAAGTAGCTCAGGCGTATTGCGCTGGCCACGACGATCAGAAGTGCACCCGGCAGAAACCAGGGATTGTATCCGCTATAGCTCAAGAGAAAAATGGCTGGGAATACGCCAAAACTCACCATGTCGATCAGCGAGTCCAGTTGACCCCCAAAAGCCCGTTGGTGCTTCGTTCGCTGCGTCATCCCGCGGGCTATGATTCCGTCGGCCCAGTCGAAAAGAACCGCCCACAGAATTCCAATTATGGCAAGTGGGAAATTCCCCAGAATGGCTTGCCAGATACCGAGTACGGCACATACCAGTCCTGCAAGGGAGCAGATATTGGGAAGATCCCGGGCGAAGTAAAGCATGGTAGGCTGTTGGGTTTTAGAAATAGTCTTGGCCATAACGAATTATCCAGCGGAACGGATTTTGCTGAGGGTGGCCTGATGGGGGATGCTGACCCGCGTTTCACAGGCCTTGTCTAGCCGGGAGACGATTGGATAGATGTTATCCCGCGCGTGGGCGAGTTGCGATTCATCGTCAATCTCGCACCACACCAGATCATCCACCACGGGGCACGCGATGGAAACTTCCCGTGCGGCAGGAACGAGCCAATCTACTTCGTAGTTGAGGTGACGTGTTTCGTCGAAGCGCTCGTCTGCCGTGTCCACCATGTCTTCAAAGAGGGAATGGGAGACCTTGGAGATACCCATCATCTCGCCCGGCACCTCCGCACCCAGACTTTCGCGCTTCGTGGAAATCGCAAGCAACTCGTCGTTTAGGGTCTCGACAAAATATTCATCGCTCGTGTTCGTAAAGCCGGAGAGCAACAGGGCGTTGTCGCAGGGGTCTTCCAGGCATGCCGTGAGTGCGCGCCGTTCGTAGACGAGATCCGCTTCCAGCAGCAAGAAGGAGCCGTCAACGTATTCGCGGGCGCAATAGAGGGAGTACAGGGTGCCCGAATCGGCAAAGTGTTCGTTGTGTGCCAGTTCCACGGAGTCGCTGTATCGGTCTCTCAGGGGGATGAACTGCTCGGCGAGGTGGCCGGTGACGATGACGATGCGCTCGATGCCGACATCGAGAAGACGAAGAATGGACTCTTCGATAATGGATTTTCCCCCGAGGCGCAAACAGCTCTTGGGAGTCAGTTTGGTGCGCTCTTTCAGGCGAATGCCCATGCCGGCCGCGAGAATTACTGCCGTTTGTATGGGTTGATCGGGAGAGGCCAGTGCGGTTGAGGAAGAGCTCAGGTCTTCCTGATTGACCACCCGCAAGTGATCGGGCCCTGACTGGAATAGGGCGTCATTACTTAGTTGTGTTTTCGATGAACTTGTTTCAGTTCGGGAAGCGTTGCGCAAACTAGCTCTTTTCTTCGCTTTAAAAGCGTGTTATGAAATGTCCGCGCTCAGCCAAAATGGCTGGGGCTGGACAGGGGGGAGCGGAAATGTCGCTCCCGCAGGATCGCCCGCGTGACAGGTGGCGGGCCATGCTGCGTTGGCAGGGTGGTGGGTACATCGTGGTGATGGGCTGGGGCAATAGGACGTCGTCCGTCGGGATACCCGGGGCTAGTTCTTGGACATGCCGGTCAAGCTGGACGGGTCCTGCTTGGCCTGATTCTTTTTCTTGTCTTTGGCTACTTGTACGGACTTCTGTTTCTTATCTTTGTTCTTACTCTTGGGGCTCTTGTCTCCCATGATATGCGGTCTCCTGCTTGGCACACCCAAGGTGGCGGTCGTGATCTTTATGACCACGATCGAAACGGGTGAGCAAAATAGAGTGCTTTACGCGATTTCAGGAACGCTCTGCAATGAAAAGAACGGCCCTGACACGGCGGGATAGGAGCGTATCGAATTACTCCGACCCATTGAAAAGGAGGAGTAATTGTGTATCTTGTTTGTTTCTGAATTGGGAAGGCAGAAAGCACAACAAGATGGAGGAGCTGTGGGAACTGTCGTTTTGTTAAGGAATTGTTAGTATACGCTTTATTGGTCGGAATAGCTATGAACATATTATAAATGTTCAAATATAGCGCTATGCTAGTAGATAAATCACGTTCGGGACAGTGGCTTTCCATTGCCCGAAGTCCATACACACGGCAACTTACGGGTCTTTCAGGTGCGGAAGGTGATCACGGCTTCAGTAGACGGGGCTCGCGCGCCATTCGGGACTGTCATCGTATACGCCTCGGGCGGATAAGGTCGTAGATGTGCCGCAGGCGGAGACGGTACCGGCAGTATGTAGTGTCGTGGGGTTTCGCTGAGTAGCGTCGATTCATCAACACGGCCGGTACAGCCTCACGCGTTGGGTGGGCTTTTGTATTTTTGGAGCGTGGGGATGGCGGTGGGATTGTTGCCCTGATTGGAGGGGCGGCTGCGTGAAGGCAGTCCCGTTGGGGGCACGTTCCCAAGATAGATCATGGGAAGGAAGGGATTGCACAGTTTGAGGTCGCCGTTGATTTGGAAGGATGTCCGGCGCCGGACAAATTATAGTGGTCCCTGGTTTGCCAAGGGCACGCACGTTCTACAGGGTGTCTGGCGAAGACTGGACGGGGTAACCGGTATACCCGCTACGGCACCTTATCGACCTGCCGTGTAGTCTGCCAAGCATTGCCTGTTGAGCGTTGCGTGCGAACATGGCGTGAACGTCTGATCGGACATTCACCATGGACCACCTCTATAGATGGTGCGCGGGCGTTGCAGTTGTTGGGGGCTGGGGGGGGCTTTGGGTTGGAGGTGCTTTTTATTGTACCTGGATGTCGATCGTGTGGTGACCTTCACGTTCTAGTGGGCTTTGTGTCTTGCGTGCCTTTTGTGTTGGGCAGGAATGCCCAACCTCCTGTTGGTGATTTTTCTGTCGGGCCGGTCATTACAGGGGGGCGGGAATGCTCAACACCCTTGGGCCTGGATGTGCGTTGCGATCAAATTGGTCGAGGGTATATAGTTTCCGGATAACCCATAGCCCCATCGCTGGAGATAGTCCCATGAACAAACGCACCCTTAGCCGCCGTGATTTCGTTGCCTCGACTGTGGCATTGGCCGGTTTTTCCATTGTCCCTCGTCATGTATTGGCGGCGCCGGGCGTTACGGCCCCAAGTGACAAGATGAACATTGGTTGCGTGGGTGTGGGGGGCATGCAGGGTATGTATGACGTCCAACACGTGAGCTCGGAAAACATCTATGCCCTTTGCGATGTGGATGAGACCTTCCTGCTTAAGGCGGCGGAACGTTTTCCGAAGGCCAAGCTCTATCGGGATTATCGGGAGATGCTCGACAAGGAGCACAAGAACCTGGATGGTATTACCATCACGATTCCCGATCACATGCACGCGAGCGTGGCATTGCGGGCGATGGAGTTGGGCGTCAATGTCTATTGCCAGAAACCCCTCACCCAGAGTGTGTGGGAGGCCCGTTTGCTCACGAAGGCCGCGCAGAAGTATAACGTGGTGACCCAGATGGGTAACCAGGGCTACTCAGCGGAAGCGACGCGGGTGGCCTGCGAGATTATCTGGAATGGCGAAATCGGGGACGTCACGGAGGTCCATTCCATGCACAATGGTGGCTTCGCCCGGGATGTCACCGCATGGCCCACGGGCGAGGTGACGCCGAATACCTTGAACTGGGACCTCTGGACGGGGCGCGCCCAGGAGCACCCCTATAGCGCGCAGATCCACCCCTCGAACTGGCGGGGTTTCCTGGAGTATGGCTCTCAGATGATTGGCGACTGGGGCATCCACATGTTGGGACCGGCGAACTGGGCCCTTCAATTGGGCAGCCCGGAAAGTGTGGAGTGTTTTTCGGTCGAAGGGGTGAACCCGGTGACCTTTCCCCACTATGCCGTAAAGATGGTGTTTCCCGAGCGGCCGAACAAATATGTGCCTGCGGGTACAATGCCCCCCGTCACGATCTATTGGTATGACGGCAATGCGGCGAGCCTTTTTACACCGCCTGAAGGCCTGACGGCAGCGGATCTCGATCGTTTCAACGTGGTGTTCGTCGGTAGCAAAGGTCACATGGGGACCAAAGGCCGGGGTGAAGCGGTGAGTCTCCTGCCGAAATCCAAGATGGACGGCTATACCCTGCCGCCCCAGGTGCTCGAGCGCTCGCCGGGTCACTATGAGGACTGGATTACCTCCTGTAAGAGTGGCGGGACGCCCTGCTCCAACTTCAGTATCGCCGCGCCTTACACGGAGTGGATCCTACTGGGCACCATCAGCTGGCGCTTCCCCAACGAAAGGCTGCTGTGGGACGGTAAGAATATGCGTTTCACCAACAACGAGCAGGCGAACGAGTTCATCAAGCCTACGTTCCGGAAGGGGTGGGAGTTGCCTGATCTCGGCGTGTAGTTGAGCTGTAGTCCGATGTTTCAAAAGGCATGAGATTTGCCAACGCACGTGCCGCGCGATCCCGAGGTACGAGGGTTCGTGCGAATGGTGTGACCGCGACACGTTGCGCACGAACTCTCCACGGCGAGTCTACGACCCATCAGGACTCGTCTCTACTCGCCTTTTGGGGATCGCGCGGCACGACTAGCGTGGCCTTTTTTCGAGCAGGCAGGACCAAGTGTTCCAGTCGCCACGTACGGCATGTCGACGTTGACCTACTGCCCCTTAAATTCCGGTTCTCGTTTTTCCATGAAGGCCATGATGGCTTCCATGAGGTCGTGGGTGTGGATGCGGGACGTATTCCAGTGGGCGACGAAATCCAGGCCTTCCTGGATACTGTGCTCTTCGGAATACTGGAGTACCTGCTTCACCCCCTGGACGGCGAGGGGGGAGTTGGCAGCGATGTCGCCCGCCAGGGCCCAGGCGGCAGTGAGGAGTTCGTCCTTCGTCTCGTAGACTTCGTTTACGAGGCCGAAATGATGGGCGCGGTCCGCCGTTATGCGATTGCCGGTGTAGGCCATTTCCCGTGCGAGGCCTTTGCCGACGATAGCTGTGATCCGTTGTAGTGTGCCCAGGTCGGCGACCATGGCAATCTTGGTTTCCATGATGCTGAAGGTGGCGTCGCTCGTGCACAGCCGAATGTCTGCCGCGGTGCAGAGATCCACGCCGCCGCCGATGCAATGGCCGTGAACGGCTGCGACGACGGGCTTGCGACACCGTTCCAGGGTAGAAAAACTGTCTTGCCAATCGCGGACGAATTGAAAGAACGCCGTCGCGGCAGCACCCTTGCTGATAGCGTCGTCGGTCGACATCAAATTCGCCGCCGCCGCTTTCAAGTCGAGTCCCGCCGTGAAGAGCTTGCCTTCGGCCCTGAGGACGATGGCGCGAATCTCGGGGTCTTTGTCGAGTTCACGAAATGCGGCGGCAATTTCGAGGAAGAAAACCGGTGCCATGGCGTTGAGCCGTTCGGGGTTGTTTAACACCACTTCGGCGACGTGTCCACTGCGCTCTACGCGTATCACGGTGTACTCTGGCATGGCGTATTCATCCTGTTGGGTTCATTGACGCGCATCGGTTCTGGTGTTAATGCCATGGCGCTATCGTGTGGTGTGCGCGACGGGAGGTTCCGAGTCCGCAGTCTATTCACGGCCAAAGAGGAGTGCTTGCATCTGCTGTGCGATGTCGGGGTTTTCATAGAGCGCCTCAACCATGGGGATGTATTTTTCGGTGAAGGCTTTTTCCTGGGCGAGGTTCCCAAAGACCGATTCAAGCTTGAGGAATGCGAGCTTGTCGCGGGGCGTTTCGGCGGCTGCTTTGTGAAGGGCTTCCTTCATTGCATCGACGATATCGAGCTTTTTCCCATTCTTGCTCAGCCCTTTGTCGGAATAATAGCACCAGGCGGCGAGCACCAGGGCGGCATATTCGGTGCTTCCGCCCCGGGCCAGATTTTCGGTTATCGTCGGGAGGATAAACTTCGGCATTTTGGCCGAGCTTTCCAAACATATCCGCGCGAGGTTGTCCTTGATGTTCGGGTTGCCGAAGCGGGCGATGAGGGAATCCTTGTAGTCCTCCAGGTCGATGCCTTCGACGGGCGCCAGGACCGGTGTCACCTCATGATCCATGAAGCGTCGGAGGTAGGTTGCAAAGAGGGGATCGGCCACGCAGCCGTCGATGGTCTCGTGCCCATGAATCGAGCCCAGTAGTCCGAGCACGGAATGGCCCGCGTTGAGTAGACGAATCTTCATTGTTTCGTAGGGGGTCACGTCCGGTACAAATTGCACCCCGACCGTTTCCCACGGGGGCCTTCCGTTGGAGAAAGTGTCTTCAATGACCCACTGGCGAAAGGGTTCACAGGTGACCGGCCACTCATCTTTTACGCCTGAGTGGGCCTCCAGCGTTTCGATGTCTGCCGGCGTGGTCACGGGGGTGATTCGGTCGACCATCGCATTCGGAAAACACACTTCACGCTCGATCCATTCCGCCAGCGCAGGATCTTGCTTACGGGTGAAGGCGACCAACGTGTTGCGTGTCATCTTGCCGTTGTGTTGAATGTTGTCACAGGATTGAATGGTGAAGGCCGGCAGTTCGGCGGCACGACGTTTTCGCAGGGCTTCGGTGAGATAACCGAAAACGGTTTTCGGACTTTCGCGATTCGTGAGGTCATGAACTATGTCAGGATTCTCAAAATCGAACTCACCGGTAACTTGGTCGAAGTTGTAGCCGCCTTCCGTGATTGTAAGCGAGACTATCTTCGTCGACTCAGCGGCCATCCGGTCTGTGACGGCGGCGGGGTTGTCGCATCCGAGCATGAAATCAATCAGCGAGCCGATGACGCGATTTTCTATGCGGCCGTCGGGGTGTTTTACGATTAGCGTATAGAGGTAATCCTGGCGTTTCAGGACATCCGCAATCTTGCGATCCGCTTCCCGCAATCCGACCCCACAGATACCCCAGTCGGTGGCCTGGGTGGTGCCCAGAAGGTCGTCGGTGTAGCAGGCCTCGTGGGAGCGGTGAAAGCCACCGACGCCGATATGCATGATGCCTGCGGTGACGTTGCTTCGGTCGTAGGTGGGCCGTTTTATAGATTCGGGCAGCTGCGGGAGGTTTTGCTGATTCAATCGGATGAGAGTTTTCATAAGGATATTCCCGAGTGTAAATTAGGCTTGAAGGGCTTTTTTTCGACGGAGAGCCCAGTAGGCGGCGATAAAATAAGCCAAGGTGCATATAAAACCATAGCGATAGAAAATGTCTCGGTTGTCGAGGTAGACCGCCATGTCGGGGCTTCGGAACATGGTACTCAGTGCGAGAATCAGCGTGACGGCCAGGCTGATGCGAGCAATCCAATGCAAGGCCCTGGATAGGATGGACGTATCCGCGACGATAGGTTGCGCTATCTCGGCCTGGTGATCGTGGAAAGCCGCAACCAGCTGGTCTTTTTCTTCCATTGCCGCTTGCTCGGCCGGGTAGGCTTTCGCTGCGCCATAGTGCCGGGCCAGTACGGTGTAGGTGACAATTGTAACGACCCACGTGGGGAGGAAAAGGTAGTAAAACGACATGACGTCCAGGGTATTCAATCCAAAACCGAATGCGAGACCCACACCCCAGGAGGCTACTGCGGGGGTGCTGTGGGATAACTTTTTATAGCTTGCCCAGTAGCGGCTAAATCCGATGCGTGGAAATATGACATGCTCGGTAAAAACGATAGCGCCAACTGGTACGACGAGGAGCCCGGCGTAGGTGAGGAGGGGAAGCATTTTGGTGAAGACGAAGGGGAAGCAGGCGACCATTACCGTCACGACGCCCACGGCCAGGGTGGTCTGTTTTCGAGAATGTTTGTGAAAGATTGCCTGGGCCGCCAGCCCGGCACGGTAGAGATTCGCATTTGCCGTGGTCCAACCGGCCACGAGCACGATGACAAACCCGGAGAGCCCCAGGGCCTGATAGGCGACATCACCGGGATCCAGTTCGATAATGGATTTCTTTACGACGACGGCGGTGGCAGCACCCATGATGCCGGCGGCTATCCACGCGATGTAGTGACCGAAGAGCATGCCCGAGCTGGTGCAGAGTCCATAGATTGGCTTTTTTGCATAGCGGAGCAAGGCCATATCGATGAGGCCAAAGTGGGTGATGGTATTGGCAGCCCAGGCGAATCCAATCACTTCGAGGAGACCGATGCCGGGTTCACCCGCAGCGTTTAGTCCGGTCCAGATTGATTGGTCTCCGATGGAAATGAAGTCGCCAAAACTGGTGAGGACCGTGCTGCCCAAGACCGCATCGGCCAAGGCCGGCATCATGACCAGGGCACCCGCCGTGAACATGACAAAGAGCCAGGGGCCACAGATGCCGGAGAATTCGGATACAGCGTTGAAGCCATACATGGCGACGAAGACAACGATGGCGCCGACAGCCAACACGACGAGTACAAACCACGCATTGGTCGGATACCAATTCAACTGGGCAGGTATCTTAAAGAGGAATCGAACGGCCGTACTGGAGACGGTGATCATCGCGGCGGAGATTACCGTGAAAATGATGACATTCGCCCAGTTATAGAGCGTGGTCATTGAGTGGCCCGCGATTTTGTCCAGATAGGTATAGAGACTCAGACGCGTCTGCGTGGCAATGGGTGCGGTGATCAGGGTCCAGCTTAAAATTGCGAGGATGTTGCCGAGCAGGAGGCCAAGGAGGATATCCATGGTCTGCGCGCCCAGCGCGACAAATGTGGCCCCGATGACGAACTCGGTGGCCGCTACATGTTCGCCGGCGTAGAGCCCCAAAAAGTGTGTCCAACCGTGGAGCTTGTGCTTTGGGATTGGCAGCTGCTCCTCGCTGACGCCTTCCAGTTGTTGAAAATCCATTGCACTCTCCCTGGTATATTCGCTGCAGGTGCTT
>CAXBPH010000091.1:0-23285 GCA_963977445.1 uncultured bacterium | reverse complement strand
GGACAGTATCCCCCGCATGAAACAACGTACCAACACGTCAGTGCAACAACGACTCTACAGGGGGTGACTGTACCGAACCGTTGGCAATTGCTTGGAAAGAGCGTGCCCACAATTCTATACTGTCCCTTCAATTGACACCGTGTTTTGTGGCGTGTTTTGACCACGCCTGGTAATATTCTGGAGAGCCCCCATGCCCATCACCTCGTTTTCGCCCCCCACCCGTACCCTTATGGGACCCGGCCCATCTGACATACACCCCCGCGTGTTGGCGGCCATGTCCAAGCCCACCCTCGGACACCTCGATCCCGCCTTTATCGGCATGATGGACGAAATGAAGATCCTTCTCCAATATGCCTTCCAGACGAAGAATGAAATGACCATGCCCGTTTCCGCTCCTGGTTCTGCGGGGATGGAGTGCTGTTTCACCAACCTGGTCGAGCCCGGCGATACGGTCATCGTCTGTAAGAATGGTGTCTTCGGCACACGCATGCTGGAAAATGTAGAACGCTGCGGCGGCACGGCCGTCGTCGTGGAAGACGAGTGGGGCAGCCCGGCGAGCCCCGACAAGGTGGAAGAAGCCCTCAAAGCCCACCCCGAGGCGAAGATTGTCGCATTCGTCCACGCCGAAACCGCCACCGGTGCCCGCAGCGATGCGAAGACCCTCACCGCCCTGGCCCACGCCCACGATGCCCTCGTCATCGTGGACGCCGTCACCTCCCTCGGCGGCATCGAGCTTAAGGTGGATGAATGGGGCATTGATGCCATCTATTCGGGCAGCCAGAAATGCCTTTCCTGCACCCCCGGCCTTTCCCCCGTAAGCTTCGGCCCCCGGGCCAAGGATAAGATTATGGGTCGTAAAACCAAAGTGCAGAGTTGGTTCCTCGACCAGACCCTCGTCATGGGCTATTGGGCCAGCGCGGGTGCCAAGCGGGCCTATCACCACACGGCCCCCATCAACGCCCTCTATGCCCTCCACGAATCCCTGGTTATGTTGCAGGATGAAGGCCTGGAAGCCTCCTGGGAGCGTCATGCCCTCAATCACCAGGCCCTGAAAGCCGGCCTGGAAGCTATGGGCCTGGAATTGCCCGTGGACCCAAGTTGCCGTCTGCCCCAGTTGAATGTCGTGAAGATTCCCGAAGGCATCGACGACGGAGCCGTTCGCACGGCCCTGTTGACCGAATATAGTCTCGAAATCGGCGCGGGCCTCGGTGCGGGTGCGGGCAAGGTCTGGCGCATTGGCCTCATGGGTCACGCCAGCTCGATGAAGAATGTCATCCTGTGCCTCACGGCGCTGGACAGCGTATTGACCCGCATGGGCGCGCCCATTAAGAGCAGCGTAGGCCCCCAGGCCGCCCTGGCCATGTATCGCTAGTCTTCCCAGAGCGGAAAAAACGTCAGCGCGGGTAGCTTCGGCTATCCGCGCTTTTTCTATCTGGCCACGGGTTCCTATCGGGGCGGTAGTATTGGCGTCTATGTCCCAATCGTGCACCAACGTAGGCTAGGCGTCCCCGCCTGACCCGAATTTCACGCGGTGACATGTTCTTCACGGTAGGTCCAAGATACACCCAGGCGGAAGAGATACACTCCCAACAACGTGCCGACTTTTCTACGCGTTCCTCCCTATTATTCATTTTTAGCGGTTCTCCCGCCGCTGGGTGATGCGATACGGCTGACCCGCCACTACGATTTGTGCTAATCAAGGCATGAAGAACGTGTAGTAAGTATGAGCGAGTATGCCCATTATGGGTGACTGTCCTTTTTTTCCCAGTATGATTTCCGTCGGCTTCGCCAGCAGCTTGCGCTCGGCCAGTGCGTGGCTTGAGATAAGCACCATCAACATCAGTATCGAAATCTTGCGCCAAGTAAGCATGAAATTCTCCTTATTCTGGCGGTGGGTGTACGTGCCAATGGCCGCTATCATGGTGGTCCACCTTTATCCCCGTTGTAAGATCGATAATTTCCCTGAGTTTTGCTTTTTGCAGATCACTACCCACCTTGTTAGTGTCTGCTTCCAGCCCCCTGTATTCCCCTGCACTCCACAAAGATACACCCAGTGACCTGGTTCACTGTGCATACTGCTTACCAGATCAGCCACTAATTCGTAAAATAGACGCCAATCAATCGCTCTTCGAATCCCACCATGCCCTTTGCCAAGTCATTGCTGACGGTCACCTCATGCTCGAGGTCTATCAGAGTCCAACCGCCAGGAACATTATCCGTATCATAGGCGGGATATTTATTCACCAAAATGTAATCGCCATCGGGTGAAATATACACCTGAGCAAAACTATGGGGAAGCAATTCCATGATTCTATCTGTTAACTTCTCTTTTACGGCGCGAAGCTGATCATTCAAGATGGGCGGATCTCCGGGGGTAAATTGTTGTTCGCACTCCGCATACGCTGTCAAAAAGTACCCCCAAAATGTCTCCCGCTTGTAGTTCTCAATCGTCCAGGGCTTCTCGACAGGAACAACGACTTCCTTTTGTGTTTGTAGATCAATAACCACGTATTCATAAATTTCGCTGTCTCCGCTGTGCAATACCCAGGTCAATTCAACCGACTTTGTGGCCCAATCTATTTTTCGGCTTACGATATCGTGGCGTTCGGCCCCATGATCGAGGCTCCACACTGTGGTGTCGGTCTTTACGTCAAGCAGCTGAATTCCATACGGGTCCGCATAGAACATGAGATTTCCGTCAGGTGAAACCTCACACATACTCTGCCTAAAATAATTATTTACTTCCCTCCGGGAAAAAGTTCTTTTACGAATTCTTTCCCCCTCGAGATCCACTATCACTGCGTCAAATGGGGGGGGCTGAACCCAAAACGACTCGTCTACCAGATAGACACAAGTATTTGACAGCGCGACCAGACGCGTCGGTTCGTAGGCCCAATATGGCGTTTTGAGCCCCGGAAAAGGAGGTAATGAAAGCTCTATTAAACTAGCCGAGGGCGCATCCACAACTGCTAGCGGAGACTCTTTTCCCTGATACCCCAAGAACACTCTCGTTCGGTCCGGGGAAATGGTAGAGCTAAGAATACCAGCCTTACCCCATATCGGAATTCTTAATCGTTCCAAACTACGTTCCAGGTCGAATCTCTTGTCAAACTGAACTATATTTCCATACTCGCCAATGAAGAGGAGATGACGGAAGGACTCATCCTTTTCGCAATGAGCATCCAACGAAAAAGTAGTAAGAAAAACGCCCATCAAAAAGAAATATGATTGTATGGTTTTGATATCCATTATAATTCACTCCCAAGCATGTGGATTTGCTTCCATTAAGGAGAACATTAAATCTGCATAGGCACGCCCATTTGAGTGGAATAAATCGGGACAGTGGAGCTGTTCACCAATACTCACTATTCGACGGCCTTACCACAATTGGGACAATCCATCAAAACCGTTCTTTCATCGTCCAGCCTTTCGCCCATGCGCGCAAGACGGGCTTTGCTCCTCACGGCTCACGGCTCATGAAGTCAACCCATGTCAATTTCCGTTATTTTACGAGTTAATTGGTAACCTGTCCATAGTTCTTTCCTAATTCTCCCCGGCACTGACAGTGACCTCAGGATCTGGGTAAATCTGCGTTGCAACTTCAGCAAAACTGCGTCGAATGACTTCGCCATCAACCAACAGGAGAAGTTCTTTCTCTTCCTCGTCGGCGAATCCGAATGCTTCGCCTTCAATTTCCCACTTCTTCACGGTGTCAAGGTCAATTATCCAGCACTTCTGCTTGTTTGGTGCATAACCGGCGAAAACAATGTGTGAGTTACTGATCCACCCGCCAGGAGAGATCCCGCCTACATCCAGCAAAGCGCTATAGGAGGGACCGGACAGTTCGACATTATCTTCCCGCGTGAATACTCGAAATCGCCCTCCGTCGAAACCCGCGTCATACAAATATCGGTCGTCACGGCTAAAGTAAATTCCGTGATAGGGCGTTTTCTCCAATTCCTTGCGTTGGATGTTATATCGCTGCACCTCCGTATTGGGTTCTTTGTTCATGAAATGCAACTGCCAGATGTAGAAGCTCTGATCAAATACTGACCACGCAGCATAGAATCCTCCGGGATGTATTTGATGTCGGCTTCCCTCACGAATATCGAGCAGCCAAGTGCCTTTGGGAACGAATCCCAGCCCCCCTTCATAATCCGTCCCTGTGGTGTAGGCGATAAGGTCGCCCGTTGCCTCTGTACCGCCCCAAGTGTAGGTCTGGACATAGGGAATCATCATCACCTCCCGACCTTCCAGCGAAATTATCCTCAGGTCAGAATCCTCTTCTTCACCGTTAGACTCAAGGAACGCTACCCGTCGACACGAAGGCGACAGGGTGACGTCACTAAATCCCGCATTAGGGGTATAAATCGCTCGCCGCTCCCCTCCAAGCGGTTGGATATAAATCGAGTTCTCGCTTTGATTCTGTACGGCATATTGGAATAGGGAGCCCCCCATCACCGCTAGACTACAAGTTTTCGAAAAATCGATTCCCGGCCCCTGGGCGGCAAGGGGCACCCAGGACACGATCCAACAGCATACGGCGAACAGCACCGCATGCCGACCCAATACATTCTCGCGTTTATCTGCAATTCTTGTCATACTGGTTCCCTTAATTGTCGGTGCCGTCCACATCCGCGGGCGTCGCCGTGATACTCACCGGATTCGACGGCGCATCAACGGTCCCCGTTTCCGGCGGATACTCCCCACGAATTGAAAGATTAATTGCGTGTGCCTTTCTTTTCTACTACGGAGACGGTGCCACCAACGTTACTTCTTGTCCCACTGGGTAAATCAATTTGGCGACGTCGCTGAAGTTGCGTATCGTTGCACCGCTCTTGGTTACCTGAACAAGATTTTGCCCATCCTGACCCGATAGTCCGATCACCTCCGGATCTACTTCCCAAAGTTGCGCATGCTTGAAATCAATAATTTGCTGTGTGGCACGTCCGTTTTCCGAGCGAGCGGGCCTTGACTGCAGGACCAGCATACTATCGCTTAACCATCCCGAAGGCCTCACACGACTATCGGTCACAAGCTTATAGATCTCCGCAAACTTTTGTGTTATTTCGATATTAGTTGTGCGCTCAAACAATCTGAATCCGTCGCCATCGACTTCGTTCACAAAGTAATATGTGCCGTCTTTCGAGAAATCACTTCCGATGTAGGGAGTCCTTTCTAGTCGCCTCAACTCCATATCGTACCGAAAGACTTGTATTTGAATGTCTTCGTCAAACAGTTCCTCTATGTAAAAACTAGAGTCGTATCCAGCCCAGGAGACGAAGGTTCCGCTCGGATGAGCCAACCACCGCTCGCCGGTCTCAGCATTCAGAAACCAGACTTCGCCGACAACAGGCGTTTCGGATAGTTCCTCCTCTACCGGGGCCGTCCCGACGATGTAGGCCAGAATTTCTTCTCCAGTGGCGTTGGCCCCCCAACTAAACCAACGAACTTGAGGACGGAGGAGTTTTTCCATGCCTGCGGTAGTAATCACACGAAGGTCCGACGCATGCGGAGTTTCGCTTCGTACTAGAAAAGCGATATATTTACATGAATGCGATAATTTGGGATAGTCATAGCGACCGAGGTCCAATACTCGCCCCACTAAGGTATCGCCCTTGAGGCCATATACGTAGAGACTCCTATGATCATAGTCAGGATCAATCCCATTATAATATCCTCCACCCATCAGAAAAATGCCGCAATCGGACTCCGCCTGCATACTGATAAATTGCGAATTGGCGCTCGCTCCTGTGAGACAAGAGAAAAGCAGGAATAGTAATCGAATATTGATCGCTTTCATTTCAAACTCCTTGGTCATCGATCAGTTATTGCTTCCGTCGGGGTCGGGGAAGCGCACATGAAAGTAGACAAATAGCGACAGTCCATCATGACAGACTGTCCCTAGGTTTTCCATTCGTTGGCCAAAGTCACTTTATTTGGGTGCTGTTCTCGTAGTGCCGATAACCAACCACATGACGGCACGATATCTTCGGCAGTTCCAGATAGTACCGCAACAACATGGTGCGGACTTTCAGCCCTGAGAAGAAAAAACACCGAGCATACCCAGGCCTTCGGCCTGGGCTGGTATGCTAACGCACCGTTGGCGCTCTTTTCGGGCACGTCAACGCATCGTTGCTTTCCCAAAGGCCTTCACCCTGGCCTGCTACGTCTGCGCGGCAAACACTCGTACGACTGTTATTAAGACGCTCGATGGCCTTCCTGAGGGCCAACGGCCCATGAATCGGGACACAGAAAAAAAATCAGCAACCACCGTCAGAGCCGGGGATATGAGGAAAGCCCCTGAAAGGGGCTGTTAAGTCCACGAAGTGGGCGAGATATCGTAGCCCAGCGGCGAGCGTAGCGAGTCCTGGGTTTTGGTCGACACACGCCGATACGAGTCCCAGCGGGGCGACATAGGGCGCGAATTGGGTTCCATCTCCGAAAATTCTATGCCGCCCCGCTGGGGCTGTCTGAGCGTTTCGTCCACGATCCCAGGGCTTGCTTCGCGTCGCCCTGGGCTACGCTATGCCGCCCCTCCGGGGCTAAGAACGCTTGGACCGAGCTATTCTGCAACACTACAAAAATTACGCTGCTTGCGCTAACCATAGAAGAACTCGACGGAACGGCAGAGCCGGTGGATTAACTATGATTCACTTCGCGTCCAGGCGCTGGAACCTTTCAAGTCCTCTCGACTTCAGCTTCGCCGCTGGAAAATCAGCATCGTGATGGGGCAGGTGGTCCCTGCCACGTTTCACGTGTGAACCTGTTTTTTCATTCGACAATAGACGATGGGTTGTCGTCCGCGGCGATTGCATAGAGCTGCCCCCGTATAAAGGCATAGACCACCCCGTTCGCCGCAATGGGCCCCGTCTCGCTGCCACCCCGGCTCTCAAACAAAACCTCTTTCTTCCGACCCGCAGCAAACATCCAGAAAGACTGACGGGTATTCACGTAGACCTTGCCATCGGCCACCAGCGGATTTCCCCAGATTTCGTGGCCCGTGTCGTGTTGCCAGTAGAGGACGCCCATGCCCGCGTCCAGGCAATAGAGGCGACCTTGTAAATCCGTGGCGTAGACCAGACCATCCGCGATGGCGACGGTGCTCATGCTTCGCCCGATGTTTTCGTAGCGCCAGCGCAGACCGCTCTTGCTGATGTCTCCCGTGCCCCGTGCGTCGATACAACTCAATGCGCCCCTGCCCAATCCGTGGAGGGGATCGCGGCCGGTGAGCACGTAGATCTTGTTGTCGTAAAAGACCGGACTCCCAAGAATCTCGCTCGGCCCCACGAAGGTCCCATCGCTGGCATTGTATCCTTCCACGCTGACCTTGTAATCCTTCGTGGCCGTGTTTCCGCCGTCCGACTGTGCATTGATGGCGGCAATCTCCCTGTTGAGCTTCATCTTTCGGACGTAGGCCCGGTGGTCGCCCCGCCCATATTCGATAACTTCACCGGCACCGTCGAAACGGTAGTCGGGCGGATTGGCGTCGAAGCTCCAGACGGTCTGCAGGTGGCCGGAAGCCCTACCCGCCTGCCCCAAGGCATCAAAGGCGTAGCAATAGCCATCACTGCCCCCGAGGAAGACCAAGTCACGATCACCCACGGTGCCGAAGGAAGGGGGTGCCCATTGGGCATGAAAGAGGTTCCTGCTGATGGGCGTATCATCGACCGCCAACAGGGCCCCCGTATATTTGTTCAGCGCGATGAAGGCGGGCGCATCGGGATTCACCGCGTCCGATGGCCCCTCCGCGCGGTAACGGCCGATGCCGTTGGAGGTGCTCGTGTAAATCACGTCGCCCACAACCAGGACCGAACAGCTTCCCACGTCATGGGGTGCCACCTCCAATTCCCGTGGAATATCGTAACGCCAGAGGATGTCTCCGTCACTGGGCAGCAGCGCGACGGGGGCCTTGCCCTCTCCGGCCATATAGGACGCCTCCTCCACGAAGGGCCCATCG
This sequence comes from uncultured bacterium, assembly GCA_963977445.1. Classification (GTDB taxonomy): domain Bacteria; phylum Hydrogenedentota; class Hydrogenedentia; order Hydrogenedentales; family JAEUWI01; genus JAEUWI01. The sequence goes on along the minus strand of CAXBPH010000091.1, from coordinate 15,325 downwards.
TTGCCGTCGGCCTGTCCATTGACATCAAGACACAGAAGGTCATCGCCGTTTGTTACGACATAGACCCGATCACCGTCGACCGTGGGTGACGAACAGATCCCCCATCGCTGTTCTTCGAGGAAGGTGTAGCGGGGAAGACCCTGGGTGCGTTCCGGGCTGGCCAGAATCCATCGCCGCTCGCCCGTAGCCTCGTCCAGGCAGACCAAGACCCCACCATATCTGCGACCAAAACGAGGGTCGTCTCGCAGGGCCGCCATATTGGTCCCCACATAAATCCGCCCATCGGCCACCACCGGGCTCCCAAAGGCAACCTCGCCCAGGCGGGTCTCCCAGCGGATGTTTTCACCCGTGCTCCGGTCGAAGTGGTCCGGCAACCCGATTTCGTTGGCTGCGTTACGCCCCAAGGGCCCCGTCCAATGGGGCCAATCTTCCGCGAAGGACCAGACGCCTGTCGCCCCAAAAAACAGGCCGATCAGGCACCACGCGATTAGCCGCTTCTCCATCGTATCGATGCCTCCGAGTTTACCCTGCTCCACACACTAATCCAGGCCGGGGCCCCCTGTCCAATCCACGTGCACACGTTCTGCTGCTCAAGTCTTGCCTACCTATCCTGGCAGCGTCCCACGCAGTGCCAGGGTGCCTCCCAGACGGGTGACGATGACCACCCCCGTGACGCCGATTTTTTTCCTTGTAAAAATCGCACTTCCCCTGTACCGTGGTACAGTTCAACATCTGGAGAGAGGTGTACTGACGTGGCTAAAGCAACGCAATCTGTTTCGCTGGACGAGTTAACCGACATCAGCAGCCAATGCTGTGCCTTGCACGAAGACTGGCACCGGTTTTATCAACTGGCATCCCATTCAGACAAGGGTGACCAGAGTCAGATACAACTAACCTTCATCCAGCTGCAAAGTCGGCTGTCCTGCGACTACCCCATTTTATCTCACTGGCGCAAAGGCAGTTTTGGCCTGGCCTCCAGCATCGGTAAGCTTGTGGCCCAGGCAGGCACCCTGGATACACTTTCCCGGGAAGTTCGGGCAGGCGACGGACCACTGGTGCGGGAATGGCAATCCGTCAATGAATCGATTGGTCGGGTCCGTAAACTCCTGGAAGGAGCCCGGCTCGCCGCGAAAAAGGGACGGCCTATCACCCTCCCGGAAGAGATCGCCCTGCCGAAAGAGCGCCAGCCCTTTCCCTTCGATGTGTGGAAGCGGCGCTGCCGCTATGTAGCGCTCGTGCTGGTTGTTTGCCTTGTGCTGCTCATTGTTTTCCGCCCTGTAGCCCTCGAATCCTCCCTGTTAAGGTGGCTTGATCAGGCCTACACCGCCTGGCAACTGCGTAGCGGTATTGACGGCCTCCAATTCATTCCCCCATCGTCTTCCTGATGGTGTCGAGTGGCTGTGTGCCTCACCGCGACCGCGCTGGGCTTCCCCGTATTATCTGCGCGATTCGCTGCCCGGAGCGTCTCCCGCGCTGCGGTGGTCCGCCAGAACGATAACAGTCTCCTGACGTAACTTGAACGCCCCTCCTGTAACGGGTACTATTTCTGGCTAGTGTCACTGGGACAATCGTAGGTCTGCAAAAGTAGTGTTAGCGGACCAATTAACAACATGTTTCATCGGGCTGGTGAAACAGGAGAGAAAGGTAACCAATGAGCGTAGATAAACCTGCGGGCATTGAAGCACACCAGAAGCGTTTATTCTGGGGTTGTTTCATGGCCTTGATCGCGACCGCCTTCGGATTCGTAATTCGTGGCATGCTCCTGAACGAATGGGGAATTGAGTTCAATCTCAGCGGTGCGGAAAAAGGACAGATTGCCGGTGTAGGCTTCTGGCCTTTCGCTGTCAGCATCGTTCTCTTCAGCCTGATCATCGACAAGATCGGCTACGGCACCGCTATGATTTTTGCCTTTGTTTGCCACGCCACCTCTGCGGCCCTCACCATGATGGCAACCGGTTACGAGATGCTATGGTATAGCACGCTCATTTTTGCTCTCGGTTGTGGTACGGTGGAAGCCGTCATCAACCCCGTGGTCGCCACGCTCTTCAATAAAGAGAAGACCAAGTGGCTGAATATCCTCCACGCGGGCTGGCCCGGCGGTATGGTTATCTGCGGCCTGACGGTGGTCGCCATGGGCGATGCCGCCTGGCAGATCAAGGTGGGGCTTATCTTCGTCCCCACGATCGCTTACGGCATCATGCTCTTCGGACAAAAGTTTCCGGTTCAGGAGCGCGTGGAATCAGGTGTTTCCTACCATGCCATGTTGAAAGAAGTGGGTATCCTCGGTGCCCTTATTGTTGTGAGCCTCATGACCATCGAGATTTGTCGCTTCGTCGGCATCACCAATCTCTACGTTCGCGGCGCAATTATCCTGGTACTGACCGGTGGCTACGGCTTCTATGTAAAGTCCCTGGGCAAACCCCTCTTCATCTTCCTGCTCTTCATCATGATGCCGCTGGCCACCACGGAATTGGGCACCGATGTATGGATTACGTCGTTGATGGAAAAACAGATGGGTGCTATGGGCTTGCCTGCCGTTTCCGTCCTGCTTTACACGTCCCTCATCATGATGGTACTGCGCTTTTCGGCCGGTTCCATTGTGCACCGTATCTCCCCCATCGGACTGCTCATGGGTAGTTCGGTCGTCGCGATCCTTGGTCTGGTTTTCCTTTCCAAAGCCGCTGGTATCGGAATCCTGGCTGCCGCAACCCTCTATGCTTTCGGCAAGACCTTCTTCTGGCCCACCATGTTGGGTGTCGTCGCGGAGCAGTTCCCGAAGGGCGGCGCCATGACACTGAACACGATTGCCGGTGTGGGTATGCTCGCCGTAGGTATCGTCGGCGCGCCGTTCCTTGGATTCTTCCAGGACAGCTCCATCGCGACCAGCCTGGAAAAACAGAATCCAGCACTCTACCAGGAGTATTCCACCGAGAAGGAATGGGTATTCGGAACGATGACTGCGCTGGACCATGACAAGCTCCTGGCAGCCTCTGAAGAGGACCAGGCGATGGTTTCGGGCATTGAAGAAGAGGCCCGCAAGGGTGCACTCATGACGGTCGCCATATTCCCGTCTTTCATGCTCGTCTGCTATATCATCCTCTTCTTCTATTTCAAGTCGAAGGGTGGTTATCGCGCCGTCCACATTAATGAAGGTGATCCTGAACCCGCTCACTGAATACACTAGCTGATTGAGAATCCCACCGCCCTGTGCCTCCCTGGAGGCACAGGGCTTTTTCTTTTGCCGCAAGAAGCGTGGAGGTGGGCGCGTACTGTCTGACATGGACCACCGTGACCCCGATTGTGCACCACGCGTGCACCGGGCCTGTGTGAGCCCTTCCACCATCGGTTTGTTTCCCAGACCGCTGTCGTGGCAGTATGAGCAACTGTTGTCACCCCATCATTGTCCGACTTCACCACGAGGTATTCCGGTGCTACGCGTTCTCCTTCGGGTCTTGAGTGTTTTTCTTTTCATCCTTTGCGCCATCGGTGGCTGGTGGTTATTCTTCGATGGGCGCGCTCCGGCCGTTCGTGAGGATCTGGTACGGATGCCAGCGGAGTTTGGGCCACCACCCCAAGGCTACCCCACCGAAAACGCTCTCTTTACCGCCTATGCGGCAGGCACCCTGGATCTGCTCGATCGTGATGCCCCTGTCGCGGTACCCGAGGGTGTCGTCGAAGAGTTGGACATCGAATATGGCCAGATTGACGGTATCTCCCTCAAGCTCGATCTCTACAGCCCCCGGGAAATAACGGAGCCTCTCCCACTCATTCTCTTTATCCACGGCGGCGGTTGGGTCAAGGGAAATAAGGCTGACTACAAGCTCTACGCCGCCCAATTCCCCCTCAAAGGCTATGTGGTCGCTACCATGGCCTATCGTTTCGCCGATGTGGCAGACTTTCCTGGCTGCATATCGGACGCCAAGTGTGCCGTACGCTGGCTCCGGGCCAATGCCGCCCGTCTTCACATCGATCCCGATAAAATAGCGGTGGCCGGCGGCTCGGCTGGGGGACACCTGGCCATGATGGTGGGGTACAGCAGCGACGTGAAATCGCTGGAAGGCGACGGGGGAAACCCCGATGTCAGCAGCGCCGTTCAGGCGGTCATTGACCTCTACGGCCCCGCCGATTTGACGACAGAAGCGGCCCGGGTCCACCCCACCATCACCAATTTCACCAAAGTCGCCTACGAGAAAGACCCCGCCCTCTACGAATCGGCCTCGCCCATCCACTATGTCGATCCCAGTGACCCGCCCACCTTCATTATTCAGGGCACGCTGGACTCTCTCGTAACCCCCGACCAATCGGACGCCCTCGCGGAAAAATTTCAGGCCCTCGATATGGACTATTGGTATGATTGCTATCCTGGCTGGCCCCATACGATGGACGTGGCCCGGTTGGTCAATGAACGGGTTCAGCTAACGATGCACGCTTTTCTCCAGCACGTCTTCAACGAACAGGCATCCCAAGGACCCTCCTCATGAAAAGAAAACTGCTTCGCTTTTTCGGTGCTTGCCTTGTGCTCTTGGTCATTTTTTCTGTCTGGCTGATTTTTCTAGCCTCGCGCCCACCGGCGAAACGTCCTGACTTGGTTCGGCTACCCGACACCCTCGGGCCACCGCCCAAGGGTTATCCGACGGGAAACGCCATATATGCCGCCTATGTCTTACAAGAACTGGGGCTGGCCGATTTGGGTATGCTCGATATAGAGGCGTATGTCCCCATCCCGCCGGGCGTCCGGGAAGAAACCGATATCGTGTATGGCACCGGCGGCGACACGGAACTGAAGCTCGATCTCTATTCCCCGGAAAATATGACCGCGCCCGCGCCGGCCCTTATCTTCATTCACGGCGGAGGATGGCGCAGTGGTAAGCGGCAGGACTACAAGATGTACACCACCCGCTTTGCTGAAATGGGGTATGTGGTCGCCACTATCACCTATCGCCTCAGGGAGGCCGGCTACTTCCCCAACTGCGTCGAAGATGCCAAGTGTGCGGTGCGCTGGATGCGGGCCAACGCGGATAAAATCAATGTGGACCCCGAGCGCCTTGCCGTCATTGGCGGATCTGCGGGCGGTCACCTCTCCATGATGGTGGGATACAGCAGCGACATCGAGAAATTTGAGGGAACGGGAGGCAACGAAGGCGTCAGCAGCGCGGTCGCCGCGGTTATTGATATTTACGGACCTGCCGATTTCACCATCGGACCCAATCGGGACCATTTTCTCCTGACGAGTTTCATGCAGGGCACCTACGAAGAGATTCCTGAGAAGTTCAAAGAAGCCTCACCCATTACCTACCTCGACGCAAGCGATCCCCCCACCCTTATTATCCACGGCACCGTAGACACGCTGGTTCCCGTCATCCAGTCCGATCGATTGGCAGAAAAGTTTCAGGCCTTGGGGATGGACTACTGGTATGACCGTATCGATGGCTGGCCCCATGCCATGGATGTGGTTCAGGTAGTCAATGATCGGGTTGTCGAAGATGTTTCGGCTTTTCTGGAGGAGCAGTTTGGCACGCCGATCCCGGCGGCCGCCCCCTGAGACAGGCCCACGGGGTGAATGTCCCTGCGACCTAACTCTTTTTAGTCGTCGAATTGGCCACGCACACCGTATTCTTACCCTGGCCTTTGGCCGTATAGAGCGCGTCATCGGCGGCGCGGATAAACTCGGAAACCGTCATATCCGGCGTGAATTCGGAAATACCGATGCTCATGGACGTGCCGTAGCATTCAATCGATGCAAAACGATCGCGCATGCGTTCCGCCACAACCATGGGACCGCCCTCGATAAAATTGTGGAGTAAGACGGAAAACTCATCGCCACCGCACCGAAATCCTTCATCGTAACCCGTAGTGCGAATACTCGCCTGGATTACGTCGCCAACCGCCGCGAGCAGTCGATCGCCTACCTGATGGCCGTGGGTATCGTTGCATTGCTTGAAGTTATCCAAATCGATGGTGAGCAAGGCCAGCTTGGATTCCGTGTCTCTGGCGCTGTTTACGGCCCATTCCATGCGGGTTCCGAAGGAACGTTTATTGAAGAGTCCCGTGAGTTCATCACGCTGGGCCGCTTCCGCCAGCCTGCGATCTACCTCACGCTTTTCGGTAATATCTCGAAATGACAAGAAGGCGAATAGCTCGCCATTGGCATCTACCATCGTGATCGTCGCGTCTACATGGAGAGGTAAGCCACTCGGGCGCAAGACCCGGATATCGCCAATGGTGCCCTTACCACTACGTGCACACATGTCGATCCAGAGGTGGAAACGCTCCTGATCATCACCGCTCAAAAGCTCCAGAAAACTCTGCCCGATGACTTCATTCTTAGCGACCCCTAAGGTGGTGCAAATGGCTTCATTGGCATCCTCCACACAGAGACCGTCCATCGTCAGCAGCAAGGTGCCATCCATACTCAAATCGAAGAGACTTCGATATTTCATATGGGCCAGGTCCAGGTCGCGGCGAAGTATGCGCTCATCCAGAACGCGCATGAGCTTGGCAATGAGCTCGGTGGGAAGAAAGGGCTTGTTCAGAAAGTCCTTGGCGCCGTTCTCGATGACTTCGATATAGGGGAAATCCGTGGGATACCCCGTCATCGCCACAATATGCATTCCGGGCCGGGCCTTGGCGGCTTTCGCAATAAGCTCCAGACCATACACTCCGGGCATTCGCATGTCGGTGAGGAGGATATCATAGGTTTCTTCCTCGAGTGCCTCGAGAACCTCGTCTCCTGTTTCGACCGTCGAAACATGGCAACCAAATGCGCCGGTCACTGATCGAACAATCAGATCGATAACACTTTCCTGATCATCCGCTACGAGAATTCTGGCGCCGCAGTATCGGTTTTTTACGATTGCCACCTTCACCAAACCTCCATCTATGCATTGTGGTCACGCACCCCATCACCACCAAATATACGACGAAACGCCCGTTAAAATCAAGAAAATCGATTACGTCGTATAGGACGACCTGCCCGCTGCCTGCGATTTCGATGGCTCCCGACTATGGTATTTTTATTACAGTAATGTCAGGACTGGCGTCACCCCGGGCATAGCGGACCAGAACAGACTTGTCCATACCCGACTGTTCATTCACGAGTGTGCGGAACGCCTCGACCGTCGTCACGGGCATCTGAGCCACTTCGGTGATGCGATCACCCACCCGGATACCCGCCTCGTCTGCCGGACTTCCGGCAACTACATTGACAACAATGAGGCCATTTTCATCGTCGGGGAGCGCGAGTTTCTTACGTGATGCCTCGTCAAGCTCGCGAAGCTGCAGTCCCAGAATGGGTGCCGTATGCTGTGGCGATTCCGAATTCGCATTCCACTCATCCAGGACAGTCTTCAGTTCAATACTCTCCTGAGCCCGCCAGACTTCAATCATGATAGTCTCGCCGGGTGCCAGGGACGAGACTTTACGAATCAGTGCGCTCGCGTCCTCAATGCTCTCTCCATTGACCTTGCGAATCACGTCATAAACATGGATTCCATCGCGGGAAGCGGGCGTGTTGGGGCGCACCACTTCCACCAGGGCACCACGCTCATCGGGCAGCCCCAACGCACTGGCAATACTGGTGGAGACGTTGTCGATCTGCACGCCCAGAAAACCCCGGGTCACTTTGCCATCCGCGATGAGATCGGGCACGATACTCTTTACTTCATTGACAGGAATGGCAAAACCAATGGAGTTTGCCCCCCAGATAATGGCGATATTGATGCCGATAACTTCCCCATCGATGTTGCAAAGGGGGCCGCCGCTATTTCCCAGATTAATGGCCGCGTCGGTTTGTATCAGGTTTTGAAAACGAATTCCCTGGGATTCCAGACCCCAAAGGTTGTTCCTGCCCAGCGCGCTGATATGCCCGAAGGACAAGGACCCCTCGAAGCCCCGTGGGCTACCCATGGCAATGGCGAACTGCCCAACGCGAAGCGCATCGGAATCACCGAGTTTGGCTATGGTTAAGGGCGATTCAACGTCAATTTTTATTACGGCGAGGTCCGTATCGGGATCGGTGCCCACGACACGGGCCACGTAGCGTTTTCCGTTGGAAAGAAGGACGTTGATCGTCTCGGCATCGGCAATGACGTGGTTATTGGTGACAATGTGACCTTCTGTGTCGTAAATAAACCCACTACCCGTGGCAAGGGGGCGTGTTTCCTCTTCGGGAACGTCCGGCCTGGGCACACCAAAAAACTGGTGCAACTCATCGACCCCCGGTTTACCACCGACCACCACCTGACCTTCTGTTTCTATGGAAACGACACTGGGCCCCACTTCTTCGTGCAATCGGATAAAACTGTCTTCAATTTCTCGTAAAATGGGGCTGCGGGCCAATACGCCTTGTGAAAACAGGCCCAGGGCCGCTATCAGCACGGCCCATCGTATGGAATAAATCATTTATAATTCTCCCGACCTGGAATCGTTCTCAAGAGTAACGCTACCGGTCATGATTAATACCTGTCTATCTCTATTCGCCAAAGAGCCTTTTTCATCGCGCCCCGGCAATTAGCTTCTGCTTGACTCGGTCAACGCCAAGGGTTGAATCACCGCAGCCAACTCAGCACGAAGCCGCTCCTGGGTGGCCCCGTCTTCTATCTTTGCATCGCCCATCCGAATATAGAATGCGTCCCGGGCCCGCCGTGCATCGGTCACCACGTGAGACGATTGGAAGTCGATTCCATACCCGGCAAGCAGCCGCGCTATGTCGTAGAGTAAGCCTGTGCGGTCCCCGGTTTCAATGTCAAGCACCGTATCCGTCTTGGATGCCAGGTTGTCGAAGCTGATACGGGTCGGAACCGGCACTGGGGGCTGATTGAGGGCGAACAAACGATTGCGTGATCTATCCACATGACCCTGTACAGGTTCCCCATCGATCAGCACGTTTTGCAAGGTCTGAGAAAGGGCCTCCACCTGGCCTTCCGTCAAGGGCCGACGACTGGTCGCATCGATTACGGTAAAGCTGTCCACGGCATAGCCGTCGGGGGTGGTAAACACCGATGCCCGGCGAATGTCGGCGAGATGAGAGGACAGACAGCCGGCGATCTTTGCGAAAAGTCCATGGCAGTTACGGGTGCAGACCACAACGTCACTCGTCTCCGTCTCGTCGCTATTCACACAGCGAACCGCCAAACCACATTCCCGCGCTTCCTGGAGGCAGTGCATGTGTTGCACGACCTGCCCGGGACTGAAGGCCACGAAGTAGCGCTCTCCCAGTTGTTTCAGATGGGTCGTGACCTCGGGGCGCAACCCCTCTGGCGCGGCCGCCTCGATGGCCTTTGCTTTGGGAGCCAGCCAGAAGAATTCATCAAAACGAGCACGACCGAGCAGGATCTGTTCGGACTTCAGGTAAAGCTTCGCCAGCAGGGCACCTTTCCATTCGGTCCAGACGTTGGGCCCTACGGCACTCAGATCGGCGAAGGACAACAACAACAGCGCCTGCAGGCGTTCCAGGGTGCCCATGGTTTTGGCAAACTCGCCGACGATATCAAGGTCATCCGTATCGCGGTACATGGCGATATGGTTCATTAACATGTGATGCTCTACGAGAAAGGCTATGCGGTCGGCATCTTCGATCGATATGCCCATACGGAGACAAATCTGGTGTGCCAGCCGCACCCCCTCCTCCACATGCTCCTCGCCGCCGGCCTTCCCCAGATCGTGGAAGATAATGGCAATAACCAGAATATGGGGGTCACGAAGATGTTCGAGCGTACGCTGTAAAAGGGAGCCGATGGGTCCCTCCGCATTGGCGATGGACCCAATAGCTTCCACGGCACGGAGTGTATGCTCGTCAACAGGATAGCTGTGGAAATCTTCGTAGCGCACCACCCCTTCCACGTCGGCAAACTCAGGAATGTAGTGTCCGAGCAACCCCGTCTCGGCCGCCTGGCGCAGGGCCAGGCCAGCCTGATGGGGGCGACTGCATACGGCCGTAAAAAATCGGCGCACCAGATCGTCGGATCGAAATGCGTCTCCGACGAGATAGAGATTCTGCTTTACCCGTTCGGAACTGACGTGGTCGAGGGGTGCCATGCGACGACAGCATTCCCAGATCACTTCCATCAGTCGCGGTGAATACTCAGCAAACCATTGGGGATCAGAGGCTCCAATGCTCAACTCACCTTCAACCACCGCAAAACAACCTCGGGAAGACAGGTTCTGAGTCTTCTCACCCCGGCTCGCCTTGTCCGTAATACCCACGACGAAGCGGAGCAATCGTCGAAGTGACCGGGCCGCACCATAGTAATCCTCCATGAAGCGGTCAATCGCCGCTTGCCCGCTGCTTCCGTAGCCGAAGGTAGCGGCCAAGTGCTTCTGTCGGGCGAAGGTGAGTTTGTCTTCGGCCTTACCGGTATGAAAATGGAGTTCGTTGCGAACGCGCCAGATGAAGTCCACACTCTCTTGAAAGTCCAGATTGTCTTCTGGCTGGATATGGCCCAGTTTTTCGAGGCCATCCAACGTCACGCGACCATGGCGCAATCCGAGAATCCACCGTGCCACGTGCACGTCGCGCAGTCCACCCACGTTCTCTTTCAAATCGGGTTCCGGACTATAGAGATCACGGTGCTCTTTGGGGAGATTCTTTTTTCGTTCCCGTTTTCTGAAGAAGGCCCGAAGCGTCTCTTCCTGGCGCACCTGAATCTCGGCTATCTCTGTTTCAAAGGCACCGTATACGCCGGCGTCACCGAAAAGGAAACGTGCCTGGCCATAGCTGGTAAGGACTTCTGGCTCGGATTCTGCCAGCGCGACCGCTTCGCTCACCTCTTGAAACACATAGCCCATCTGGAAACCTACGTCCCAGAAAATCGGCACAAGATATTCGTTGAGCGCACAAAGCGGGGGATCCTGGGTGCCTGTGTAGAGAAGACAAAGATCCAGGTCAGATCGGGGACTCAACTCGCCCCGCCCGTAGCCACCGAGTGCGACCACGGCAAATCGGTCTATCAGATCCTCCGGCGCGTCGGTCTCGGCCAGTCCGAATTGAACAATACCCCGAACGAGGCCATCGGCAGATGCGGTCAGTTCACGCAACACGCTTCGGCCCGATGAACCCGCTTCGTGACGTTCGCGGGCCGCCTGCCAGGCATCGCGATAGTGACGCCGGATGGCAGCCAGGCGATCGCGTTCTTTCGTTGCTCGGAACGCCGCAGGATCTGCCGCCGCCAACGTTACCAAATCAACGAAACTATGCTCGGATGTCGTATTCACGTTGGATAAAACTCTCTCCAGATTCAGCGTGCAACCGATCGGGTAACCCAGGCCAGATCCGCTCGTCGCATCCAGCCGCGGGCACCAGCAACCGTCTCCACCCGCACCCAGAGCCCGGCGGCATGCTCAATGCAAACGCGGTCACCGGCCCGGACGTGGGCACGAATACTATCGCGCTCATCGGGACCGTAGCGGAGGGGGGATTCCTTTGCCAGAACAACCCCCCCCTGGGGGGATTGGGCGGCAACCCAGCTCAAGCCTGCCAGTAAAACGACCACGCAAGTGAACGCAATAGACAAGGCGCGAAGCCGGGGCGTCGGTTTCCACACTGCCAGGAGAAGTATACCCCAGAAGCCCCACCACAATACCAACAGCGGCAGCGTCGCCCATGCCTTCCACCGTTCAAAATAGTGTGCCCATTTTGAACGAAATCCTGCCGGTAGCTCGGACAATCGGGGTGATGTAATTGCCACGCTTTCCAGGCCCCGCATGGCCGGAGAATAATCGGGATCGACCGCCAGGGCCCGCTCATAGTTCAACACCGCACGTCCCGGGTCGCCCGAATGGTAGTAGGCACTCGCCAGATTGTAGAACACCGGCCCACTCTCGACGCCGGAAGCAACGAGCTCCTCGTAGGCCTGGATTGCGTCATCCAGTCGATTATCGACGTAGGCGTCGTTTCCCCGTTCTAAGAATTCGTCGTACACGTTTCCGGGAATACAAAGCAGGGCGAGAAAAATCATCGTCATTGGCCCGTCTCCCGGGAATCTACGACATCCAAGGCGTAAGCCGCCCTATCCGCCAGGGCCAGCAGCTCTTCCGACGCCATTGCCGCACCGCCATACAACACGGCATCGCACGCCCGAAGTCCCGCGCCCAACGCGCAGGCAGCCTCGCCCCAACCCCGCGACGACAAGGCCGCTTCCAATTCCATGGTGGTCAATCCCGAGATTTTTGTGGCTGTGACCTGCTCAATCTCTGCCAGTATCACCCCGCGCAAGGATGCCGCCTCCTGTGCCCCATTGTGGAGCCGCACACGTCGCAGCGCCCCATCGGGGGAAACGCGACGATTCGATAGCCCCCACAACACCAGCAGGGCCACGAGAAACAGGCCAATGGGGACAATGCCCAGGAAATACACCATCCCCCCCCTTCTCCGTGAGGCGGGCGTCAGGTCGGCCGTGGTCGCCAGAGGAAGACGTCCGTCATCCATCACGAGTAAAGCACCCGCTTCTCCATGCCCTACGCCCCCGACAACCACCAGGCGCTCTTCAAGGTCCGATTCCGCAACGGTAACTTCGAGGACCGGGCCCGTGGTCGTGACATACTGCTTTTCACGGGGTGAAAAATAGGTGAAGGCCACCGGGCCCAAGGTGAACACGCCATCTTGCAGGGGCATGAGTTCATATTCGTAGCGCTTCATGAACTCCGGATTCGTGCCGGTCACCTCCGTTTCGCCGGTGACGGTCCCATCTCCGAGCCGATACCAGAGGGCTTGCGGCAAGGTAGGTGGGCGCAGGGATTGGGGATTACCTTCTCCCGATATTTCGACGGTGTAGGTGATGGGCACCCCTTGCATAAGCTGGGTATTCGCTATGGCGGTATCCAATTCGAAGCGTCCGACGGCACCCCCAAAGCCGGCAGGCGCGGGCGGAAGGGGTTCGACATTGATGGTCAACGGCGACGTGCTTCGGTCGATTTGGAGCGATTGGGCCCCGCTGACGGTATAGCCTCGCGCCGTTCCCTGCCACCGCCAGGCACCGATAAACAACGCCCCCGGCTGGGTCGGAAAAAGGGGAACCCGATAGACCGTGAGGGTGTAGGCATGCCCGTCTCGGGTTAATTTCCGACTTTCCTCAATAATTTTTCCCGCAAAAAAACCTTCGGTATCGGGCAAGCGTATACGCCGGGTCTTGTAGTGGCTCTGCACACGGATGCCCCGAAAATCGAGCTGTCCATAGGTCAGGGTGAGGTTTACGGCCTCGCCCAGGTATACCGTGTTGCGATCCACACTACTCTCGATAAAAATCGCCTCTTCCAGGGTGGGCAGTTCTTCCTCGGCCTGTGCCAGCTGAAATTCACCCGCGGAAGGGCCCGCCGACGGTGAAGGCGGCCCCCCATCACCGAACGGCACGACGGCCGGCGCATAGGCACCAAGGAGCAGGAGGGTAGACATTAAAACGGTCACCACCAGTCCCCCCGAATCTCCGTCTCGTATTGTCGGGCACGGGAAGCGGCCTGCTCGCGACGGTCGACCTCTTCGAGGGCACGAAGTATGCCTTCCAGATTGGCGAGTTCGGTGGGCAGCGGCGGTGCCTCATCTTCCGGCGGTGTCTCGACCGGGATCATCGCCTTGGGATCGGTATTTTCGTCCTCCTCCCCGTCCATTTCCGATGGCGGCGTTTCCCCCGCCTCGGTGGCTTCCGGGTCATTGGCCCCCGTTCCTGGATCGGCACCAGACGATTCTGCGGTGCTATTCCCTTCGGCGGGATCCTGTTGGCCCTGGGGCGCGCCACTGCCGCCTGTACCGCCGTCGTCATTCTTGGCTTCGGCAATACTTAGAATAACAATCAACTCGCCCGTGTCCATGGAAAATCCACGAAATACCATTCCCTGACCACGCTCGGCCCGGCCCGTCACCCGCACCGCTTCAATGACACGGCCCGCCTCTTCCATATCGACGTGGGCCTCCAACACAATCTCTGCATCTTCCGTCAGGCGCAAGGGACTGCAATGAAGCGTGTAAATATCATTCAATTTCACCGCACCATCTTCACCATAGTTGACCGTGAGCTCCTCAAAGGCGACTTCCCGATAGGTATCGTAGGGCAAGGTGTCCAGCAACGTCTGCACGGGCGCCAGGGTCGGGTCCGCGTCGGGAACCGCTCTGCCTTCGTCGCTCCCATGGATAGCAAGCACCCGAATGCGCTCCGGGGTTTCCGGCGTCGTCGTGGGCAGGTCTTTCAAGGCAAGCAAGGCGGATATACAAAATATGAAGTGAAGCCCGTTCATTTGCCGTCTCCTTCACGAGGTGGCAGGTGCAGCACGATGGTACTCCCATCCACGACCTCCACACTCGCCTTGGGAATCTGGGTCGTTACGGAGTCGACGTTGTTCGCGGCTTCCTCCGGCTCGTCCTTCTTTTCCTCTTCCGGGGGCGTCTCTTCCGATGGGGGCTCACGGAGCAGCTTACCCAACACAAATCGGGCGTGCTCGAGATTCTCTGCCACACCGGAGAAATCAGGATTCAGCTGCTGAACGTCTTCGAGGAGGCCAATCGCGCCCCGCATGTTTTCAAGGCGCGCGTCATACAATTCATCTTTATGCATCACGCCATCCCGCTGAATGCGCGCGGTCGCCGCGTTGAAGAGTCCGCTCACCCTGAATTCCGGTGCCGGGCCTTCGGTGAGTCGCAAAAAGGTTTCCACGCCCTTCTCAAAGGTTGCGTTGGCTTCTTTCGTAGCGCCCGACTGGCTCAGTTGGGCCGCCGTGGCCACCTGGGCATAGGCGATATCGAAAAGGATGGCCTGGTCCTCGGGATGGTCCACCCGCATCTCCTGGAGGGTCTGCAGTGCCCGCTCCGACCGTCCCGTGACCAACAGCATCTCCGCCTCATCAATGGCCTCACGGGGCGACGGGCCAGGCGAACAGGCCGCCATGAAGCAGAGGGCCACGAAGAGCAAGGTTCTAGCGCACATCATCGATCACCTCCCCCACCATGGCTACATCCTTGCGCCCGAATATTCGGGGCACCACAATCAACCACAATCCCTCAAGGACGATCAAGACCAAGGCGATACACAGGGGCCAGCGGTAGCGGTTCACGCGATTTACCGCCGGGCCGCCCTCCCGCGCAGAGCCCGCCAGGTAGGCCAGTTCGCGCATGACCACCCGAATGTCTTCATCGCCGAGGGTACTCCGCACGTAGACGCCGTCCCCGGCTACGGCAATGTCAGAAAGGTGCTCTTCATCGAGCCGTGACCAATGGGGCTCGGCATCTTTCGGAATATTCTTGCTCCGACTCATCCACTGGGGCAAGGTTATTTCCGCACCGTCGGGGTCCCCGATGCCCATGACCATGACGTGACTGGAATTTCCGAGATCCGCCGCCGCC
>CAXBPH010000090.1:0-23456 GCA_963977445.1 uncultured bacterium | reverse complement strand
AACGTGCCTTCGGCCCGTGGCAGGCGGGCCGCCTGCGCTCCCAATGGTCAAAGGCTACGTTGAGAGATTGTGATCAAGCTGTTTGCAGGATGGTCTTTTGTTGCCGCTTTGGTGTGCGATGTGTCGGACTGGAAAGTCCGACCTCCTTTAGTTTCGCTGCAATACGTTTCCAAAATAGCGCGGGTCGGGTAAGGCCGTGTCCCCGACGATGTTCTTCTCACTGTATTCGGTAATATCGACGAAGGCGGAGTTCTTTTCCGCAGACTCATAGCCCGCCATAAGAATGGCCATGGTGTCCCAGGCGAGGAGGGAGCCCGATTGGGGATAGCGCTTCGGTTCCAGGGCGCAGGCGACAGCATCGTTCATTTCGTTGACGTAGCCGTGGGCATGAAACTGTTGGGGACGGGGGAAGGAAGTGCCCTGGGCGGTCGGTAATTTTTCTCGCAGCAAGACGTTGCCAATGGCATTGCCATCGGGCAGGAAGAGTTCATTCTCATCGCTGGGATTAATACGCATATCATATTGGGCGAAATCCGTGATGACGGAATAGGTGTTGCGAATGCCGCTGATACTGAGGTCATAGCCGAAGAGTTCGGCCACCGTGTTGTCTTCGAAGACCACCGTGATTCGCGCGAAATCGTCCACGTTCTGCATGACACGGAAGTGTTCCCCTGCCGACGGGGCCTGGCCTTTGAGAATCTGGAGTGCGAGGGCGGAAACACGGGCGGGCCGAATGGGTTTGCCTTCCCGGAGCATGCCTTCCACCTGCTTGAGATAGAGGGCCGCGCCGAGGGGGTGGCAGGCTTTGTTGAAGAGGGAACCTCCGCCCGATTTTGCTGGCGTATCATAGTCAATCGCGTGGGAACCCTGGTGGGCACACACGCCCTGTTGCAACAGCACTTTGCCTTTGCCCGCGTTCTGGGCTTCGCGCATGAGTTCCACGAGCGATTTCATGCCATCGACGTAGACAAAGTTTTCTGCGTAGAGTAATTTACTGCCGCTTTTTGCCACGGCTTCGAGCACGTCCTGGAGGGCGGCCATGGATTCTGTTTTGCGCGTCTCTGCAGAGGCCTCACGGCCTTCGGGGTAGCCCGGCCAGATGAGGGGCGGCTTTTCGAGCACGATTACCTTAACGCCTGCTTCGGCCGCTTCTTTCACATACTGACCGTGGACATAGTTGGCGCAGGCGATGCAGTCGATGTCGGGATCGATGGTCTCGAGCATCTCCTTGTGGGAATCAAAGGCGGCGCCGACGTTGTGCCGTTTTGCGAAGAGTTTGGCATTGCCCAGGTGTCCCGAATTCACGCCCGCGAGGCGTAGATTGACCTCATTGCGGTGGGGAAGCATGCCAAAGCTTCGGGCGACAAAGTCCCCGGCGAATCCGGTTCCACTGATGGTGATATCGAGGTTTTTCAGTTCGTTTTCCAACATTCTCTCCGGGTGGGTTTTGTAAGAAGTCTAAACCGCGAATGGACACGAATGCACTTAGCGGGGTCGTTGGCCGCAACCAAATAGTTGAACCACGAATGAACACGAATTTATACGAATGTTATTGGCCGCAAAAGAACGCAGAGAACGCAAAGAGTAGTTTTTTGCGCTCTTTGCGTTCCTTCGCGGCTAAAAGCTGTCCCTGTGCGCTTCGTGTTGACGAATCCTTAAGACCGATCGTTTTCCAACGTCTTCTCCGGGTGGGTTTTGTAAGAAGTCTAAACCGCGAATGGACACGAATGCACTTAGCGGGGTCGTTGGCCGCAACCAAATAGTTGAACCACGAATGAACACGAATTTATACGAATGTTATTGGCCGCAAAAGAACGCAGAGAACGCAAAGAGTAGTTTTTTGCGCTCTTTGCGTTCCTTCGCGGCTAAAAACTATCCCTGTGCGCTTCGTGTTGACGAATTCTTAAGACCGACATGATCTGGTCAAACAGGTTGAACAACTCCACTCGAGTTCTGTTGCCTAAGTTACTTTCGTAGAATTAAACCACCGAAATAGAATTTTCTATGTTCTTTATTCCTTTTTGTGCTCTTCGTGGTTTGTATTTTCGGTTGCTGTGAACGGTTGTACGTATATCATTAAGAAAACAAGATAATGGTGGATAGTCGTAGGCATGAAACATCGTTGTGTGTCTGCTGTAGCCATCAAACACGGTAACCGTTCAATTGCGCATGATTTCCTTCGTAACCGCTTCGGGGTCGAAGTTTCTGAGGCGAATTGAGTTGGCAATCACATTCAATGAACTCAGGGCCATGCATATTTCAGCGACAACGGGGTGGAGGAGTCCCACCATGGCCAGGGGCACGGCCAGGAGGTTGTAGCCAAAGGCCCAGAAGAGATTCTGTATGATTTTGTTGTAGGTGGCTTTGCCCAACTGAATCACGGTCACCAGGGCCATGAGATCGCCCTGTATCAAGGCAACGTCGGCCGCTTCAATGGCGATGTCCGTGCCCGTACCGAGCGCGATACCCACATCCGCCGTGGCGAGGGCGGCGGCGTCGTTGATGCCATCGCCCACCATACCCACGGTGCCAATCGTCTCTTTCTTCAGTTTTTCAACGGCCTTGGCCTTGTCCTGGGGCAGGACGTCCGCAATGACCCGATCGATACCGACCTGATCGGCCACAACGTCGGCGGTGGCTTGGTTGTCGCCGGTGAGCATGACGCATTGTATTTTCATGCGTTTGAGAATCTTGATTGCCCGGACGGACTCGCTCTTCAGGGTGTCGGCAATCCCGATAACGCCAATGGCCTTGCCATCACGAGCTACCGCGGCAACCGTCTTGGCTTCCCGTTGCATGCGATAGAGGGTGGGCTCGATGGGGGTAATGTCGATGCCGTTTTCCGCGAGGAATGCCGCCTTGCCCACGAGCACGTCCTTGCCATCGACGGTGGCGCGGGTTCCTTTTCCGGGGACGGCTTCGAAATCACCAGCGGGCAGCATATCGCAATGGTCGCGGGTGGCCTTGTCGGCAATGGCCAGGGCGAGGGGATGTTCCGAGAACATGGAGACCGCAGCGGCCCAAGCGAGGAGGTCGCTATGGGAGGTGCCCGCTACCATTTCCACATTGGTGACCTTGGGTTTGCCGTGGGTCAGGGTACCCGTCTTGTCGAAGCAGAGGATGGTGAGTTCTCGCAGGTGCTGCACGACCGCCCCTTCACGGAGTAGCATACCCCGTTCGGCGGCCTGGCCCGTGCCGACCATGATGGCCGTTGGTGTAGCCAGGCCCATGGCGCAGGGGCACGAAATAACCAGGACGGCCACGGCGGAAAATACGGCCATGCTCAGGTTGGAGGCGGAGCCACTGTGTGCCCAGGGCAGATAGGGAACGGCCCAGGCGCTCAGGGCTTCCATCATGCCGGGTAGGGTGAGCCAGAAAAGTGCTGTGAGCAGGGCAATGCCAAGAATGAGGGGGACAAATACGACGGTCATCTGGTCGGTGAATCCCTGAATAGCGGGCTTGGAGGCCTGGGCCTCCTGGACCAACTGGGCCACCTGTGCGAGGAAGGTGTCGTCGCCAATGCGGGTGGCCCGAACTTCCAGGGCACCCGTACTGTTAATTGTTGCGCCGATGACGGGGTCGCCGACGCTTTTGTCGACGGGAATGGATTCCCCCGTGGCCATCGATTCGTCGATGGCACTGCTTCCGAGGATGACCGTGCCGTCGGTGGGGATTTTTTCTCCGGGTTTGATAAGCATCACATCGCCCACGCGGAGCTCGTTTGCCGGAATTTCTACGACCTCACCCTCGCGGCGAACCCGTGCGCTTTTCGCGCCCAGTTCGAGGAGGCGACGTATGGCCTGGGAGGCCTTACTCCGTGCGCTGGCTTCGATAAAGCGCCCGGTGAGATGGAAGGCCATGATCATGGCGGACAGGGCGGCAAAACTGGCTACATCCATGCCGAAAAGGTGCATGGGGCCCGTGCTGTAGGCGGCAAGGGTGCCGATGGCGATGAGGGCGTCCATGTTGGGCGCTTTGGCCCGCAGGGTGGCCCACCCCTTCTTAAAGGTTTCGGCACCAGGTAACAAGAGGACCGGAAGGGCGAGGACCAGTTCGATCCAATCCCAGTAGGGAAGCATCCAGAGTCCCGTCATGTGGAGCAGCATGAGGATAGCAATGGGCATAGTCAGTGCCCAGGCGACCGTGCAACGCTGCCGTGCATGAATCGTATGCTCCAGAGAGATATCGATGTCATAGTCGGAGGCCGCCCCATCCTTTCGGGAAGCGCCAAAACCCAGCGCTTCGACGGTCTCGATGATGGTTTCGGGCGCCACGGTGCCTTCCGTGAAGGAGACCCGGGCCTCTTCGGTCATGAGGTTGACCGTTGCGGAGTCTATTCCGTCAATGGCCACCAGGCCGGTTTCGACGCGACGCACACAACCGGCGCAGGTCATGCCGGTAATGCGATAGCTTTCCTGGCTGATATTCTGATTTTCGGGGGTACGCAAGGGATGCAATCCTTCTGGAAGATGGTTACCCCTATTATTGATCACGGAAGGAAGGGATGGCACACGTCGCCCGAAAATAAGGTGATTGGCGTGGATGGTCAGAGCTTCCCAAGGAACATGGGGCCCATGGGCACACGTTTTACTCGGGGATTGTGATTTGGTCCCTATTTCGTCGGGCCTTTTGCTTGGAGACTTCTTCCAAGACCTCCCAGGTGCGGTCGTCTTCGGTGTAGAAGAGGGCCGAGGCGTCACGGTTGGTGCGGACGTTTTCCTGTATAACATGGCCCGCATAGCCATGCTCCGCCAGCCACGGTAATATCGTGGACAGGAGGAGCACGGCGATGCCAAAGCCAAGGGTCAGTTTCAGCCAGTTCACTATGGTCTTCTTCAGGGGCATCAACTCACCAGGGAGGGGGGCAGGGGAAAGAGAATGCCGCTGAGAACGAGCCAGGCGATGAATAGGGTCAGTACGATATTGAAGGTTTGGCCGACGAGATAGAGCACCATGGGCTTTCCACCGCGCATTTGTGTGGCCATGTCTTTGAAGTTGGAGTCGAGTCCGATGGAAATGAAGGCCATGGTGAAGAGCCAACCACGAATGGTTTTGGTCTGTTTGAGCATCCCCTTTACGGTGTCGTCACCGAGGAGGGGAATCATGACAAAAGAGGCGAACAAGGACGCAGCGATGAAACCCAGAATAAACTTGGGGAAGCGGTTCCAGATTTCGCCGAAACCGGGGCGTTTTCCGCTTTCATTTTCCTCGACGCGGGTAACCCAATAGACGGCAATACAGAAGGCCACGACGCCAATGAGGATATTCTGAATCATTTTTACAATGATCGCGGCGGCCTCTGCTTCCGGTCCGAGGACCGCACCAGCGGCACCCACGGCACCGGTGGCGTCAATTGTGCCGCCCAGCCAAGCGCCACCAATGAGGGGCGACAGCCCCATGTTGGCCACAAGAATTGGCATCCCGATCATCATGCCCACGGTGAAAATGAGGGTCATACCGATGGCGATGGTGAGATCTTCTTTTTTTGCCTTGGAGGCCGCCGCAGCGGCGATGGCTGCGGAAACGCCACACACCGAGGTGGCCGTGGCGATGATAATCACCAGCGGCTTGTTTGTCATCTTCAGCACCTTCGTGCCGAAAATCCACATAAAAACAATCACGATGGGCGTCACACCCCAGGCAATGGCCAGGCCGTAAGCGCCAAACTTCAGGATATTGCCGAATAGGATGCCTGAGCCCATGATGACGAGGCCGGTTTTGATGTAGAACTCGGTTTTGATCGCGGGTTTCAGCCAGGCGGGTACGCCCACCGTGTTGGCAATCAGGAGGCCGATGCCCACAGCCCAGAAGGCGTAGCTGATTCCGTAATGTTTTACCGTCGCTTCGTCGGCGAAGATGTAAGTCAGGCACGACAATAGAAAGAGGGCGAAGAAACCGGGTATGAAGGCGACGACTTTATCGTTGCCCATGACGGCAATTGCAAGGCTGAAAGCCACGCATAGGCCGACGAGGAGCCCAATGAGGGAGAGGATATTAACGCCGGAACTTAAGGCGGCAAAGTCTCCCCAGGCCCAACCCGGCATTTTGGGGACGCTGTCTACAACGCCCGTAAATACGGCGACCAGCAGGATGAATCCAATCCAGATGGCCCACCAGTCTTCGAGTTTAATCAAGTCTGTCCAGGACTGTTTTTTCAAGGTACTTCTCCAGAAGGTGTGTTCTTGCGAAGGGGATGGAGGAAAAGGTCTAACGATTTTCTAGCCCGGCAAGGGGCCTCATTTCAGAAGCGGACGTATCGCGTGAACTACCACATTATCGATTCAGCGGCGCGAAACTACCAACTACTGCCCGAGGATGTCCAAGTAGCGGATATAGGTCTCGATACCCCGGAAGAATCCGGGCAAGTATTGGCGTTCGTTGGGGCCGTGGATGCCGTCGTCGGGCAGGGCGAATCCGAGCATGACTGAGTCGACACCGAGTTTTTTCTGCAGGAGCCCTACGATGGGAACACTACCCCCTTCACGTTTGAAGAGGGGCGCTTTTCCATAGACCGTTTCCAGCGCGGTTTCTGCGCCTTTTATATAGATTGAATGGCGGTCCATGGTGGAGCCGGGGCCGCTGGAGTGTTTGTGAAGCTTCCAGGAGACGCCTTCGGGGACGTGATCTTCGAGGAAGGCGCGAAACTGTCCTTCGATAGCATCGGGATCCTGATCGGCCACGAGGCGGGCACTGATTTTGGCATGGGCCCGTGCGGGCAACACAGTCTTGGCCCCTTCGCCGGTGAAACCACCCCACATGCCGTTGACTTCAACCGTGGGTCGTGCGCCGATGCGCTCCACCGTGGAATAGCCAGCTTCGCCATAGCTGGCTTCGACGCCCGCCATTTCCTGCCAGGCCTCATCGTCGTGGGGCAGTTGCTGGAGCAGTGTCCGCTCCTCGTCGGCCAGGGGGCGCACCAAATCGTAGAAGCCGGGCAGGGTAACCCGGCCCTGGGCGTCGTGCATGGCGGCGATGACTTCGGAGAGTACGTGGAGGGGATTGCGGACGGCGCCGCCGAACATGCCACTGTGCAGGTCTTTTTTTGCCGTGCGCAGCTCCAATTCAAAATAGGCGAGGCCACGGAGGGAATACATGATGGCCGGGGTGTCTTTGTCATAGATGCCGGAATCGCAATTGAGCACCACGTCGCAGGCCAGTTTTTCTTTGTGGGTCTCGATAAAGCCGGGAAGGCTGGGGGAGCCGATTTCTTCCTCCCCCTCGAGCAGATACTTGATGTTAACGGGATAATCGCCCTGGGCCGCGATACATTCCATGGCCTTGAGCTGGGCGAAAATCTGGCCCTTCATATCGGAGGCACCCCGGGCAAAGATATAGTCGCCCCGAATTTCGGCACCAAAGGGGTCGGATTCCCATTCATCGAGGGGATCCACCGGCTGGACGTCGTAGTGTCCATAAACGAGGATGGTGGGCTTTCCGGGGGCTTTGAGCCATTCGCCATAGACGACCGGGTGGCAGTCGGTGGGCATGATTTCGACATTTTCCATGTGAAGATCGCGCAATTGCTGGGCGAGCCAGGCGGCGGTGCGTTCCACATCGACACGGTTTTCTGGCAGGGTGGAAATACTCGGCATGCCGAGAAGTTCCTGATATTCGGTCAGGTGTCGGTCTTTATTGGCCCCAGCGTGTTTCAATGCGTCGTCAAGAAATGCCATGGATATTCTCCTGTTTTATTGAATGGGCGGTAGCATACAGGAAAGGTGGGCACGACATCACGCTTGGCGCCGGGTTGGCACGATAACCTTTTGAAGACTATTGACAGTTGGTGAAAAACTGACGAAACACGGCTTAGGGCGTTGTTCCTCTTTCCTAAGGATGGGATGGCGCGGTACAATACGTCGAGAACCACAACCGAATTCTGGTGTCAAAGATCCCGAAACCTGGAGTACAGCCCACCGTGGTGATATTGGAAGAAACCGAGCCACATTCGGATGATGACCTCGTGCGCGCGTGTCGTGAGGGGGAGGCGTCCGCATTTGAGGAGCTTGTGCGCCGCTACAAGGATCGGGTGTATAACGTGGTTTATCGCTATCTCGGAAATCATGAAGACAGTCTTGATGTTGCGCTGGAGGTGTTTGTGCGGGCTTATCGGAATCTGGATTCCTTCCATGGCCATGCCCAGGTCTACACGTGGCTCTACAGCATCGCCGCGAATGCTTCACGAAATAAATTACGTGATCAATCCCGAAAGGGCCGTAATAAGGGGGTATCCCTTGAAGCCTTGCAGGAATCGGCACCATCGGTGGCCCAGGCCGCCACGACCAATGGGGTCACGCCGAGTCATCTGGCCCAGAAACGGGAATTGAATGAGGGGCTGAAGGCTTGTCTGGAAGAATTGCCCGATACCTACCGCTTGCCCTTTGTGCTGCGCACCTTCGACCAGCTGAGCTACAGTGATATTGCGGACACCCTGGATTGTCCGAATGGTACCGTCAAATCCCGTCTCAATCAGGCCCGCAAGCGCCTTCGGGATTGTCTGACGAACCGGGGAGTGCTGTAAACCATGGGGATTTCCTGCGAACAGATACGGAACGAATTTTCCGCCCTGCTTGATGATGAATTGGATCAGGAGGATCGAGAGTTTGTTGAAGAGCATCTTTCGGATTGCGCTGATTGCCTCCGTGAACTGCACGGGTACAAGGTCGTATCGGATACCTATTTTTATCATCATCCCGTGAAGGCACCCGAGGACTTTGAGGAGCGCCTCCGGGTGGCACTGGCCCCGGCACCCACGGGATGGCGAAGCCATACCACGGTGTGGCGATTTGCCGCTGCGGCCGTAATTTTGATGGTGGTTGGCCTCTCGGCTTGGCGTATGGCGTCGTCCTCGTCGGCGCCGATGATGCTCAGTAAGCTTGAAGAGCCAGAACGTGCCTTGGGCGCCGATGAAATCCGTGACTCCGCACAGACAAGCGTGCCGGTAGAAGAACGGGCAGCCGGTGCCTCTGCGGAAATGGCGGTATCCGATGCCCCAGAATCTCCCTTGGCTGGTGACGGTCTCGGCGCGATGGAGGAGGGTATAGGCGGGCGTACGGTACGGGACAATACTTTTTATGAAAGCAAAACCCTGGAATCGAAGGTGGTGGCCGAATCCGAAGCTGATTTTCCGGTAGCGCAGGCGGCACCGATGGCAAAAACTGATGATGACTTGTTTGTAGCGAAGGACGCTTCCGAGGTGGCTGAAAAGTCATCGAATTCGATTGAGGAATCGGCTATTGCTGAGGGCGAGGCCGTGGCACCTCGCCAGGAGTTTGGGGCACCCATGGCTCCACCGGCGGAAGTGCCTGCGGATGCCACCGCGAGTCAAGATAAGAAAGAATCTACTTCGCAGGCGCTTCCCATGGCCGCCCCGGCCCCGCCTGTTTCGCCAGACGAGTCGACGGTGGCGAAAGTTCGCCCGGACATGGCGCGCCGTGAGCGCTCATCGGCGGTAGACCAAGAGCCGGGTGGGTTTGGCGTGGCTCGGATTGCCGCACCCATTCAATGGAATGATCGAAAATTTGAGCTGCGCGGAGACACGCTCACCCAGTCGGATTTCAGGGATGAAACGCTGGTTGATATCGCTATCCCGTCGGACGCCTGGAATACGCTGTTGGACAACCATCCAGACCTGATTCAGTTGATGAAAAAAGCGAAGAAAGCTATCGTTTCCTTGGACGAACGGTGGTACCGGATTTCGACGTCAACGTGATGACGAGGGCGAACCCGCGTCTACCCCGTCGCCCTGAATCGTGTACTTGAAATTTGCGTCCATTTGCCCCATGCTAAAGCCTGAGCTTTTTCATTGACGAAAGGTAGCGGCATGGCCCGACGCAATTTTTTCGATACCCAATCTTCCCGACGCAATTTTTTGAAACATAGCCTTTTGGGGGCAACGGTTCTAGCCGGGGTTGCGCCACGTCAGGCGAAAAGCGCGCCGTCGCGGCCGAATGTCCTGCTCATCATGACCGACGACCAGGGCTATGGGGATTTGTCCTGCCTGGGCAATACGGTATTGTCCACACCCCACCTGGACCAGTTGCATGCGCAGAGCATGCGGTTGACCGATTTTCATGTAAGTCCGACGTGCGCGCCCACCCGGGCATCCTTGATGACGGGCCGTTACAACAACCGCACGGGAGTGTGGCACACCATCATGGGGCGGTCCATCTTGCGTCGTGACGAAGTGACGATGGCGGACTATTTCTCGAAGGCGGGTTATCGCACGGGCATCTTCGGGAAATGGCATCTGGGGGACAACTACCCCTATCGTCCGCAGGATCGGGGTTTTCAGGAGGTGTTGGTACATGGCGGTGGTGGGGTAGGGCAGACGCCGGATTATTGGGGAAATAACTACGAAAACGACACGTATTTTCACAATGGCGAAGCGAAGGCCTTTCCTGGTTACTGCACGGATGTGTGGTTTGATGGCGCCCAGAGTTTTGTGGACCAAAAGGGGGAAGAGCCTTTCTTCTGTTACCTTCCCACCAATGTTCCCCATGGTCCCTATCTTGTCCCGGAGGAATACCAGCGGCCCTTTCGAAATAAAGGTCTGAAGCCTGAGCAGGAAGCCTTTTATGGCATGCTGAGCCATTTTGATGGGTGTATGGGGAAGCTCATGGCCCACCTTGATGCGTCGGGTCTCACCGAAAACACCATTGTTATTTTTATGACCGACAACGGCACGTCAGCGGGTGACCACGGGGGTATGCGTGGCATCAAGGGTAGTGAATATGAGGGAGGTCATCGGGTACCCTGTTTCCTACGTTGGCCTGCTGGCGGACTGGGCGGCGGCGTAGATATACCCCATCTCAGTGCCCACGTGGATCTCCTTCCCACCCTCCTGGAATTGTGTGGCCTTTCGCCCGAAATAACGATGCCGTTTGACGGCATCAGTCTTGCCTCCTCATTGAAAGACGCCAGCGTGACACCACCCGACCGGGCCATTATGGTGGACTCCCAGCGGATAGAGCACCCGGAGAAATGGCGTAAGAGTGCGGTGTTGGAAGGCCACTGGCGCCTGATAAATGGCCAGGAGCTCTATGACGTATCCGTAGATCCCGCGCAAGAAGATGACATTGCCGCTGCCCACGGGGATGTCGTGGCCCGTCTGACGGCGCACTATGACGCGTGGTGGAAGGATACGTCTACTCGTTTTGGCGAGTATTGCCCGCTTGTTGTGGGGGCGACCGGGCAGGGCATGAGCCATTTTACCTGCCACGACTGGCATGCACCTATTAAGAAGGTGCCCTGGAATCAGCCCTATGTGTTGCAGGGACGGCCCGGTCAGGGCTTTTGGGTAGTCGATGTGGAGACCGCAGGGGACTACGACGTGGAGTTGCGGCGCTGGCCACGGGAAACCGACGGTGAGATTTGCGGGGCGGTGGACGGTGGGGCCGCCTTGGCCATTGCGACCGCGCAGGTAACTATCGGAGACGTTTCAAAGTCGGCCCCCGTGGAGCCGGGTGATAAAGTCGTGCGATTTCGGCTTAGCTTATCCCCGGGAGAGAAACAACTCCGCACCGTGTTTACCAGTGAGGATGGCAGTGAACGGGGTGCGTATTACGTGTCCATGGGGTTGGTGGCGACGTAGTCCGAGCCTTTTGACTTGCATTGGTGCATGCGCTCCAAGAGGAAGGCGCGCTCTGTCTTGATAATGGTCAAGTCTGCGGCCGTGGCGAAAAGATCGGCGGCCACGTCGTAGTTTTTCCGCTGAAACTCGATGTCTCCGAGTACGGCATACCGCAGGTAGTACTTCTCCAGGGCCTTGGGATTATCTATGGATTCCACCGCCGATTTGCCCGCATCGGGACCTTGGACGTGGGTCAGGGCAACAGCGCGATTCAGGGCGATGATGGGCGAGGGGTCCCGGGCGATCCATTGGTCATCGCGTGCCAGAATTTGCTTCCAGTTGGTGGCGGCGTAATCGGGGGCCGTGCAATGGCATGCCGCAATACCCGCCTGAATGTGGTAGGCGGACAGTTCTTTTCCCGAGGCTGCTTTCCCAAGATGAAAGAGCCCACGGGCAATGAGACGTCGGTCCCATTTATGCCGATCCTGATCCTGGAGGCGCAGGAGCTGGCCCATTTCATTGGTTCGCTCGGGGAATCGGGCCGCGTTGAGCAGCATGAGGGCCGCCAGCGCATGGGTCCGGGGTGAATCACCCACGGCGTGGTCGGTTAAAAACTCGACGAGGCGGATGGCCTCCCGACACAGGTCTTCGCGCACAAGGTGGTCGCCGCTTGATGCCTTGTAGCCTTCGTTGAATAGCAGATAGAGACTCTGTTCTACGCTTTCGAGACGGCCATCCAATGCTTCGCCGTGGGGGATTTCAAAAGGGATGTCGGCGTCGCGGATGGCTTTGCGTGCCCGGGTGAGCCGCTTGGCGATGGCGGACTCATTGGACAGAAAGGCATTGGCGATCTCTCCGATTCCGAGGCCGCAGAGGGTTTTCAGGGTGAGAGCGACCTGGGCTTCCCGGGGAATGGCGGGATGGCAGCAGGCGAAGATCATGCGTAGTCGGTCGTCGGGAATTTCCGTGTCGAAAACCACCGAGTTTTCCGTGGGCGTACCCAGGGGTCCCTGTTGCTGGAAGGCGACAATGCCGGGCTCTTTCTTGCGGAAATTCTGTTCCCGCCGCAAGATGTCGAGGGCAAGGTGCTTGGCCGTCTGGGTGATCCAGGCGGCGGGATTTTCCGGAATGCCGTAGTAGGGCCAGGTTTGCATCGCCCGTATGAGCGCCTCCTGCACGACGTCTTCGGCGAGTTGGAGGCGCTCAACGCCAAACATGCGGGTCAGCACGGCCACCAGCTTTCCTGATTCGTGGCGAAAGAGGTGTTCTGTTACCCGGGAAGTTTCCCCAGCAGGGGGCTTTTTTGTGTCCTGTGATGGGTTCACGCTATCGGGCCGCGGCCTCGGTGGCAAATTGCTGGGCCTTCTCCATCATGGGGCAGCTGGGCCGAACGGGGCGCACTTCTACCTCCATGCCATGCTCCAGCGCGGGGCAGCGCTGGGCGATTTCGATAGCCTCTTCCATGGTCTCGACCGTCAGGAGAAAATAGCCGGCCACGGTCTCTTTGGATTCGGCAAAAGGACCATCGGAAACCATGGCGCCATTTTTACCCGAGACCACTTTTCCTTCACGGTGGAGGGGTTGGCCACTCTTGGCCCGCCCATCTTCCACCATGCCTTCAAACCAGTTGGTCCATTTTGTCATGGTTTCCTGAATTTGCTCGGGGGACAGGCCTTGGTCCCAATCGGTGCCACGGAAGAGCAACATATAACCGGATTGCATTTCTACATTCATGGGGGTAATTCCTTTCTTTGGTTGTGCCCACTGGGCTCTATTATACGACGAACCGGTCGAACCTGGAAGGACAATTGGTGGAAATACACCAGCTGTTCGCGCTGTACGGTTATTCCCGCCGGGGGAACTGGGGTGGATTGAAATACCGGTAACAACCAGGGCGCGATGTATTTTTCACGAAAAAGGGGCCACGTGTCTGGTTGACACGTGGCCCCGTGTAGTCGCTGGTTAGTTCGCTGGGTTACTCTTCGATGACCGTGATGGTCACGACGGCGATGGGCTCATCCCAATCGAAGACCGCAGGATCGAGGTCACCGCCACCGACGATGCCGCCATGGAGTGCGATGGTGCCACGGGGATCGGTTACCGTACCGCCATTGTCGTTGACGTCTGGGTTGGTGTCATCATTGGGAAGAGGCTCGGCCGCAAGGACGGAACCACCGTCATCCAAATCGGAAGACAACTCGGAGTTTTCTTCCGTGCCCGTATCGTAGGCGAAGGCGTAGAAGGTTTGCGTGCCGCTTGCAGGCAAGCCAACGCTGTCGAGACCCCAGAAGCCATCATTGGTAATGATGACCATGCTGGCACAGGAGAACAGGTCCCCGGGCATACCCGCAATCTGGAAGGTGGCATTATCAATCAAATCGGGACCTGGAGCGAAGGGCCCGAATGCGGGTTGTGTTACGCCAGCGCGTGCGAGGGGCCGACCGGTGTTGTTAAGCTCAGAAATATCACCGGAATCGACAAGGGGCATGAGTTCCGCAACCAGGGGGGCAGGATTGCCCATCTCTGCGACGGTCTGGATACCCGGACTGGCATCACTACCAATACTCCAAACCACGGTGCTCGCCGGGTGCGTAGCCGAAACTACCGGGCCGAGGGGCTGATTACTGAGGTTCTGGATGCTGATCTGGTAGTTTCGCGCTGCGCCGACGATGGCTTCTGCGCCGATGGTCGAATTTTTGCGAATAGTAATTACTGCAATGGGTTCTTCCCATCCGAAGGTGGCAGGATCGAGGTCTCCACCACCCTGGATACCTTCGTGGAGCTGAATCGTGCCCCGGGGATCGGTTGCCGTGCCACCATTGTCATTGACGGCGGGATCGGTGTCGTCATTGGGGAGTGGCTCGGCGGCCAGTACGGAACCACCATCGTCCAGGTCGGAGGATAATTCGGAATTCTCTTCGGTGCCGGCATCGTAGGCGAAGGCGTAAAACGTCTTCTCGCCGTCATCGGGGAGACCGATGGCATCTGCACCCCAGAATCCGTCGTTGGTAATAATTACCATGCTCGCGCAGGAGAATAGGTCACCCGCATTGGCCGTAATTTCAAATTCTACGTCGTCAACCAGATTGGCACCGGGCTGGAACGGGCCGAAGGCAGATTGCTCCACACCCATACGGGCCAGTGGCCGTCCGGTATTCCACACGTCGGTGACGGTATCGGCTTCAAGGGCGGCCGAGACTTCGGCGAAGAGGGGGGCCGGGTTGCCCATCTCTGCGACGGTCTGGATACCCGCGCTTGCGTCGGCACCAACACGCCACATGACGGTCGTGTCCGGGTGTGTTGCGGCGACGACGGGGCCTAGGGGTTGATTGCTCAGGTTTTGAATGGTGACGGTGTAACTGTCTGTGCCGCGTGGGTCGCCTTTGGCAACCAATAGTTCGGCACGGTCAAGACTGCCGCTGTTGTTTGAGTCAATTTCATCAAACTGTGCTTGCGTGATGCTGCGGAAGGAGCGACTAGCCTCTGTGAAGCTCAGCGCAGCATTGTCGTCAACGTCAGAGCCATTGAATACGTTGAGTAATTGCTCGGCAACGGTCTTCAGTTCGATGGGTATTGGAAGCGGTGGTAACACGACTTCACAGCCGCTACCAACTAACAGCGGAATGGCACCCGCGATAATATTTCTCTTCCATCGAATGCTTTTCATACCAGATCTCCCGACTATTTGGACCAACAATAAGCGTTGGCTCCCACACAGGGCCAACGTATTTCTTGATTTAAGTATGCTTGTAAATAGACTAATAGTCAACGGGAATAATCGGTATCTTGGTATTTCTCATCGTACGTTTGTCGCGACACGCCTGAAATTCGTGTCGAAATCGCTCAGTCCCGTTGGCCAAACAGGAGTTTGTCGACCGAAAACTTTCCCGGTCCCAATACAATGAACAGGACGGCAATGACGAGGTAGAGCAGGGCGGGCTCGTAGGAGCCTCCTCCGGGGCTTACGAAGGGATCTCCCTTGACGATGGCGTGCATGTGGGTGGCGACGGCCATGGTGAAGAAGAGGCCCAGACTGGCGAGGGGGGTGAGGAGGCCGAGCATCCAGGCGATGCCTCCGCCAAATTCCGAAATCGCCGCCAGGAATTGGAAGAAACCGGGGACAGAGGCGTCCGGGCCCATCCATCCGAAGGGATGCTGAATCTTGCCCCAGCCATGATAGACGAAGGCGAGACCGGCGACGAGTCGCAGTAGTAGCAGGACGGTGGAGGCGGAAGTGCGTTGGGGGAGGGGTTGGAAAAGGCGCATGAGAAATGCTTTGTTCACGGGGATTCTCCGGGGTTGGGTGCGCAATCATCGTGCGCAGGGCGATACGTTAATTTTATCCTGAATTGTATTCCCATAGTGCCCGGGATCGTGTGCCTTCCGCAAGGGTGTGTCGTCGGCTGGCTGTGCCGCTCGAAGCCCGCTGTACCGAAATGGTCGTGGCGAGGCCTGAGCGGCATCCTATACGTCACTTTCCAATTTATTGGGCAGGCGTGGGGACCGTTACCATCCAGCTCACCCCGAATTTGTCGTTGACCATACCGAAGTGGGGCGACCAGAAGGTCTCGCCGATGGGCATGATGACTTTTCCTTCTTCGGCCAGCGCGTTGAACAGGCGATCGGCTTCTGCGGTGTCGGCGGCGGTAAGGGAGAGGGTGAATCCGCCGAGCTTGGGCTCTCCCGAGCAATTGCCATCGGAAACCATGATGTGGGTGTCGCCGATGTGGAAGCTGGCGTGCATAATCTTATCTTCGTTTCCGGGGGGCATGACGTCCGCGGGGATAGGGTCGGGGCTGTCGCTGAAGCGCATGAGCATATCCAGTTTAGCGCCGAGTTTTTCCTGGTAGAATTTAATGGCTTCTTCACATCGACCATCAAAAAACAGATAGACTTCTACAAACATAATATTTTCCTTTCGTTAGCTCCCCTGCGGGGACAGTGTATTCAGTTCTTGCGGGCTTGGAGGTAGGTTTTTAATTGGGACAGGGTCTGCCCGGCACCTGCATCGGCACCGTGTTTCATCACGACGCCTACTGTTAATCGGCGCCCTGCGTGACAAGTGCCTCCAGTTGGTCCAGGCATTGGCCCCACCCTGCCTCAAAGCCCATTTGTTCGTGCTGGTCCCGGTCTTCGGCGTTCCAATGGCGCACCCTCGCGGTGTAGCGGGATTTGCCCGCTTCTTCTTCGATGGTGATAATCGTCGTCATAAAGGGCTTTGCTGCAGGCACCCATCCTGGAGAATACGCATCAGTCGTAATGATGCGCTCGGGGGCAACGACGTCCAGATAAATCCCGGTGCTCGGGTATTCCGTGCCGTCCTCCGCGCGCATGAGGATTCGGAAGACGCCACCCGTGCGGGGATCGACTTCGCACTCGGCCAACGTGATTGGCGCGGGGGCAAACCACTTGACCATCATTGCTGGATTTGTCCAGGCCTCGAAGATACGTTCTCTGGGGGCATCGATAAGGCGGGTGATCGAGAGCTCGAATTCGGTTGGTGCCATTGAAATAACGGTTGAGGTAGTCATGGGGTTACTCCGCTTTGGGGCTTGATGGGGATTTGCGGAAAGGGATAAGGACACGAATGCGGGGGTCACGGAGATACAAGCCGCCCCACAGCAGAACGCCGAGGACGATGGCATTGATGAACGCCATTTCCTCGACCCGCACATGGGTGGCTACCGCGCCACCGAGATATCCGGTGAGGAGAATGGCACCGAGCACAGAGGTTTGGGGAATGAGATAGAGCACGGTGCAAAGGAGCTCGACGACGCCAATGGGTACGGCCAGGCCGACCGGGTAGCCCATCTGGGGCATGCCCTCAATCACCATGGGGTTCTTTGATACTTTCATGAAGCCGCTCATCAGCAACATAAATACCGGGAGGGCGCTCAAGACATAGCTCGTCCAACGCGCTGCCTTGGAAACGGTCGGTGTTTGATTTTCGGTGTCCATGGTTTTTCCTTTTTTTGTGTCAGGTTTCGAATGTCAGTGATTACAACGAACGACTTATTTTGCATCTGCTTCTGCGGCGGCCTTCATGTCGGCCAGGCCCTGCTCAAAGCTGGCACCCACCATGGCGTCCATGTCCATGAGCATGTTAAAGGCCTTTGCGATGAAGTTGTTTTCGCCGGACATGCTCCACACAACACGGGTGCCGTCGCCTGCGGGTGAAAAGGTAAAGAGTGTGTTGTTGGTCGCTTCGAAGGGCTTCATAAATTCGAGAAATATGGTGATTTCTTCGTTGGGTTTGCTCTCTTTGATGGTCATCCGGCCTTCGCCAACCTCACTGTTGCCGTTCCAGGTATAGATAGCGCCCTTCCCTGATTCAGGTCCGGTGTAGGTGGTTTCCATGTCGGGATCTAACTTGGCCCAAGGGGACCAACGGTCCCACTGGTGAAAGTCGTTGACCAGATTGAACACGACCTCGGGCTTCGCTTCGACGACCGTTTCCCGTTCCAACGCGAAAGTTGAAGGCTGAAGGGCGACGAGGATTGCCACGATGGCGAAAAGGAGTACGAGCAGTGCCAATAGAATGCCGATTTTCTTCTTCATCAATATTCTCCAAGGTTGGTGGGAGCCACTGTTTTCGATTTTATTGATTCTATTAGTCTATTCCCGTCGGGTACGTCTATGACGCGGGAGAGCGGTCAAGACGCTGTTCCCAATACGGCCGATATTGATCGACCCAGTCGGAAATGCCCTCCAGGGGTTCTGCATTCAGACGGCAGGGCCGCCACTGGGCATCCCTACTTCGGGCGATGAGTCCTGCTCGTTCTAACACCTTCAAGTGCTTCGATATGCCAGGCAAACTGATTTTGAAGGGCCGTGCGATGTCGGTTACGGAGGCTTCACCTGTCGCTAAATGGGCCAAGATGGCCCGCCGCGTCGGGTCGGCCAATGCCGCAAAGGTCATGCTGAGCTGGTCGGTAGACATACTGATAATTCCTCATGTATTTAACCAATTAGTAAAATACAATGATTTGAGTGGATTGTCAATATGTTTTTTTCGAAAATTCCGTCGCCGGAGTGACTTCTAAACGGTCTTCAAGGTGAATCTACTACTATGACGAACAGGCTGGCCCACTGAGGACATCATGGAGCGATTCTCCTGGAATTTTGGCCAGCGAGGTGGAAGCATTCCGCGAAGTGCCGGGTGTAACAGGTTGTCGTGCACAAACACGCACCGGATTGACGTGTGGCCGCAGGTTCCGGTGCATTGGCAACCAGCAGCATGACCCTGGGGTCTTTCCGGCTGGTGCCCGTTGTCTGAAGATGGGGACGGGCAGAGGAGAATTGCCATGACTCAGTATGAGGTGGGCCAGATAGTTCACCACAAGCGCTACAATTATCGTGGTGTTATCGCGCAGGCGGACGACGCCTGTGATGCTCCGGATGATTGGTATCTGGGAAATCGGACGCAACCGAATCGCGAACAGCCGTGGTATCACGTATTGGTCCATGGTGGATCCGAAACCTATGTCGCGGAAGAGAATCTGGAGCTGGATAGCAGTGGGGAAGCGGTTCGACACCCCTTTGTGCCGCGTTTGTTTTCCATGTTTATCCACGGCCGATATCATCGCTTTTGCCCCAATTAAAAAGGTTTTTGACCCAATGCCGGGGAGGGCCACGCCGTTGGTGATATCAATTGCGCTAGAAACGTAGGGACGATGGTATTTGCCGCAAGAGAACGCAGAGAGCGCAAAAAGTCAATCCTCTGCGCTCTCTTGCGGCAAAAAATGGTTCATGGGCAAATAGTGGGGTGATTTATTCGATATTTCAAGTGCCGGAGGTAAAAAGGACGGCACGATGGGTCCTTGCGAATCATGTCGTCACGCAACTTCTTGCAGATAAAACGACAAACCATGGATGTGCCGCGCGATTGGTGATTTCAGTTTGTTTTGGCGGAATGCGTCTTTGTTGGCACCCATCAATTATCCATGAACCATTGAAAACGAGCCTGATCCACCGGGTTCACGTTGGGGTGGGCGCTTGCGCCATGGTGTATCTATTCGTGGGGCGGTCGGGTTTCGGTGATGAGCCGGGCACTTCGGTTGCGGGTCGTGTAGTTCCAGCCCCACTGCATGAAGACGAGTAGTCGGTTTTCAAAGCTGACGAGTTTCATGAGGTGGATGAAGAGCCAGGCGAGCCAGGCCATGAGGCCCTGCAGCTGTCTGCCGAATATGAGTGCGACGGCTTTGCCTCGGCCAATGGTAGAGGCCGTGCCAAGATCCTTGTAGTGAAAGGGGGCTTGGTTTTCTCTTTCCTGTTGTGCCAAAAGCAATTTGGCGACATAGATACCTTGCTGCGTGGCGACCGGCGCCACACCGGGGAGGGGCACGCCTTTTTCATCCAGCGCAAAGGCCAGGTCGCCGATTACGAATACATTTGGGTGACCAGGTAAGGCCAGGTTGGCATCTACCTTGACCCGGCCGCCATGGGCGAGTGCGTCGGCAGGAACCAGTTGCTCGCCTAAGGGAGAGGCCTTTACACCTGCGGCCCACAAGACTGTTTTGGCGTGGATTTCTTCCGGGCCGGCGGGCGTATCCACTTCAACACATTCGTTTGTTATGCCAATGACGCGGACTCCGGTCTGGACTTCTACATCCAGGTCGCCCAACATGCGTCGCGCCGCCTCCGAAAGGTTTGGGGGATAGGGTGGCAGGAGTCTGTCGGCGTGTTCCAATAGGATGATTCGGGCGTCTTCGGGGCGAATGGAGCGAAATTCATTGCGGAGGGTGTGGCGGGCAATTTCCGATATGGCCCCGGCGAGTTCCACGCCGGTAGGTCCACCACCCACGATGACGAAGGTGAGATAATGCCGAATAACTTCGGGGTCCTCCTCCAGTTCAGCCAATTCGAAGGCACCCAGTACGAGTCTTCGGATCTTCGTTGCGTCCTCAATCGTTTTCAGACCTGGCGCATGATTTTCCCAATCATCATTGCCGAAATAGGAGTGCCCCGAACCCGCAGCAACGACCAGGTGATCAAAGTCGAGGGTGTGCCCGTCGAGTTGGAGCTGGTGTGTTTCGAGATTGATCGTGGAGACATCTCCCAGGAGCACCCGGATGTTATCCTGGCGGCTGAAGATTTTTCGCAGGGGCGTGGCAATGTTGGCGGGTGAAAGGCCGCCCGTGGCCACCTGATAGAGCAGGGGTTGAAAGAGATGAAAATTACGGCGGTCAACCAGGGTGACGCGAACGGGGGAATTTTTCAGTGCCTGTGCGCAGGCCAGTCCGCCAAATCCGCCGCCGATGATGACAACGTGGGGTTGGGCCATTGCCGTTGCACTTTCATTGGTATCCGTGGTCATAGAATACCCTTTCTGGTTCGTGGCCGGGTAGGCCGGGTGACTTGGCGCACAGTATACCGATTGGGCCGTAGCCAACTCAATGACCTCGTGAAGACTTCCCACCGCTAAATCATAGTTAATCCACCGGCTCTGCCGTTCCGTCGAGTTCTTCTATGGTTGGCTCAAGCAGCGTAATTTTTGCCGTGTTGCAGAATAGGGCGGTCGAAGCGTTATTGGCCCCGGATAGGTGGTACAGAATTTTCGGAGATGCCCAAATTCGCGCCCTATGTCGCCCCGCTGGGACTCGTACCGGCGTGTGTCGACCAAAATCCAGGACTCGCTACGCTCGCCACTGGGCTAAGATATGTCGCCCACTTCGTGGACTTAACAGGCCCTTCACACGAATCCTCCTGCGGCGCATCTACGACCTACATTGTCGGATCGCGTGACACGCTTGATGGCGGGAAAATGATTCGCGCGAGTGGGGGGCTCAGCCGATATTCTGGTAGACGGTTTTCCAGAAGTCGGTGAAGATGGCGGGGGGCTTGGGTGAGTCCATCAAACGCTGGGTCAGCAGGATGCCGATTAGATTCTCGCTTGGATCGGTGTGGGCCGTGGTGCCGAGGCCCCCGTTCCAACCGAAACGACCTGGCCGAATAGGGTCTGGACCTCGCTCGACGACGACCGACATGCCGAAGCCCCACCCACTGTGTTGCCCGAAGAAAATACGATTCGCCGCACGCTGTGCATCCGACAGGTGATTTTGGGTCATTCCGGTGACGGACGATTCGGAAAGGAGGCGGGCCTCACCATAGCGCCCTTTGTCTAACAAGAGACGACAAAAGGCGAGGTAGTCATCGCAGGTGGACACGAGGCCTGAAGCGGCGGCGGGGAAGGGTGGTGGTGATGCCCACTGGCTTGTTGTGGGCGCGTCATGAACGGCGAGTCCCGTATCGTCTGGTGCCGTGGAGTAGGCAGTCGCCAGGCGATGACGTTGGTCATCCGGTACGAAGAAGCCTGTATCGACCATGCCCAGCGGGTCGAAGAGTTCGTGGTGTAGAAACTCCGGCAAGGGCTGGTCCGCCGCCCGGGCGATGAGTACGCCGAGGATGTCGATGCCGATGTCATACATCCAGGCTTCGCCCGGTTGCTGCATGAGGGGCAGGGTGCCGACTTGGGCCATCCACGTGTTGGGCTCGGGCCAGACCTGGGGCTTGGGGAAGCCCTGGAGTGCACCAATCTCGTTGATAGCGTTCTGAATGGGATAGCCGTCGGACCGAGCCATGATATAGCCGAGTCCCATGCGCAAGGTGAGCAAATCCCGAAGGGTAATTGCTCTATGGGCGGGCACGGTGTCATCGATGGGGCCATCGAGTTGCTTCAAGACCCTGGGATTGGCCAGTTCTGGCAGTAGGGCATCGACCGGGCCGTCCAGCGCGAGTTTTCCCCGATCGACAAGAATCATTGCGGCGGCCGCTGCGATGGGCTTGCTCATGGAGGCGATTCGAAAAATCGTGTCCCGTTTCATGGGGTGGGTGTCGTCCAGCGACTGCACGCCGACGGTGTGGACCTCGGTTTTGCCGCGATGACAGACCAAGGCTACCGCACCCGGCACGTCGCCGGAGCGGATATGCTTCGTTACTTCGTTTTTCCAAGTTCGGGGTAGTTCATCATGTAGTTCGGTCATCACGAGTCTTTCACACCTATTTCTAAGTATTGCGTTCCGCGTTTGGACAACGTAACGTTGCCCGACTATTCACTGGTGTTGGCTCCGCAGCAGGTCTTTTTCGCGGAAGCATTCTCATGGCGATCATGATGACGCACCCAATCCATGGTGTTTTTTTTCGTTGCGCCACTTGGGCGTCAAATCGAGGTAGTTGTGGGTCCCGATCAGTATATCACCGCCCCGGGTATAGCAGGAGTAGGTGTGGAAAATGGCCTCGGATTCGTTCTTAAAGAATACACTGATACCGTGGGCTTCCCCTTCGTTTTCGCTGGGCTTCGGACCGAAATTAAACAAGGGCGGGGTTTTGGCCATACTCTCTTTGGTGTAGGAAACATGGTAATCAAAATTGAAATCGCTGCCTTCCGACGAGACCCATTTGAAGTCCCAACCCATGCGCGTCTTGAAGGGCTGAAACAACGCGTAGGGGGCACGGGAAACGGCCAGTAGGGTCACGTCATGATGGGCCAGATGGAGATTGGCGTGGCTGTCCCGTAGTTGGGGGAGCACGCCTGGGTTGTTGTCGCAAACGACGGGACAGCCACAGCCGCCTTGGTTTATCTCGGAGAATTTGAGCAGGCTTTAGGCTCGGGGTCGTGTTGCCCGAATCGGGTCGTGAGGCTGAGACAGTCCCCGGGGACTGCCTCGCCGTTCCACTTCGGTAGGGCATGGTACTGTAGGCCGATGGTTCTGCGTTTTGCGAGGGCGTAGGACGGAGACGGGCGTGGCTGTCCCGTAGTTGGGGGAGCACGGCTGGGTTGTTGTCGCAAACGACGGGACAGCCACAGCCGCCTTGGTCTATCTCGATGAATAGGAGCAGGCTTTAGGCTCGGGGTCGTGTTGCCCGAATCGGGTCGTGAGGCTGAGAC
>CAXBPH010000089.1:0-23810 GCA_963977445.1 uncultured bacterium | reverse complement strand
ACTGCATCCAGCCTTGCCACGATGTAAATGTATTGCGGGAGCTGTATGAAACCGTAATCGAACGGGAATCTATTGGGGCCGGTGCTAAATCCCGGTGAGAACGGTTAATAACTTGTGGAGAACCCGGGATAACCCTGGGTTTTCTTTTTGTGGGCGTTTTTCGGGGGAGAAGGCCAATGAGGCACGATGATTCTTGCCCATTGAGGGATCGTCGGTATTACAAACATACCCCGTGACGCTGGTGACGGAGCAAAAGTATATACCCCTATTGCTGAGCACAAATAGAGGGTTAAGCTTTCAGAGCGTCACAACCGTCACACCAGTGGGTTTTGTTTCGTCCAGTACGCCCGTTGGTGGCAGATTGCCTCGGAATCGGCGGCAAGAGCCGGTAACAACGGTTGGTTACTTGTGGAAAATCTGGGGATTGCCCCGGTTTTTTTTGATTCTCTCTGCCCGCCAATACGCTATCGCAATGCTGATGGGTTGAATATTTTGTTTTTGTACTAGTTTGCTAGATGTCGTTGCGCTTTCTTACAAGTGGTGGTACAGTTCCAATAGTGACGCATAGGGCGGCACATAGTAACTGCCCCAGTGAGGGCAGGAAAGGAAAGTTAATTTGCACGGTTCAACTACGAATGTCCAGATTGTTCTGGAGAATCAAAAACGCAACAATTTCTACATGCGGGACGCCGAGCACGGCCTGAATCTCGCGCAATCCTATTTCGAACACTTTCGAAGTGGGGTAGGCTATGCACATGGTACATATGAGAGCGATCATCTTTGTCTACAACCCTGTGCGTGGCAAAAAAACGTGGAAAATCTCACGCAACTAATCGACTACTGGCCCGAAGAAGGTCCGCCGGAAGAAGATAAATTCGCCTTGGAGTACGTAAGGAAGATTCACTTCCCTGTTTTCATGGCATTCAGCTGGCGCACACATCAATATTATGTCCACAGCCCGATGTCGGGTTTTCCCGGCTGCGATTGCTCTCCAACATCTATCAAGGTGTGGTTCATCGCATACGGTATCGGTAGATTCGCCATGGATCTCCGGTACGTCACATCGTGTACCGCGAAAACATTCAACTTCCTCGAAGCTCCGATTGAATACTTGCCGGAAGACGAGGACCGCTTGCTGAAAGAATATGGCATAGTTCCCCTCGTTGACATCTTGTGGAATCGCAGAGATGAAGGCGCACTTTCTACTGAGAAAGAAGCTGAAGCAAACGGATTCGCTCCATTGCCCAAAACGAAGCTGAAGGTACATTATTTTGAAGACGTTTCCGAGCATGAAGCACCAGAAACTGAGCTCAAACGCCTCCGAGGAGCCGCTCTTCGAAATTACAATTAGTCGAAGGCGTACTCACCTCTCGCTAACCGGAAGATTCGTGTATCGAATCTTCCGGTTTTTCATTGCGTGGGTGTCATTCCAAGGTACGGGGGAGAAGCGGACAAGGTATCATTACTTTCCTCCGTCATTCGGCACGTATGAGGACCGAGGGACAGAGAAATTACCGAGTCCAAGGACTGTGACTGTGGTGACGGAGTAAAAGTAAGAACCCTTATTCGTCCTGGTAAATAGGAGGTTAAGCCTTCAGAGTGTCACAACCGTCACACCATTGGGTTGTGCCTTGTTCAGCACGCCAATCGGGGCCATGAAAAAAGCCCCGGAGCATAAGAACTCCGGGGCCAGTCGATGAGGCCAGTTTTAAGTTACAGCTTATATTCGGGGCGGTTGCCAACAGGTTGAGTGTCGGGGTTCTGAGGGGTCGAACGTAAACTTTCCCGGTAATCTTGTTCAAAGATGTCGTCCATGGAGAGCTCCTCCCTAGCAGAAAGAGGGGCGATACCATCATCCCTCTCCTGTCCCAAATTGGGTGCATGGCTCGCTTGGTATGACGACCCCGATTGCCCATAGTTATTGGACGCCTGCTGCTGTGGCGGAGGTCCGGTCTGAGATACCAGCGCTGGAAGTGCCTTGACCTGTTCCGTAGTCAAAAATTTCAGGTCCCACCACTGAGGCGGGCCTGTTTCCAATGCGACGTAGATCTCAATCGACTTCTTGGACACCCACATATTAGGGCCGACCCCCTGGGTAGGGTCTTTGAAGTACTGGAGTACGTGTTGAAGAAATTCGAGTAGTACTTCATGCGGTATCGCTATCAGGTAGTAGAACTCGAATCCGTCTGCTTCATTTTCGTCGGGTCGGTAGGCACGGGATACTCGCACACATTGGGCTGCGACCCCCGGCTCAATTCGAAGCCGATTTTTGATTTCTGTCCCCATAGCTTGGTTGTCCAAGCCATGTCGTTGTAACGCAGACGTAAGTCTGCTCAAAGAGCGTCCGATGATCAATCTGGTCTTCGCGAATTCAAGGTCTACACCCTGAAGCCCATCGGACATGTTGAAATAGTTTTTTCCACGAGCCTGAAAGGTTCTCGTGCTTACAGTTTGATTGTTGTATGAGTGCGATTGCATATGTCTCATTCCTTTTCTAAGAATTCATGTGTAATATCGATTAACTTGGTGCCAGCCTGGCTGTACCTCCTTTCGTTGCTGACGGTATTTTTTAATTTTACGTACTACTATAGTTATGGTACAGATAGTCTACCACAGAGTATTGGAATAGTCCAATCGAGGGCCATTAAAAATGGTGCCGCCCAAAAACATTCGGACACCACAATCGCGCTCGACCATTGTCCCGTCCACACGTATGCGGCTTGTATTAATACCCCGGTCCCCCCAAAGGTTCCATGCCCTGGAAACAATCAGATTTGAGACCGGTTTAACTCCCGTCAGCTGGCCCAATACCTCCATTTTTTCATTCGTTGTGTCACGAATTGCCAGCATCAGAGCCGCCCAGGAAAAACCGAATATTCGGTTTTTCTTCCGATTCCTGCACCGATTCCTGGCCGAGGGGATTACACGGATTTTCCTCGCGTTGTTCCGGAATTTGGAACGGTTGGGTGGTATACGTATGACCCAGGTTGGAGTAAAGACTCCACGATACGGTGTCAAGAAGGGAAAGCGGTCGAGAGCCAATGTATTTTGTCGAGCGCCTTCGTGCTCCTGGCCATCGGGAGGCCAGGAAGGGAGCATCCTGAAATCGGGGGGAAGAATCTTGGGCAGAGCTTAGCAAAACAACGGAAATTGTGTAACGGCAGAACAACTCATCCGAGCGGGGGCTTGGCACCCTTCGCCTGATCGAAAGCGACCAGTCAAGTTTCTGCTAACGCTGCGGCCAAATCAATTGCTTACTAGCAGCGATCATAAAACATTGAAGTTTTTCGGATACCCACTTGACATGTCCTAAGGATCAAGGTAGACTTAAGACATTCTACACGGACATGGTAACACGCAAACTTCAGATAATTGTATTATTCCGTCTCGGTAATGAGGATTACATGAAGCTTAAACTACAAGACATAGCCCAGAGTATCCAGGTGGGATATCAGGCACGGGGGGCGGTGAAAGAAGACCCCTGCGGCACCCACAGGCTCATCCAGATGCGGAATCTGCGGGATGATGGCACTATCGACCCCGGAACGCTGACTGGATTCACGCCGGATCGTTCGACGGATCAGTATACCGTCTCAGAGGGTGATGTGCTCCTGCAGGTTCGTGGCGTGACCCATGAGGCGGGCCTCGTTTCCGGATTGCCGGAGAACACCCTCGCCTCGAATCATTTCTACATCCTGCAAATCGATACCAGTCGCGTGTTGTCGGCGTACCTCACGTGGTATATCCGCCAACCCGCCGCCCAGAGCCACTTATTGAAGGGTGCCCAGGGTGCCGGGAATATCACGGTGGTAACCCGCCCCGTATTCGAGTCGTTACAGGTACCCGTCCCCACCTTGGAAGCGCAACAGCAAATTGTCTCCCTGGACCGGCTCCAGTGGCAGGAGCAGACGTTAACCCAGGAACTCCTGACAAAGCGAGCCCAATGGCTCAGCGGTGTCAGTATGCACGTGGCCGAAGGTCACCCCATCTCGACAAGGAATCACGCGTAATGACCGACATGCAGGTAGTGAAAGACATCCAGAACATCGTGTGGCGGGCGTGCGACACTTTTCGCGGCGCTATCGACCCCAGCGATTACAAGAACTACATCCTCACCATGCTCTTTCTGAAATACCTGAGCGATGTGTGGGAAGACCGCAAGGCGGAATATGAAGCCAAGTACAAGGGCAACGCGGAACGAGTGCGCCGCGCACTCGAGCGGGAGCGTTTTGTAGTCCCCACGGTAGAGCTCAAGGACGAGGAAGGCACCGTGGTGGACTCGTTCCCGGCCACCTTCGACAATATCTACGAACGGCGTAACGCGGACAATATAGGCGAGCTCATTAACATCGTCCTGGCTGCCATCGAAGATGCCAACAAGGCCAAACTGGAGAACGTCTTCCGCGATATCGATTTCAACAGCGAGGCCAACCTCGGTGACGCGAAAGAGCGTAACCGCCGCCTGAAGCATGTGTTGGACGACTTCAACCACCCCAAGCTAGACCTCCGCCCTTCGAAGCTGCACGACCGGGATATCATCGGCGATGTCTACGAATACCTCATCGGCAATTTCGCGGCCAACGCGGGCAAGAAGGCGGGAGAATTCTACACCCCCTCCCAGGTCTCCGCGCTCCTCGCACGGCTGCTCGGCCCCGAGGCTGGTGCCCGTATATGCGACCCGGCCTGCGGTTCCGGCTCTCTCATGTTGAAGGTCGGTCGCCAGGTTCCCAAGCAAAACGGACAGCAGAACTACGCGCTCTTCGGTCAAGAGGCCAATGCCGCCACGTGGGCTCTCTGCAAGATGAACATGTTCCTCCACGAGACCGATAGCGCACGGGTTGAGCGCTGCAACACCCTCACGGACCCCAAGCTGGTGGAGGATGACCGGCTCATGAAGTTCGATATCGTCGTGGCCAATCCCCCCTTCTCGCTGGACAAGTGGGGCGCGGAAAATGCCGCTGCCGACCGCTATGAGCGCTACCGGCGGGGCGTGCCCCCGAAGAGCAAGGCGGACTACGCCTTCATCCTTCACATGATCCACATCGCCCAGGCCGATACCGGCAAGGTCGGGGTCATCGTGCCCCACGGCGTTCTGTTTCGCGGCGGCAGCGAGGGCAAAATCCGAAAGGCCCTTATCGAAGAAAACCTGCTGGATGCCGTCATCGGGCTGCCCGCCAACCTCTTCTTCGGCACCGGAATCCCCACGGCCATCCTGCTCTTTGACAAGGGACGGAAATCGAAGGACGTGCTCTTCATCGATGCCAGCCGCGAGTATCAGGACAGCAAGAATCAGAATGTCCTCCGGGAGGAGGATATCGCGCGGATCGTGAAAACCCACCGGGCTCGAAAGACGGTGGATAAATACGCCTACCGGGCCACCTTCGCGGAGATCGAAGAGAACGACTTCAACCTGAATATCCCCCGTTATGTCGATACTTTCGAGGAAGAGGAAGAGATCGATATTGCCGCCGTGCAGCAAGAAATCGACGAA
Organism: uncultured bacterium; assembly: GCA_963977445.1. Taxonomy (GTDB): domain Bacteria; phylum Hydrogenedentota; class Hydrogenedentia; order Hydrogenedentales; family JAEUWI01; genus JAEUWI01. The sequence goes on along the minus strand of CAXBPH010000089.1, from coordinate 18,319 downwards.
TTGGAAGCCAAACTCGGCGAAACGCGCAAGGAAATGGCGAAGCACCTCAAGGAGCTCGGGATTCTGTGAATAATTTCCAGAATTTCTGTGTAATATCGATCAGAGGGAGGAATCGCTGTGCCTGAACCCGAGTCCCAGATATTGATGTACCAGCCGGAAGAGGGCCGTACACGTATCGCCGTGCGCCTGGAGGGCGAGTCCGTCTGGCTGAGTCAACGGCAACTGGGAGACCTGTTCCAGGTAAGTGTACCCACCAGCAACGAACACCTGCAGAACCTCCACAAGGAGAGTGAACTGGTGCCCGAAACAACTATTCGGGAATTCCGAATAGTTCAAACCGCAGGGAGACGGGAAGTTACGCGGATTGAAAGTAAAAAGAAAGGGGGCCCGAAGTGTCCGTAAGCTCCATACCAGACAGAATCAAGCTCCTGCTTTGGGTCAAGGCCGGTGGGCGATGTCAGTACCAGGGATGCAATATACCCCTCTGGGAAGATTTCTTGACCAAGATCCGACTCAATGCAGCGTATATCGCGCATATTGTCGCTGATAAGCCTGGTGGCCCAAGAGGCCATAAAAAGCTCTCCCCCAAACTCAATAGCAATATCACGAATCTGATGATTCTGTGTGACGTTCATCATCGCCTTGTCGACAAGGAACAGGTCGCGGAACACCCGGTGAAGCGCCTGCGGACCATGAAACAAGAACATGAAGAGCGTATTGAACTCCTCGGTTCGCTTCAGCCTAGCCGCCGAAGCGAGGTCCTGTTGTACGGTGCGCGAATTGGTGAGCATGGTTCGATTCTCTCGTTTGACCAGGCTGTGCAAGGCATGCTTCCAGACTGGTATCCCGCCTCCAGCGATGCCCTCCAACTCGGAATGGTCAATTCCACATTCGAGGATAGAGAACCAGAGTTCTGGCAGATCGAGAGTAAGAACCTACGACGCCTCATAAAGGATAGGGTCAAGCAGCGATTGGAGTTGGGAGACGTACAGCACTTATCCGTATTCGGGCGGGCCCCGCAGCCGCTTCTTGTCCTCCTGGGTTCGCTCTTGACCGACATAGGGGGTGCGGAGGTCTACCATCTGTTTCGTGAACCCGCCGACTGGCGGTGGCGAGAACATCCTGACGACTTTGAACTGGTCGTGAAGAAGCCTCGCGGTACCAAGGGCTCCCCGGCCTTGGTGCTGAGCCTCTCCGCCACTGTTACGCAGGATCGGATAGAAACGGCGCTGGGATCGAAAGCGTCCATCTGGACTATAACCGTGCCGGAGCCGCAGCATGACGCCATTCCCAGTCGGCAGGGACTCAGTCAGTTTCGGCAGCGCATGCGCCTATTGCTGGACGAGATCAAGGCAAGGCATGGACAGGATACCGAGCTCAACGTGTTTCCGGCCATGGGCGTCTCTGCAGCAATTGAACTTGGACGAGTCCGCCAGCCGAAAGCGGACATGCCCTTCAATATTTACGATCAGAATTTGAAACTCGGCGGTTTCCAGTATGCGCTTACTGTGGGATCCGAAACGAAAGGCGGGCACTAACATGTTGACTCAAGAACAGGTACATCTCGGCAAGTTTCTATCCACGCTGGCGGAAGAACTGGACATTTCTCCGACCAAGCAACAGGAAGCGGTCGACCGATACACCTCGGTCTCGGACTGGCTCTCGAAACCAGGGTCTCCGTTGCGACTGCACAACCCCGAATTATATCCCCAAGGGTCGTTCATGTTGGGGACGGTCACCCGACCGTTGTCGGACGCTGAAGAGTTCGACATCGACCTCGTGTGTCGATTGGGCTTTCGACCCGACGAGGTCAGCCAAACCGGATTAAAACGAATGGTCGGTGATCGCTTTAGAAACCACGATACGTACGAAGACATGCTGGAAGAGAAAGACCGATGCTGGCGCCTTGACTACGCCAACGAGTTCCATATGGACATTCTCCCCGCGATTCCTCAAGAGTACAAACATGACGGGTCCATCCTGATTCCAGACAAGAAGCTGGATGAAAACGATTGGCACGTAAGTAATCCCAAGGACTATGGTGCTTGGTTTCGCAAGCGTATGGAGGTCGTGTTTCGTCGTCGCCAGGCGATCCTGGCGGAAGCCAAAGCGGTGCATATTGAAGACGTTCCGGAATGGCAGGTGCGAACCCCGCTGCAGCGGGCGATTCAAATTCTGAAACGACATCGCGACATTATGTTCGAGGATGACCCTGATGACAAGCCAATATCCATCATTATCACAACACTTGCCGCTCACGCGTACGGAAACGAGGAAGACATCTATGAGGCACTGCAGAACATCGTGATTGGCATGCCCGCTTATATTCAGTTGAAGGAGGGCGTGAGTTGGGTCCCGAACCCGGTCAATTCCGAGGAAAACTTTGCCGACAAGTGGGAGCATGAGTCACAGCGGGAAACGAAGTTCAAGAGTTGGCTCGACAGTGTGCGCTCCAACCTTTTGAATGCCGTGGAAGCGAGAGGACTTCACGTACTGGCAGAACAAATGCGCCCTCACTTTGGCTCTGATGCCGTAAATCGGACCATGAAGAGTATGGGTGCAGCAGCCTATGAAGAGCGTAAAGCTGGAAATCTACACGTTGATCCTAAGACCGGGGTACTTGGCTCAGTGGGTGTACAAGTGAAGGATCACCGCTTCTATGGGCAGTAAGGTCAAATGGAGAGCGAAGCGTCTGGACCCAGCCGTCCATCATCTGTTTCTCGTAAAACACAATCCGAATGGTGAGTCAAAAGTGAGCAGGGGAAGACTACTTTGGGAGGGCTATCTGACTCCGACACCGCTGAGCCAAACCTATAAGGTTAGAATTAGATATCGACCGGGAGATACGCCCGATGTCCAAGTGCTGGAGCCGAAACTCAGAACAAGTGATCATGAGAACCTACCACACATCTATCCAGGAGACAGGCTCTGCCTATACTATCCGGGCGAATGGAACGGCAGCGAGCAAATTGGCGAGACTATTATCCCCTGGGTAGCTGAATGGTTGTATCACTACGAGATTTGGAGGGCTACTGGGACGTGGAGCGGTGGAGGTGAACACCCAAAAGTGAAGTCAAGAAATAAGCCGCGTGGTCGAGATGATGTCGCATCTTCCAATTAGGGCTGTTTCCATATACGTGCCATTCAAGGACAAAATATGACTGAAATTTCGTTAACAGAGTTCGTGGATTTTGCTATCAAGTCGGGTACGCCCAAGCTGACGAAGGTGAAGGATATCAAGCGGCAGCATGAGGCGGGCTACCACCCGGCGCATGACTATTACCGCAAGTTGCGTGAGGGTATTGTGGCCTATCACCAGGAGGGCCTCGACAAGAAGTTCCTCGATGGCCTGGCGAGCAATATCGGGGACAAGAACAAACGGGAGACCTATCCGGTCCTCACGGAAGCCTACAAGAAATTCCTGGGCCGGAAGAAATTGGCCTGGTTCGAGCCGCCACGGGCGGAATGGATGTTCTCGGACCTCGGCGTGCGCGTAAACCCTGAGTTGGGGTTGACGATAGACGGTGATGACTATCTCGTCAAACTCTACTTCAAGGAAGAGAAGTTGACGAAGAATCGACTGGCCATTATCAGCAATTTGATGCTGAATGGATTGGGCGACCAAGCAGAAGGCTGTCGCATCGGAATTCTGGACGTGCGACGGAGTAAGCTACATGTTTTCGACTCTGCCGATCCGGCGTTGGAACCATTACTTGAGGGCGAGGCCCTGGCCTTTTGCCGAATGTATGAAGGGAGCGAATAGCGTCTATGCCCACCGCCGGACGATTAGCTAGCAAAATTCCATGCTCGTGGAGCATCGCAGTGTTTGGCAAGCACTTCGCAATTCAACTAGGGAAGATGCTCAATAAGAAAGCCACATCGGGAACAAATCAGAAGCCCTACTTGGCTAACTCCAATGTCAGGTGGGGAAACTTCGAAACCCACAATTTGCAGACCATGCATTTCAACTCCGATGAAATGGACAAATTCTCATTGCGTCCAGGTGATCTCATAGTCTGCGAGGGTGGAGAAGTTGGCCGAGCTGCAGTTTGGGACGGTCGGATCGCCCCGTGCTACTTTCAGAAAGCTCTACATCGCCTACGGCCAATTGACAAAGAAGTTGATGTCGTCTTCGCTCGCTATTTTCTAGATTTTTCTGTCTGCACGGGCCTCATTAACAGCATAATAGGAACTACCAGCATTTCGCACTTCACAAGGGAGCAGTTTCTTCGTTTTCCAATCTGGTTTCCAACAGTCGAAGAACAGAAACTCCTTGTTACTATTCTTTCCACTTGGGAACGGGCGATTGAGGAGGCGGAACGCCTACTGGCATTGAAACAGCGGCGCAAGCGCGCCCTCATGCAACAACTCCTCACCGGCCAACAGCGTTTTCCGGAATTTGCGAAGTCGAAAGGCACACAGGACACGCTCTTGGGCCCCATTGCAGTCGATTGGCCATTGAATCCGATCAGCACGGTATTCGAACGTGTGCGTCGGAAGAACGGTACATCGACGGACCGGGTACTTACGGCCTCGGGGCAGCATGGCCTCGTTGACCAGCGAGACTATTTTGACCGAAATGTCGCAGGCGTATCGCTCGAAGGCTACTACGTACTCGAGCGCGGTGAATTCGCGTATAACCGAAGCGCGATGAAGGGTTATCCCTATGGGGCCATCAAGCGACTCGACGCCCGCGAGTGTGGTGCTGTTTCCACGCTCTATCATTGCTTCGGGCTTAAGGACAGGGAATCGGACTCGGATTTCTTTATGCACCTTTTCGAATTCGGCCTTCTAAATCGTCAACTGCGCCGAATTTGCCAGGTTGGCGGTCGTGCACACGGGTTACTCAATGTGACAGCGGGCGACTTCGAGAAGATGCTCGTTCCCGTTCCCTCAAAGGAGGAACAAGTACGGATTGCAGGGGTCCTCAACAAGTGCGATGAAGAGATTGAACAATTGAAGGCCCAATTGGAAGCACTCAAAAAACAGAAAAAGGGACTCATGCAACAACTGCTCACCGGTCGGGTGCGCGTAGCGGCAGAGGGATAAATATGAGCAATACACCGAAGACCCGAAAGTTGGCTGTGCGACTCCTTAAGGACTCATTCGAACCGGATTCGGCGTTGAAAGACGGACACGGCCTTGACGAAAACGTGTGGCCCCCTCTGGTAGACGGGAGGCTCTTCACAGGCCGGTCACGTCTGCGTCCTCCAAGATGGATTGGCTTCCTAGAGGAGGGAACGGGAGAGAAGCTTAATCTTGGTGTACGCCATGCCTCGGCCGTTCTCTTCATACCTGTTGCCTCCCGCTGGATGGTATTTACGTTCGGCGGCGGATTGTACGCGCTTAAACAGGAGTCGTACGAGATCGGATTTGGATTGCGTTGTGTACTGAACGCCATTGATCCTGAATCGCTGAAAAGCCTGGATGTGAGTACGCCAGAACAAACCACGATCCAACGACGTATCCAAGCAAGCCAAGAGTCGGAACTGGGTATCTTCAATATCACAACGGACCGTGACATTTTGAAGAAGATCCAGGGGAAGGCTGTCGACAATGAGTTTGCGAAGAACATGACCGGTGCGGATGCGTTGACGATGTCCACGCCCGTTTTTGCAAAGGATCTGAAGAAGAAGGCCGAAGAAGTCCTCGATATTTATCACCAAGATAACTACAAGGAGCGATTCGGTTGGGTGGACTATGTCGCCCATGTACGCGAAAAAGAAACATGTGAGAAGCTCAACGCCTGTCTCATCGTGAATCTGAAATCGGACGCGGAGTCAGCACATCTCGCCGCTCCTGAAATCATCGATCCCGAGATTATGGGCGATTTCAGATATCGCGGCACCAAGTCCAGGGAGACCTATCCCACGCTCAGTCTCACGGACTATTTGGCAGCCGCGGAAAAATCGACTTTGTCTGTGGAGCAGCTCAAACGGCACAAGATAGTTCTGGTTCAAGACGACAACACCGAACTCACCCGTTGGCCCATCTTTAACAGTCTGGTTTACGAGACGGAGTATCAAGGCGGGCTGTACGTATTGTCCACGGGGTGCTGGTACCGGGTCGACACGGACTTTGCGGACGAAGTCAACGCGTTCTTCGAGAAGGTAATGTGCGGTCCAATTCTGCCAGATACAAAAGTAAAAACTACTGAAGATGAATACATCGGCGATCTGAAGAGAGCGCAGCCGGATTGGGCCTGTCTACATACCAAGAATATTAAGTGCGACAAGTGGTCCTCTGCAATTGAGTCCTGCGACTTTCTGACACCGGAGAATCAGTTTATTCACATTAAGAACAAAGCGGAATCGGCCACCTTGAGCCATCTGTTCAATCAGGGCGTGGTATCCGCAGAAGCCTTTAAACGTGATGCAGAATTTCGGAAGGAGCTGAACGCGAAAATCCGTGACGCACATTCGGGATTTCAGTCCCCTTGTCCAGATCACGAGAAGCCGATAGCAGGCGGCGACTTCGCTGTTGTCTACGCCGTGATGCGGGAGCCATACAAGGGCAATGGTGACATGGGGCTACCGTTCTTCAGCAAGGTCGCTCTACGTAACGCAAAGCAACGGCTTGATGACCTTGGATTCCAGACGCAGTTTTCCTGGGTTCGCAAAGAAGAAGCCGCATGAGTCGTGTCTGCCATATGAAAGGGCACTAATCCATGAAACGTGACATGGACTTAATTCGGGAGATTCTATTCCGTCTGGAAGAAATTGGCGAGGGTGAGAGTACGCTTCCACCCTTGAGTGACCTTGGCTACTCCCGCGAAAAGATTGGCTATCACAATTACTTGTTGGTGGATGCCGACTTGGCATTCGGGTACACCGTCGGGAGGGACAGTGATGTCTTGCCCCTTTGCGAAGTGCGCGCGCTGACCTGGGATGGCCATGAGTTTCTAGACGCTGCCCGAGATGACGCCCGATGGTTTAAGGCGAAATCAGTCCTTACCGGTGTCGGCGGGTTTAGCGCCGTCGTTCTTAAGGAAGTCCTCGTTGGAATGCTCCGGCAAGCCGTCCAGGCCCACGTATAATCCTGATAGGAGTGCAAGAATATGAAGCATGAATTGGTCGCGCAGTTGCACGCCAAATTCGAGTCCATGGTCCACACGCACGACGAAACGGGCGTGGAGTTCTGGCTGGCCAGAGACCTGCAGCGGGTTTTGGGCTACTCGACTTGGGAGAATTTCTACAACGTCATAAGCAAGGCCGTAACTGCCTGTGAAACATCGGGTTATGATGTTTCGGACCATTTTCTTGATACCACGAAAATGGTGAACATTGGTTCAGGGGCGCAACGGGAGGTGGAGGATATCATGCTCACACGGTATGCCTGCTATCTCATCGCCCAGAACGGCGATCCTGGAAAGGCGGCGATTGCCTTTGCCCAGACCTATTTCGCGGTCCAAACGCGTAAGCAAGAGGTCATTGAGAAGCGTTTGGCCGAGATAGAACGCTTGGGTGCCCGCAAAAAGCTGACGCAATCGGAGAAAGTGCTCTCCGGCGTAATTTTTGAGCGGCTCGGCGACGGGCAGAGTTTCGCACGGATTCGGAGCAAGGGCGACATGGCCCTCTTCGGGGGACAGTCGACGGGGGACATGAAGAACCGCCTCGGCGTTCCCAAGGGGCGTCCGCTCGCGGATTTCCTGCCCACGATTACGATCAAGGCGAAGGATTTCGCCAATGAAATAACCAGCTTCAATGTCCAGCGTGACGAACTGCGTACCGAGGCGACGATCACCCGCGAGCATGTCAAGAACAATGAAGATGTGCGTAAGCTTTTGGTCAATCGAAATATCGTGCCCGAACGACTCCCTCCTGCGGAAGACTTGAAGAAGGTAGAACGCCGTCTCGCATCAGAGGAAAAGAAGCTCCCCAAACATGTAGAACCGCTGGAGGGGCCCGATGAATAAGGTCGTTTCCCCGTGATGAACGGTGCTTATACCCCACCCCTCGACGAGGACCGCGCGAGCAAACTCCCGGCCTTACAGCTCCTGCAACGCCTGGGCTACACCTACCTCACGCCAGCGGAGGCGGATAGGCTGCGTGGTGGGCGACGTGCGGAAGTACTACTGCTCGGCGTGCTGGAAGACGTGCTTCCGGCGATTAACACCATCCGTTATCGGGGCGAGGAGCATGCCTTTTCCGGCGGGAATATCGCGACGGGTATTGCGGCCTTGCGCGATGTGCTGTATGACGGACTCCTCCGGACCAACGAAAAGGTCTATGACCTGCTGATGTTGGGTAAGAGCCTCCAACAGCCCGTGTTGGGCGACACCAAGAGCTTTACCCTGCGCTACATCGACTGGGAACGGCCGGAGCGGAACGTGTACCACGTGGCGGAGGAGTACGCCGTGGAGCGGGCCGGGAGCCGGGAGTGCTATACCCCAGACCTGGTGCTCTTCGTGAACGGCATTCCGCTGGCGGTCATCGAGTGCAAGCGACCGGTGCTGTCCGGGCAGGACGAGCCCGTGGACCAGGCCATTTCCCAGCATGTGCGCAACCAGAAAGACGACGGGATCCCCATGCTCTTCGCCTATACCCAGTTGCTGTTGGGCGTGGCGCCCGCAGAGGGCCAGGCGAAGTATGCCACGACGGGCACGGCGGCGAAGTTCTGGGCGGCGTGGAAAGAGCAGAATGGCAAGGAGCAGGAGGACGGTGCCATCCGGGAGCTCATCAACAGCCCCTTGACCTCGGCCCAGAAGGACCCCATGTTTGCCACCCGTGGTCCATCGGCACGGGAAGCCTTTGAACAATACGGCGAAGCCGCCCGGGAAGTGACCGACCAAGACCGGCTGATCTATGGCCTGTGCCGTCCCGAGCGGCTGCTCGATATCGCGCGGCGCTATGTGGTGTTTGACGCGGGCGAAAAGAAGGTTCCGCGATGGCAGCAGTATTTCACCGTGCGCCATTTGCTCCGGCGGGTCCGGGAACAGGATGGCACCGGGCGACGGCACGGCGGGGTGGTGTGGCACACGCAGGGTAGCGGCAAGTCGTTGACGATGGTGATGCTGGCGAAGGCCCTGGCCCTGGAGCCGGCCCTCTACGACCAACGGATCGTGCTGGTGACGGACCGCACGGACTTGGATGACCAGATTCATCGGACCTTTACCCACTGCGGCATGGAGCCCGCCCAGGCACAGACCGCAGCCCACCTGGCGCGGCTGCTGGACGAGGGCAAGGCGCGCATTATGACGACGATCATCAACAAATTTGAGTCGCTGGGGAACGTGAAGGGGATGCGCGTGGATGACCCGAGTATGTTCGTGCTGGTGGACGAGAGTCACCGGAGCCAGTATGGCAGTTTCCACGCGAAGATGAAGAAGGTGCTTCCGAGCGCGTGTTACATCGGTTTCACCGGAACGCCCCTGGCCAAGAAGGACAAGAGCACCGTGACACGGTTTGGCGGCTTCGTTCCACCGGTATATACCATCCGGGACGCGGTGGAAGACAAGGCGGTGGTGCCGTTGCTCTATGAAGGGCGGATGGTGCCCCTGGAGGTGAACGAGGGTGCGATTGATTCCTGGTTTGGAAAGATAACGGCCAAGCTGAGCAAGGCGCAGGCGGCGGACCTGAAGCGGAAATTCGCCACATCGGACCATGTGAGCCGGGCGGAACAAAGGGTCATGGCCATTGCCTGGGACCTGAGCTGCCACTTCCGCGACAACTGGAAGGGGACGGGATTCAAGGCCCAACTGGTGACGCGGCGAAAGCACATTGCTCTGATGTACAAGAAGTATTTGGAAGAGTTCGGCATGGTGACCGCCGAAGCGCTCATTTCGGGTCCGGACGACCGTGAAGGCCATGAAAGCACGGAAGAAAGCGAGGAAGAACTGCGCGACAGCCGCGACCGGCGGGTCCAGCTCTTCTGGAAGGATATGATGGCACGATATGGTACGGAGGACGCCTATAACAAGACGATCATCCGTTCCTTTAAGGGCGAGGGTGACCCGGAGATTATCATCGTCGTAGATAAGCTCCTTACGGGATTCGACGCACCGAGGAACACGGTACTCTACCTCGACCGGGACCTGAAGGAGCATACCTTGTTGCAGGCGATTGCACGGGTGAACCGGCTGCACGAGGGTAAGGACTTCGGCTACATCATCGATTACCAGGGCGTCTTGGCGAATCTGGACGGGGCGCTTGCGCTCTATGACAAGATGCCTGATTTCGAGCACGAGGACTTGGAAGGGACGCTAACGGACCTGAGCGAAGTGGCCAAGCAATTGCCGCAGAAGCACTCCGACCTCTGGGAAATATTTGACGGTATCACCAACAAGTACGATCGGGAGGCGTATGAGCAGCTGCTCTTTGACCCTTCCGTCCGCCATCGTTTTTACCACCGGCTCGGGGATTACCTTCGGACACTCAAGCTGGCGCTAGGCACGGTCCAGTTTCAGGAGCAGCATGCGGTCCGCATTCCCAAGTATACCCGTGACGCGAAATACTTCCGGGAACTGCGTACTTCGGTTGAGCGGCGCTACTCCGACACCGTAAACATGTCGGAGTACGATGCGCGAATCGAAAAGCTTATTGACCAACATGTCGGTGCCGGGGAGGTCGAGCAAGTCACAGGACTGGTGAACATCTTCGAGCGTGAGCGCTTTGCCGAAGAAGTGGAAAAGGTCGTGGGCGAGGCCGCTAAGGCGGACACTATTGCGTCGCGTACTCAGAAGACCATCACCGAGCGCATGGATGAAGACCCGGCATTCTACGAGAAGTTTTCGAAGATGCTGCGAGATGTGATTGACGCCTGGCGAAAAAAACGACTTACGGACGCCGAGTATTTAGCAAAGGTGAGGGACCTTGAGGAACGGGTGCGGACGCGAACCGGGGACGACGTTCCAGAGCGTGTGGCACACTCAGATGCAGCAAAAGCGTTCTATGGACTGGTACGGGAAATCCTGCAAGGACACTTGGAGGACAACGCGGAAACGCGCGAACTCGCCGCAGATATCGCCGTGGGGATCCATGGCATCGTTGATACGCAAGCGATTGTGAACTGGACGAACAACATGGACGTTCAGAATCGCATGAAGACGGATATTGAGGACCTCTTGTTCAGCATGCACGAGGAAGGCGGCTTCGAATTGGCCTTTGAGGAAATCGACACCATACTCGACCGATGCATCAACGCGGCGAAGGCCCATGCCCGGCATGGGTCCGGAGCATAGATTGCGTGCCGCCGTATCAGACTCGATCACCTTCGGCAGTGTGGCCATTCCGTACCAGGTAGAGTTTAGAGTCCGGAAACACATTGGAATCACCGTAAAGCCGGACATGCGCGTAGTGGTGGCCGCACCTGAAGGGACCTCCACCGAGGTGGTGCGCGAACGTGTTCTTCGGCGAGCACCATGGATTATCCGCCAGCTCGACCATTTCGAGCGATTTCGGCCACGACCTACCCCCCGGCAGTACTTAAGTGGCGAGACCTTCCGCTACTTGGGGCGGCAGTACCGATTGAAAGTTGCCAAAGGGGCGGAGCCTTCCGTGAAACTTCTTGGCCGATACTTGAGGGTAGAGCTTCCGAATCCGAAAGACTCGGCTGAGGTCTGCCGACACGTGGAGGCATGGTACAAGACCCATGCGCGCCCCCTTTTTGAACGGCGCTTCGATCTGTGCCTGGCGAAGCTGACCCGCCTTAAGATAAATCGGCCTCCCGTTATCATTCGTAGAATGAAATCACGCTGGGGCAGTTGCAGCAAGGCAGGAAGAATACTACTCAATTCCGAGCTAGTCCAGGCCCCGGTGGAATGTATTGACTACGTTATTGTCCATGAGCTTTGCCACCTCAAGGTGGCCGATCACTCCCCTTCCTTCTATCGACTGTTAGCTACTTGCATGCCCGATTGGCAGCGCCGGAAAGAGAAGCTTGAGGGCCTGAGGCTTTGAACAACTAAAGTTTCGCACGAATTCTTGAATCGCAGGCCCGGCGTACCAATGATATTCTCCGCCTTGTAACTCATCGAAAGTCCCCGATCCGTGCCACTCGTTCCGATTACCGTAAGAGGGTACCAAAATGGTATTCCAGTTTTCGGAATGACAGGTGAGAAAATGCTGGTAGTACCCCGCACCCCAACCCCCATCCCCAACAGGCGCTATTCAATCAAAACGGTAACCTCTTTGTCTACAATATCTTCCACGAATTCCTTCAGAATTTGAACTGCATTTTTATTGGCCAGGTCAAGCAAACCGGTTTCAATGGCCGCCTTTTCAACCCGTTTCAGAGCTTCTTGCTGAGCTTCAGTTTGTAGCGGGGTAGAGGGCGGGGCGAAAAACCGGGATTCTCGCACGTCATACACGTAGGAGCGGGAAATATCGATCTTCGAGTCCAATATACGTGCCTGAGGGATGTACACCTCTACCGAATCGGATATGGATATCTGACTGACATCTGTTTCAGATAGGTCAATCCCGGCCCTCACTTCTCCAAGGCCAATGTACAGCAGCTTGGTAGAACCTATGGGAAAACCGAGCAACTTGGTCGAATCCTCGGTGGTGACAATCGTCTGGATTGTTGACTGGGCGCAATTCAGTTGGTTGAGGCCTTTGAGTTGCATTACTACTGCTTCTGGCGATATCAGCGCTTCACATACCTTCGAGACGTCACTGTGAATGAACCGGGGAAAAATAATCCAGGTAATACCCGTGTACAACAGGAAAAAAACGACAAATACCAGGGACAATTTCAACAAAATTCGTATGAGCATGGGGAGATCCTTTCTGGGAGTTTGCAATGGGGGTATAACGGGGGAAAACAGTGGTGAGACGCGTGGACAAGGCTTGGCCGAATGGGAATCGAGCCGGGGATGGGGTAAGGGGGTTATAAATCGATATATATAGTTGTTGGGCTCCTGAAACAGGCAAAACAAGTGCTTGATTCGGGGTTGAGCGGGCCCGCGTTCTGATGAAAACGACGCCCAAAGGTTATGCGCATAACCCTCGGTAAAGGCCGACATCCATTTAGCGGGTTGGACTCATGTTCCGTCTCTATGAGCACCGTCGGCCATTGGAGAAAAACCGGATATACGGTTTTTTGAAGTCGACCATGGATGCCCAAAAAACTAAAAATGGCCCGGTTTTGTGGCCTCGGAACCCTGGATCGGCTATGGTATAATAGGGCGGCGGGGCACTCCAACCACCAAGATCTACACGGAAAGAATACAATCTAAATGAGTGATGTCTATGGCGGAACTATCCACTATCGGTGTGCTTTTGACGCGACGTGCGTCAACAGTGATTGGGATGATCCATACCCGGATATAAGCAAGCGCGTTCGCACGTGGGTAGAGGACACGCTGGACGTTCCCCGTGATACGTTGAAGACCAAGACTTTTCTCCTTGGCGGGTCGTTCAAAGACGAATGCCCTCCCAAGACATTTTTTGAAACCCTTTCCAGGAATTACAACACGGAGGGCCTGGCACCCACGTATTGGGGATGCAGAATTTCTCATCCTTGTAGCGAATTCTTCTATCGTCGATGGACCCATGATTTGACTCTATCCAGTCTGGATCCCAAATCGTTTCGAATTGTGGTCGTAAGCCGTTTCTCCATGGCAGGCTATCTGGGAGAAGAGCCCGAACCACCCAATCCATTTGTGCCGGGTATTATTCAGAGCTTAATTACCTCACGCCATTGGAAATGCACCAGTGGTGACGAAATACTGAGTGACCAACCCGTGGATGTGTTTGAAGAGCGGCTGGATGTTTTCAAGAATTCCGTCCTCAGTCCTACTCGCGCCTGCCCCTTGGTCTACATATCCCGGTCGCAGGACACCGAGCGACCACTCGTACTTCAAGAACCCATGGCTAGCTTTCTGTGTGGTGCGGCAAAGGTTTACGTGGCGGAGAGCACCAATGTAGACCGCGAACTTGAGAAATTGCTGGGAGATTTCACCACCTGGAATGGTGGTATCCGTGTTTACCAGCCCGGAGTAAATATCCATTCGCAAGCGGATCAAAAACGCCATCGATTTTTCACGCCTACCGACATACGTAGATTAGGCAAGGATGAAGTGACGATGCAGATCGTCCGGGCCTGTTGTCGTCGTGCCCAGATATTTGGACCGAGTGACGTAGTATCCATAGAGGCCATCGTCAGTACTGCCAGACGTCGAAGACTCCATGAACTCTTCCACGAATCGGGGCAGGAAAGTGAAACAGAGTTGATGGAGATGGCCAAGGACTTTGCGAAACAGAATGAAGACCTTCAACGGGAAAACCGGCGACTTCAAGAAGAAAACGAATCGATTCTCCTGGAGTACGAGTCCAGGAAAGAGGAGATCCTGAAGGTGTTGGAAAAGCCCATCGGTCGTCGTATGTCCGATTCAGAGGCCAAAACCTCTTGACCCCTTAGCTTTGGTTGTCCTTGCCATGGAACGAGAAAAAAAGACCAGCATGAAAGCTGGTCAGGTGGGTGTTGTAAGAATACGGATTATCCCCAGAGAGAATCGGGATCAACCGGAGTTACCGTCCTCTTGGTGTTGGCGTTCTTCAAGAAAATTTGCTGGTTTCCTGACTCGCTGGGAAAAACGTCCGCAACAATGATGGTACCGACAAGTGATTTGCATAGACTCTCCAACTCATTAGGGCTGGAAACGTCGTATCCAATCTCTTTCATCTCTCGCTTGAAAAAGCCAACCGCTTTCCTTGATTTCTGGTGGTATACCTTGTTCAATATTCGACCAGAGTACGGTTCGGCTTGTACTTTGATTTCCATGGTGACGATGTCGTATTGACCCTCATCATGGATCGATCTGGATGCATTGGTAATGGATGCCAGATAGCTTCCGGCAGGGATTTCGTCTGGTGCTCCATTGCTTTTACTGGGGTTGAGCTTCATGTTCTCAAGGTCCCTGATTATCTGTAATTCGTCGTCTGTATACTGTGTGCTTTCCATAACGTTTTCTCCTTTTTCAGTTGGTATGGACCCGGCGTTGTTGCCGGTTTCTTTTGGGGTATTACTTGTTTTAGGGAACATCTTCTGGTCCTCCTTCCAGTTGGTTAAATTTTCGATGACGTAGCCAGTCATCAAGGTCTTTCCGGGAATACCGGATGCACGATCCAATGAGTTGAAAAGGCAGTAGCCCATCTTCACGAAGCTTGTGAAGCGTGGATTTACTGATCTTTAGCCATTGGGCCAGCTCTGCTTCTGTAATGAATTCCTCATCCATATGACGGATCCTTTCTGCAGCACTGGCTGCGTTTATTGGCTCTGAATTCCCCTCTACGTTGATCAAGCCAAGAATCAATCGCAGAGCCTCATTCTGTTTCTATGAATTTGTCCTGGATGGAAAACAAGATTTTTCGTCGATCATCCCCGTCTCGCTGGGGCGCGGCTGTTTTCATTCAGGCATGGTTGTATTGGCGGACGCGTCTCGCGCTGTTTACATACATTTGTCCTGTTCGTATTGAAAAGTTTTTGGAAGCCCAGGGCGAGGTAGAACGAGGAGGCTGGAGTCGCTGTGAATGGCCCCAGAATGGAAGAGGCGCCGAGGTAGAGGGGGCGGACGGAATCAAGGGGCAGGAAGCGTCGGAAAAGGCTACTGGCCGCTACCGTAGTGGAGTTACCCAGGGGCGCGCATGATAGACGGTAGTGTGACGGTTGTGACGCTAGAAAAGCTTAATCCCTTATTTGGTCGTCAAAATAGGGTGTTATACTTTCACTCCGTCACCACCGTCACAGACTGGGTTCCCCCCTCCCCAATCTGGGTAGGCCACCCCCCAGGCCAGATGCCCCCACCAAGACGAATAGGGGGGCTTACTCTTACTCCGTCACAAGCGTCACATCACGAGAAAACGTCCTTGATAGCCAGGCCTTCCCATGTAGCCCCTTCTCGGGTATGGCCACTTGGGATACCACGAGCCTTCAATCGGTCGTTGAACTTCCTTGGCTTGTCGCACTTCCCGGCATTCTCGTCGGAGTAGCGCTGGTACAGATCGCGTTTCAGAATGCTGCCATATGGGTCTTCTTCTGTATGTTCGTCAAGGAACATGCCCAGTATGTCGGAGTCGCCCCGGTATTTTTCGCCTGCGGCCAGCATCTGCTCAGGGATTGCTCCTTCGCCATCCACATGGGCTATCTTGGCATATTTCACCAATTGAGCCAGAATACCGGGTGCCTCAGCTTTCAGCTTGTCGCTGAGTTTCGGGTCCTTATTTGGGGCGTCGGCGAAGCAGGCGTTGAAAGGAATCAACCGTACCCGCCGCCAAAAACCGTGGGAGCTGTCCTTCACCACGGGTTTGTTATTGGTACTCAACCAGAGCTTGCAAACAGGTTCAAATTCGAATGAATCCTGACGCATGAACCGGGCTCGAAGCTTTCCCTGCCCCGTGAGTGCCTTGATAAATGATTCCGCCAGTTGCCGGCCTTCGTCGGTTTCCTCCGATGTGAGATACCTTGCACCACGCAATGCAGCACGCTCGGTTGAATGCTTGGACCACTGTTGCTGGCACAACTCCTCTGGGTCTATCTCGTGACAGTAATCCAGCCCCAATACCGTTCGCAGGACCTCCACAAAACGTGATTTTCCGTTTTCACCATTGCCATGCAATAGGAACCAGACTTGCCATGAAGTATCTCCAGACAGGGAATATCCCAGTGCCCGACGAACATACTCCACGATTTCCAGGTCTCCCTCGAAGATTTCCAACAGGAATTGATCCCATCGCGGACACACGGCATCGGGATTGTAATCAATCGGAGCGAGTTTGGTTATCCCATGTTCCGGGGTGTGGGGCAGTAGCTCACCACTACGAAGGTCAATGGTTCCGTTCTGACAGTTTAGAAGCCAAGGGTTCGCGTCGAACTCCCGTGCGTTTGCGTTGATGCCCGGCGTGGTCTTGGCCTCCTTCAGGATATTGTCTATGCCTTTTGTGCTGGCGGATGTCTTGGCCCATTTGTTCAGGAGTTCGACACACTTTTGAAAGCGATCAGCGGCGTCTCTGTCGCGTAAATCCATCTTCTCTGCGAGTGGTTTTATTTCGTCAGTGATGTCTTCAGAAGTCTCTTTAGCCGCCTCCCGCGCACCTTTTGGATCGACTGCGAAACGCTTTTCATCCCAACAGAGCCATCCCATTGAATCAGAATGCATGATGGTACCCGTGTTCTTCAGCTCGAAGCGTATGCCATTCGACACATCTGTACAACGTCGTAGCTGGAATGCCTCCACGGAATCCATGGAGATGGTGGCATCCTGTGTTGGCACGTACGAAGTTGCGGGCATTGGAGCCAACCTGCCCGCTCTGATACCGGATGCTATCGTGGCTCTCACCTCAGATTCAGGAAGACCCGCCTCAATTGCTGCGGGAACCAAGACCTGGCAAATTACATCGTCGGGTATCAATGGGATTCCTGCTAGGGTATAGGACTTGGTATTCAGCGTATGATTGCGCGTACCGGATATTGCATTGCGCACCTGTTCTGCCGAAGATTGAATGAGCTTGGCTCTACCCTCGACCGGCATTAAGCGGGGTTCGTCTGCTTTGCTCTCTCCCTTTGGTTCTTTTGGCAATTGGAGCGCAATTAGAATCCACTCCGGTACCTCGGCAAAGGGCAAATCATCGGGCGACCTCCCAGGCATCCAACTGTACTCCCTTCCTGTTTCTGGGTGTGTTGAACCGGGGGAAACAACCTGACCTCCAGTCCAGCGTGTGTCCACTTTGTTCGCGACATGGTCCACTTTATTGGCCTTGAGCAACGTTATGTCCTCAGGAAGTTGATAGTACATATGTAGGGCGCCACTGCCTGTAATGACAGTGGGGGTGTCTGGGAGATCCTCGGGAATTTCTCCGTCGATATCCACGACGAATAGCCTGTTCGAGTTTTCGCCACAGACTATGCCGAGGTTACCGGGGTGGTTCAGTGCTTCTTGTCGTGACAAGCCGGGGGAATTTTGCCACCCCATGTCCTGCGGTTTCTTCCCCTGAAGACGGATGAGTCGCCATTCTTGGCGCGCTGCCAAATCAATGAATGAATCGCGTTCAGAAATGGGTTCCTGAACGGTTGTGATCTCAGTTTCTGTTGAGGTCGGTAATTCAGGGTATCGGGTGATTTCTTTGCTCATATATTTCTCCTTTGTTTGCCGGGTTTGTCCGGCGCTCGTAAGGAGATTCTGCCCGTGGAAACAGCGGCAGAAACGTTGCCAAGGATGTTTCCCTTGTGAATACAGGCCAAGCTGGGTGGGAGGGAAACGTGGAGGGGTTAAATGATAGGCGATAATGGGCTGGGGGGACGAAGATTGTGTCGAGAAGAGCAGTTGGGCGTACCCTTAGGTTTATACCCATTGCCTTTGCAACACCCCCGGAAGAAAATA